>NZ_AP024322.1:613827-920740 GCF_018408855.1 Caballeronia sp. NK8 | reverse complement strand
CGGTGAGACGGAACGTGAGACGCACGTCCTTCGCCTTGCCTTCGAGCGCTTCCTTCATCTTTTCGACGAGCGGCTTCAGCTCCTCGCCGACCTTCTCCTGCTGCTGCTTTTCTTCATCATCGAGCGCGCCGAGATCGAGATCGCCGCGCGCGACGCTCGCGAGCGGCTTGCCATCGAACTCATTGAGGAACGACAGCATCCACTCGTCGACGCGATCGGTCAGCAGCAGCACTTCGACGCCCTTCTTGCGGAACACTTCGAGATGCGGGCTGTTCTTCGCGGCCTGCCAGCTATCGGCGGTGACATAGTAGATCTTCGTCTGCTCGGGCTTCATGCGCGCGACGTACTCGGCGAGCGACACGTTCTGCTCGTTGCTGTCGTTATGCGTCGATGCGAAGCGCACCAGCTTCGCGATGCGCTCGCGATTGCTGAAATCCTCGCCGATGCCTTCCTTCAGCACCTGACCGAACTCGTTCCAGAAGGTCGCGTACTTTTGCTTGTCGGCGTCTTCGGTCGCTTCGGCGGAGGACGACGCGATTTCTTCGAGCATCGACAGCACGCGCTTGGTCACGCCTTCGCGAATCGCCTTCACGTCGCGGCTTTCCTGCAGGATTTCGCGCGACACGTTGAGCGGCAGATCGGCCGAATCGACCACACCCTTCACGAAACGCAGATACGCGGGCAGCAGTTGCTCGGCATCGTCCATGATGAACACGCGCTTCACGTACAGCTTGAGCCCGCCGCGATGTTCGCGGTTCCACAGATCGAACGGCGCGTGCTTCGGCACGTACAGCAGTTGCGTGTACTCGCTGCGGCCTTCGACGCGGTTGTGCGTCCACGCGAGCGGATCGTCGTGATCGTGCGAGATGTGCTGATAGAACTGCTTGTACTGATCGTCGCTGATGTCGTTCTTCGGACGCGTCCAGAGCGCGCTCGCCTGGTTGACGGTCTCGTCCTCGCCCTTCGTGACCATCTCGCCTTTCTCGGCGTCCCACTCTTCCTTGTTCATGAGGATGGGCAGCGCGACGTGATCCGAGTACTTCTGGATGATCGACTTGAGCCTGTGCGACGACAGCAACTCGTCTTCGTCGGCGCGCAGATGCAGCGTGATGGTCGTGCCGCGTTGCGCGCGCTCGATGTCCTCGACTTCGAAATCGCCCTCGCCCGCGCTCGTCCAGCGCACGCCCTGATTCGCCGGCAGACCGGCGCGGCGCGTTTCCACCGTGATCTTGTCCGCGACGATGAAGCCCGAATAGAAGCCCACGCCGAACTGGCCGATCAGCGCGGCGTCCTTCTGCTGGTCGCCGGAGAGCTTCGAGAAGAACTCCTTCGTGCCCGAGCGCGCGATCGTGCCGAGATGCGAGATCGCCTCGTCGCGGCTCATGCCGATGCCGTTATCGTCGATCGTGATGGTACGCGCGGCTTTATCGAACGAGACGCGGATGCGCAGATCCGGATCGTTCTCGTAGAGCGCGCTGTTCTCGATGGCTTCGAAGCGCAGCTTGTCGGCGGCATCGGAGGCGTTGGAAATCAGCTCGCGCAGGAAAATTTCCTTGTTGCTGTAGAGCGAATGAATCATCAGATGCAGAAGCTGCTTCACTTCTGCCTGAAAGCTCATGGTTTCTTGCGCCATGGTCGGGTCCTCTGGTGTTGATTTCGTTGATGCGATTGCCTCGGCGGCGTGTTGGCCACGCAGCCAATTCGCCTGATATAAGGGCGGCTGGGGGTTTTTCAAGAGCGGGCGCGTCCGGATATGATGCAACGACCGATCACGTCCGCCCCCGCGATGCCCTTCTTGCGTCACCCCGACCGCCACGCCCGCCCTCTCACGCCGCACGAGACGCAGATGGCCCGGCTCGTGTTCCGCGACGCGATCGACTACACGGCGGTCAAGGTCTACGCGTGCGCCTATCTTCCGTTCGGCCTGCAGCCGCGCCGCACGGCGATGGCGCCCAACGGCAACCTGTATTTTCCGCGCGGCTGCCATCAGGACGACTTCTCCGCCTGCGACCTCGCCGATCGCATGTGGTTCATTCACGAGATGACGCACGTCTGGCAATTCCAGCTCGGCTATCCGGTGCGGCTGCGCGGCGCGATCCGCATCGGCCTGCCGTATGCGTACACGCTTCGCGACGATATGCGTCTGTCCGACTACAACATGGAAGCGCAAGGCAACCTGCTCGCGGACTATTTCGCGCTGAAGTTCTGCGACGGGCAAAGCGGCCTGTACGAGCATCGCTACCGGCACATGCGCGGCGCGCTCGCGCATTACGAAAAGGTGCTCGCGGACTTCATCCGCGAGCCAGCGGAGCGGCGCAACCTGCCCCGGCGCAGACGCTAGGCACTGCGCCGGGCAGCCTTGTCGAGATAGTTGGCAAGCATTTCGGGCAACGCTGGATCGCCACAATTGGCGACATTGAAACGCATCCAGGTCGTCGGCGACTGATGCGGCGAGAACAAGCTGCCGGGCGTCAGCAGAAAACCCGCTTCATGCCCCGCCGCCGCGAGGCCATCGGAATCGACGCCTGCGTCCGCCCACAGGAACATGCCCGCCGACGGCGTCGCGAACAGCCTCAGCCCGGTCTTTTCCAGCATGCGCGCGGTCTTGTCGCGCACGCCGTCGAGCCGCGCGCGCAACCGCTCGACATGCCGCCGGTAATGCCCTTCGGTCAGCACCTTGTAGACCACGCGCTCGTTCAATTCCGGACTCGTCATGCCGACGAGCATCTTCTGATCGGCGAGCGCCTTCGCCACCTCCGGCGCCGCCGCGATATAGCCGACCCGCAGATTCGCCGCCAGCGTCTTCGAAAAGCTGCCGAGGAAGATCACGCGCTTCAACTGGTCGAGCGATGCGAGCCGCGTCGCGGGAAAACCCGCCGGGCACAGATCGCCGTAGACGTCGTCCTCGACGACGATGAAATCGTATTCCTGCGCGAGTTGAAGAATCCGGAACGCCTGCGCCGCCGTGAGCGACGTGCCGGTCGGATTCTGCAGGACGGAATTGATGATCAGCATCTTCGGCCGCCAGGTCGCGACGAGCGTCTCCAGCGCGTCGAGATCGGGGCCGTCCGGCGTGTACGGCATGCCGACGAGCCGCGCGCCCTGCGATGCGAAACGGCCGAACATCTGGAACCACGCCGGATCGCCGACGATCACCGCATCGCCCGGCTTCACGTAGAGGCGCGAAATCAGGTCGATCGCCTGCGTAATGCCCGACACCAGCACGATCTGCCGCGCCGCCGACGCGCCGATTTCCAGCTCCTCCAGCCGCGTCTGCAACTGCTGCCGCAGCGGCAGAAAGCCCTGCGGCGTGCCGAAGCCGAGCATCTGCGCGCCGCTCTGGCGCGACAGCGCGCGCAGCGCGTTGGTGATCAGTTCGCCATCCAGCCAGCGGCCCGGCAGATAGCCGAGACCCGGCCCTTTTTCCGGGCTCGACGTGTGCAGCATGTTGCGCAGCAGCCAGACCACGTCGATGGTGTTCTGCACCGGCTCACGCTCCGCCGCGACCGCAGGCGCTTCGCCCTTCGCGACGAGCGTCGGCGCGACGCGCTCGCGCACGTAAAAGCCGGAGCCGCGCCGCGAATCGAGATAACCGTGCGCGACGAGCCGCTCGTAGGCCTCGACGACAGTGAAGCGCGACACGCCCTTGTCCAGCGCGAGCTTGCGGATCGACGGCATACGCATGCCCGGACGGAACACGCGCTCGTCGATACGGCGGCGGCCCCATTGCACCAGCTGATCGACGAGCGTGAGCTGGGCGGCATCGTGCGGGGCGGGAATCTGGTCGAGCGGAACGGACATGCGGGCCTCCGGTGTACGGCGCGCGCGGCTGAGTGCGCCGATAATAACTGTACCGAATAGTATTGGGCTGATTGTACCGTTACTGTTACGGTGATAGCGGCTACATTTTGCTTTCGGGCTGTCCGATGCGCGGGAGTGAAGCGTTATGCTATCGGCCCTTGTTCATCGCTTGGCCCGTCATGACCGACCATCGACTCAAACTCGATCACCTCGTGATCGCCGCACGCACGCTGGACGAAGGCGCGCAGTTCGTCGCCGCGAAATTCGGCGTGGAAACGGCGCCCGGCGGCGCGCATCCGTCGATGCGCACGCACAATCGGCTGCTGAATCTGTGGGGCGGCGCGTATCTGGAAGTCATCGCAGTCGATCCGTCGGCGGCCAGCGTCGAGTCGCCCCGCCCACGCCTTTTTGCGCTGGACGATCCGGCGATGCAGCGCCGCCTCGAAGATGACGGCCCGCAGCTCGTGCACTGGGTCGCGCGCGTCGAACCGCCGAAGTCGCTCACGCGCTGGCGCGAGCAGTATCCCGAGCGCATTGCGCCGGTCGCGGCGATGTCGCGTGCCGGCAATACCTGGGGCCTGACCGTGCCCGACGATGGCGCGTTCCCCGCGTGGCAAGGCGCGGGCGATGGCGTGCTGCCGTCGCTGATTCAGTGGGACACACCGCGCCATCCGAGCGGCGCGCTGCCGGAAACGGGCATCGCGCTGCGAACGCTGACGGGTTTTCATCCCGATGCGCAAGCCGTTTCGGCGCAGCTCGCGTGGCTCGGCGCGGCGCATCTGCTGCACGTCGAGCAGACGGCGGGCGCGCCGGTGCTGGTCGCGCAGTTCGATCTGCCGGACGGATCGACGCTGACGCTGGGCGAATCGGCGGAACAGGCGCAAGCGCGCGAAGAAGAAGCGCGCCAGGCGTCGAAGCGCCGTCGCACGAAGAAGGCAGAGACGCCGGACGAACCGGCAGCGCCACAACAACCCGACTGACGCCCGCGCGCATCGGTCAAACACGGAGACACCCCACGATGAAAACCCGCGAAACCGAAGGCATGCTGCTCGGCCTGATCGGCGTCGTCATTTTCAGCCTGACGCTGCCGATGACGCGCATCGTCGTCGCGGAGGTGCATCCGCTGCTCAACGGCCTCGGGCGCGCGCTCGTCGCGGCCATTCCCGCCGCCGCCCTGCTCGCGTGGCGCCGCGAAAAGCTGCCCACCTGGCCGCAGGTCAAGAGCCTCGCCGTCGTCGCGCTGGGCGTGATCATCGCGTTTCCGGTGTTTTCGGCGTGGGCCATGAAGACGGTGCCCGCTTCGCACGGCGCGGTCGTCAACGGGCTGCAGCCGCTGTGCGTCGCCATTTACGCCGCGTGGCTGTCGCACGAGCGGCCGTCGAAGGCGTTCTGGGCCAGCGCGATCGCGGGCAGCGCGATCGTCGTCGCGTTCGCGTTGCAGGCGGGCGGCGGCGGGCTGCAGGCAGGCGATCTGCTGATGCTCGTCGCGGTCGGCATCGGCGCGCTCGGTTATGCGGAAGGCGCGCGGCTCGCGCGTCAGATGGGCGGCTGGCAGGTGATCTGCTGGGCGCTCGTGCTCTCCGCGCCGTTCCTGCTGCTGCCGGTCGGCTGGCTCGCGTGGGCGCATCACGTGGCGCATCCCGAACCGCTCGCGCTCAAGACCTGGCTCGCATTCGGCTATGTCACGCTGTTCTCGCAATTCATCGGTTTCTTCGCGTGGTACGCCGGGCTCGCGATGGGCGGCATCGCGCGCGTCGGGCAAGTGCAACTGCTGCAGATCTTCTTCACGATGGCGTTCTCCGCGCTCTTCTTCGGCGAACACGTGAGCGCGTCGACGTGGCTGTATGCGGCCGCCGTCATCGTGACCGTCGTGCTCGGCCGCAAGGCCTCCGTGCGCGCCGCGCCGCAACCGGCAGTCGCCGCAACGGCCACGACGCACGCAAGATGACGCACTCGCGCGATAATCGACGATTGCCGTACCTCGTCAGCCCAGCTTCGAAAACTCGCGGCCCCGCGCCGCGAGAGACATAACCCCAGAGACAACCGAGGCATTTCATGAATCAAGCCGATCTCCGCGCCACGCCGTGGCAACTCTCCGAACGCGCCCGCAAGCTCACCAGCTCGGCGATTCGCGAAATCCTGAAGGTCACGGAGCGGCCGGAAGTCATTTCCTTCGCGGGCGGCCTGCCCTCGCCCGCGACGTTTCCCGTCGAGGAAATGCGCCACGCCTCGGAACGCATCCTGCGCGATCAGCCCGCCGCCGCGCTCCAGTACAGCGCGACCGAAGGCTACATGCCGCTGCGCGAATGGGTCGCGGCACGCTATTCCGTGAACGGCGCGCATATCCGCCCGACGCAGGTGCTCATCACGACCGGCTCCCAGCAGGCGCTCGATCTGCTCGGCAAGACGCTCGTCGATCCGGGTAGTCGCGTGCTGGTCGAAACGCCGACGTATCTCGGCGCGCTGCAATCGTTCTCGCTGTTCGAGCCGCACTACGTGCAGGTGCCGACCGATGAATCGGGCCTGATCCCCGAAGCGCTCGATGCCGCGCTCGTCGCGAACGCGCGCCTGCTCTACGCGCAGCCCAACTTCCAGAATCCGACCGGCCGCCGCCTGCCGCTCGAACGCCGCCGCGCGCTCGCCGCGCTGGCGCAGAAGGCATCGTTCCCGGTGATCGAGGACGATCCCTACGGCGCGCTCGACTACGCCGGCGCCCCGCTGCCGACGCTGCTGTCGATGGCCCCGGATCACATCGTGCATCTCGGCTCGTTCTCGAAGGTGCTGGCGCCGGGCCTGCGCGTGGGCTACATCATCGCGCCCGAGGAATTGCACTTCAAACTCGTGCAGGCCAAGCAGGCGACCGATCTGCACACGCCGAGCCTCACGCAGCGCATCGTCTACGAAGTGGTCAAGGACGGTTTTCTCGATCAGCATGTGCCGACCATCCGCGCGCTGTATCGCGATCAGTGTCACGCGATGCTCGACGCGCTGGAACGCCACATGCCCGCCGGCGTCGAATGGAACCGGCCGGAAGGCGGCATGTTCGTGTGGGTGAAGCTGCCGAAGCACATCAACTCGATGAAGCTGCTGGAGCAGGCGATCGCGCAGAACGTGGCCTTCGTGCCCGGCGGTCCGTTCTTCGCGAACGAAGCCGAGCACAATACGATGCGCCTGTCGTTCGTGACGGTCCCGCCCGCGACGATCGACGAAGGCGTGGCGAAGCTCGGCGCGCTGATCCGCGCGAGCATCTGATTTTTTCGGGGGCGCGTGCGCGCCCTTCCACCCGTTTTCAGTGACGAGGAGCAACGATGGCATCCAACGTGTATGACAAGCTGAAGGAACTCGGCATCGAACTGCCCAGCGCGGGCGCGCCCGCCGCCGCTTATGTGATGAGCGCGCAGAGCGGCAACACGGTGTATCTCTCGGGACACATCGCGAAGAAGGACGGCAAGGTGCATGTCGGCAAGCTCGGTGACAACATCGCGACGGAAGAAGGCAAGGCGGCTGCGCGCAGCGTCGCCATCGACCTGATCGCGACGCTGCACGCGCATGTCGGCGATCTCAACAAGGTCAAGCGCATCGTCAAGGTGATGAGCCTCGTCAACTCGACGTTCGATTTCACCGAGCAGCACATCGTCACGAACGGCGCGTCCGAACTGATCGCGGAAGTCTTCGGCGATGCCGGCAAGCACGCGCGCTCGGCGTTCGGCGTCGCGCAGATTCCGCTCGGCGCGTGCGTCGAGATCGAGCTGATCGCGGAAGTCGCTTAAGGCGCATCCCGTTTCATCCCGGCGAAACCCGACGCGCTCACGCCGTCGGGTTTTTTTTGTCTCATTCGAATCGTTACGCTCATGTCCTCACGCACCGTCCAGTTCAAGCAGGTCGACGTCTTCACGCCCGTGCCGTTCAAGGGCAATCCGCTCGCGGTGATCTTCGACGCCGAAGGGCTTTCCACCGAGCGCATGCAGGAAATCGCGCGCTGGACCAATCTGTCGGAGACGGCGTTTCTGATGCCGCCGACCGATCCGCGCGCCGACTATCGCGTACGCATCTTCACGACGGCGCTCGAACTGCCGTTCGCCGGTCATCCGACGCTCGGCAGCGCGCACGCGCTCCTCGACAGCGGCTACGCGCCGAAGACGCCCCGCAGGCTCGTACAGGAATGCGGTGTCGGCCTCGTGACGCTCGCCGAACGCGAGAACGGCGAATGGGCGTTCGCCGCACCGCCCGCGACTATCGTGCCGCTGACCGCTGCGCAGAACGATCGTCTGGCCGACGCGCTGGCTCCGGCGGTAATCGATTTCAGCGCGCCGCCCGCCGCCGTGAACAACGGTGCGCCGTGGCTCGTCGTGCGCGTGAGCGACGCGGCGCAATGTCTTGCGCTCACGCTCGCGGGCGACGCACGCGCAGCGGTCGCGGCGCTAGTTGCGGATACGGGCATGCACGGCATCGCGGTCTACGGGCCGCACACGCCGGGCGGACCGGCGAGCTTCGAATTGCGCGTGATTCTGCTCGGCGCGGAGAACATCGAGGACCCGGTCACCGGCAGCGCGAACGCGGCGCTCGCGACGCTGCTGCGCGCGCAGGACCGGCGGCCGGGCGAGCGCTTCACCGTCCGGCAAGGCACGGCGCTCGGCCGCGACGGCCGCGTGAGCATCGTCTACGACGATGCGGCGAGCGGCGCACCGATATGGATCGGAGGCGCGTCGGTAACTGTGATCGACGGCATATTCCGCATCTGAAACAATGACCTACGTGTCGGCGAAAGGCCGCGCGTATACCCCCAAGCGAGGCCCCTTTCTTAATCCCGGTGGCTTCGCTAATATCTGAACAATCGGGGACCAGATTGCGAGCGGTTTCACATCGGCGGATGGCCGGGCGTCGTGGAGTCGAGCCGCTTGCGCCGCAGCGCAAACGTATGCATTCAACGACACCGAACGCTCGCTGTTTCGCTCATGCTGTCGATCGAAACGTGGATCGGATCCTGGACCGTTTATCCGCCGACCCTCCATCGCGCGCCGCGCGCGGTATATTCACTCGTTTCGGCCGACCACCTCTCGACATGCAGCGCTTCATCCACTTCGCGCAGTTCGCAGCACGCTACGCGCTACGCGAATCAGCGCGCACGGACGCGCCATGAAGCGCACGCGCTCCCACACCTTTTCTGACACTTTTCTCGGCGCGCCCTCGGGGCGGCGTCGGCGCGCGCTGCTGGCCATTCCCGTGCTCGGCACCTTCGTGCTGGTGCTGCTGTGGGCGGTGATCTTCGCTCGGCTCTCCGTCGAACGCGAAGCGACGACGCATGAGTCGATGGCCTCCGCCGCGATTCTCTCGTCGGCGCTCGAACAGCACACCATCAAGGCGATCCATCAGGTCGACCAGATCACGCGCTTCGTCAAATACGAGTACGAGAAGTCGCCCGACAACTTCGATCTCATCGCGACGGTCGAAAAAGGCGTCGTGCAGAGCGATACGCTCGTGCAGGTGTCCTTGATCGACGAATACGGCACGCTGATCGCCAACACGTCCGACCCGCATCCGAAGCCGATCGACCTGTCCGATCGCGAGCACTACAAGGTTCACGCGCATTCGAACGACGACCTGCTGTACATCAGCCGCCCGGTGCGCGGGCGCGTGTCGGGACTTTGGACCTTGCAGATCACGCGACGGCTGAATCATCCGGACGGCTCGTTCGCGGGCGTCGTGGTCGTATCGGAAGACCCGGCCTATTTCACCAGCGATTTCTACAACGTCGCGTCGATCGGCCGAGAAGGCGTGATCGCTGTCGTGTCGGACAACGGCTCGGTGCTCGCGCGCAACACGGGCGGCGGCCTCGGCGAGAACGCAGCGGCCAATCCGGTCGCCAAGGGCGGTGCGCGCAACGCGCCGGCCGAGCGTGCCCGCGGCGAGTTCAGCGCGAGCGGCGTCTATCCGACGACGGATCACGCGTCGGGCATCTATGTCGACCCGATCGATCACGTGAAGCGCATCGTGTCGTACCGGCATATCGACGGCTATCCGCTCGGCGTGCTCGTCGGCCTCTCCGAGCGCGAGGAGATGACTGACTACAACCACACGCGCAATGTCTATCTGCTGATGGCGAGCTTCATCTCGCTCGCGATGCTCGGCTTCTTCGCGGTGGCGACGGGTCTCATCGGCAAGCTGCTCGGACGCGAGCGCGAGATGACGCATCTGGTCGAATTCGATCTGCTCACCGGCCTGCGCAACCGTTACTCGACGTTGCGCGCGCTCCGGCACGACGTGGCGCAGCCGGAGAACATCGGGCGGCTCGCGCTGCTGTTCATCGACCTCGACAACTTCAAGACCGTCAACGACACGCTCGGCCATAACGCGGGCGACATCGTGCTGCAGATGACCGCGTCGCGTCTCGCGGAAACGGTCGGGCAAAGCGGCACGTTATCGCGCATCGGCGGCGACGAGTTCGTCGTCGTGCTGAAGGGCGATGACGTCGAGCAACGCGCGGTCACGCTCGCCGACGATATCGCGACGATGTTCGCAACGCCCTTCGACGTGCGCGGCAGCGCGTTCGTGCTGCATTCGAGCATCGGCATTGCGCTTTTCTCGGTGTCGAACGAAAGCGAGATCGATCTGCTGAAGAAAGCCGATCTCGCGATGTACAGCGCGAAGGACGCGGGCCGCAACTGTTATCAGTTCTATTCGCCGCAGTTGTCGCATCGCGCGGATCATCTGATGCGCTGGGAGCAGCAACTGCGCGTCGCGCTGACCGAGCAGCAGCTTTTCCTCGTGTATCAGCCGAAGATCGATCTGACGCGCCGCTGCATCACCGGCTTCGAGGCGCTCGTGCGATGGAATCATCCGCAGCACGGGCTCATTCCGGCGAACGAGTTCATTCCGGTCGCGGAATCGACGGGGCTGATCGTCGCGGTCGGCGACTTCGTGATTCACACCGCGTGCATGCAGCTCGCGCAGTGGCAGCGCGATGGTTACACCGGGCTGTCGCTCGCCGTGAACATCTCGGCCGTGCAGTTCTGGCGCGGCGATCTGCTGGAGACGGTCGCGCGCGCGATCGAAGCGAGCGGCATTCCATCGGACAAGCTCGAACTCGAGATCACCGAGACGGTGATGGTGGAGTATCCGGAACTGGTGCAGGAGAAGATCGTCGCGTTGAAGCGGCTGGGCGTGCGAATCGCGCTGGACGACTTCGGCACGGGCTATTCGTCGCTGTCGTATCTGAATCGCTTCTCGGTGGATACGCTCAAGGTGGATCGCTCGTTCATCCAGGCGATTCCCGAGGATCGGAGCGTGTGCGTGATGGTGTCGGCGATCGTCAATCTGGCGCGCTCGCTGGGGCTGACGGTCGTGGTGGAAGGCACCGAGCGCGAGGAGCAGATCGCGTGGCTTGCGGCGCTTGGGCCTGTGGAAGCGCAAGGTTTCCTGTTTTCGCGGCCCGTGCCGGCGGATGGCGTGCAGGCGTTGCTCGATCGCTTCGGCGTGTGTGGATGGTCGCGTGGACACGGGGCGCGATCGCGCAAGGATGCGGGGCAGGAGTCGAGTACTGCGCTCAGTGATGAGCGCGGGGTGTGACCTGGGCGAAAACGAAAACCCTAAAACCCACGCGACAACACCGCTGTACCGATCGTCACCACACCAAGCACCAGATTTATCACGACGAGCCGTCGCACAGTTCCGACGGCCCTCGCCCCATCCGGCCAGTTCTGCGCCTGTACGGCTCGCCGAATGCGCGGAAACACCGCAAACCGGATATGCCCGAAGATGAGCATCATCACAATGCCGAGACCGGCCATCGCATGCAGGGGCCACGCCGCATGACCGCCGCCGAACTGCACGAGCAGGAAGCCGCCGGTGAGCAGAATCACGAGCACCGAAGCCGCGACCCAGTTGAAGAAGCGCGCAAAGACTGACTCCCATAGCGGCAGCCGCAGTTGCGGCGTGAGATCGCCGAGCGCGGGACGCAAGCAGAAATGCGCGAAAATCATTCCGCCGATCCAAACGGCTACGCCGAGCAAATGCAGAAAGAGCGCCGCTTCGATGGCTTTGTTCATTGGGGATTCCGGGGTATTTGAGTTGTCGAGTGCGTGCGGGCACAAGACTAGGAATGCACATGCGGTTAGGAGTTCCCCGCCCGGCCGATTTTGTTATCGCGCCTTGAAGAATCGGATTATTCGTGAACCTAAGGAATGTGGGAATGAGATAAGTTCTTTCGATGCCGCCCGCGCCCGCATTCAGTTGCGGATCTCGGCCGCGAGGCAGCTATTCTACGAACCGAGGAACCAGGCCGATATGAACTGCGTCGACTTCGTCGTTAGCCGACTTTGCGAAATCAGAGACGATCTCTACGAGCGTGGATCGGAGGCACGGGAACTCCGGATGCATCCAGAGGCCATGCGCTATTTCAGTTTGGAAACATGCAGAGGCATCGAAGGCGCGGGAGAGATTCCGATAGAAATCGCAAGCTCCATCACCATTAATGGCATGCCGGTCGTTCTCGATGAAAACTGCCGGTTTCCTTGTGTCATCGACGCGGAGAACAGGCGGCATCTGTTGTAGCGGGGGCTAGGCGGCGAACACGACTTGTCGAGGCAAGTACGAAGCCCGCAAAAAAGCCCGCGCACGCGGGCTTCCCAGGTCACAAGCGGACATCATCAACGTCCACTAAACATCTCACCCCTCGAACACCGGCCGCAAATCCGTCACCTTCAACGACGAATCCGGCGCACGCCCCTTCCTTGAACGCTTGCCCAGATGCAGTTGCATCTGCGAGCCGGCGAGCTTCTCGTCCCGCACCTTCCCGCCGCGCCCGGTGCCGATCATCACGACACCACGCGCATCGATGGCAAGCGCCTGACGCAGCGTCTCCTTCGGATCGAGGCCCATCAGAATGACGCCGCGTCCGCCGCCCGACAGCGTCTTCATCTCGTCCATGCCGAACACGAGCAAGCGGCCCGTGCTCGACAGACACGCCACATACGACGCGCCAGGAATGACCGGCATCGGCGCGAGCGGCGCGGCGCCTTCGTCGATCGTCATGAAGGCCTTGCCCGCCTTCTGGCGGCTCACCATGTCGCCGAGCTTCGCGAGGAAACCAAAGCCATTGCTCGATGCAAGCAGCAGTTGCTGTTCGGCATTGGCCGCGAAGTAATGCAGCAGATGCGTGCCCGATTCCAGTTCGATCAGCGACGTCACCGGCACGCCATCGCCACGGCCGCCCGGCAATGCAGAAACCGGCACCGAATACACGCGCCCCTTGCTGCCCCACGCGACGAGCGAATCCGGCGTGCGCGCCTGGAACGCCGCATAGAGTCCGTCGCCCTGCTTGAACGTGAAGCCCGCCGGATCGAGTCCGTGGCCCTTCAGCGCGCGCACCCAGCCCTTCTGCGACACGACCACCGTCACCGGCTCGTCGACGACGCGCGTCTCGAAGGTCGCGCGCTTTTCCTGCTGAATGAGCGTGCGGCGATCGTCGCCGAATTGCTTGGCGTCCGCTTCGATTTCCTTGATGAGCAGGCGCTTCATCGCGGCATCGCTGTTGAGCAGTTCTTCGAGCTTGGTTTTCTCGTCGCGCAAGTCGGACAGCTCCTGTTCGATCTTGATCGCTTCCAGCCGCGCGAGCTGACGCAGACGGATTTCGAGAATGTCTTCGGCCTGCCGCTCCGACAGATTGAAGCGCGCCATCAGCGCCTGCTTCGGCTCCTCTGACTCGCGGATGATGCGAATGACTTCATCGATATTCAGGAAGACGATCATCCGCCCTTCGAGAATATGGATGCGGTCGTCGACCTTGCCGAGACGATGCTGCGTGCGCCGCGTCACCGTCACGAACCGGAAACCGACCCACTCGTGCAGGATCTCGACGATGCCTTTCTGACGCGGCCTGCCGTCGGCGCCGATCATCACGAGGTTGATGGTCGCGTTCGATTCGAGGCTCGTATGCGCGAGCAGCGAGTTGACGAACTCCGTCTGATCGATACGGCTCGACTTCGGCTCGAACACGAGCCGCACGGGCGCGTCCTTGCCGGACTCGTCGCGCACGGCGTCGAGCAGCGCGAGCAAGGTCTGCTTGGTCTGGACCTGCTCGGGCGTGAGCGTTTTCTTGCCGAGCTTGATCTTCGGATTGGTGAGTTCCTCGATTTCCTCAAGCACCTTCTGGCTCGACACGCCCGGCGGCAATTCCGTGATGACCACCTGCCACTGGCCGCGCGCGAGTTCCTCGATCTTCCAGCGCGCGCGCACTTTGAGGCTGCCGCGGCCGGTCTCGTAAGCCGCCGAGATTTCCGCGGGCGACGAGATGATCTGGCCACCGCCCGGGAAGTCCGGTCCAGGCACCTTTTCCATCAGACCGGCATGGCCGATCTTCGGATCGCGGATCATCGCGACGGCGGCCTGCGCGACTTCGCGCAAATTGTGCGACGGGATTTCCGTGGCGAGACCCACCGCAATGCCCGATGCGCCGTTCAGCAACAGGAACGGCAAGCGCGCCGGCAGCAGCTTCGGCTCTTCGAACGAGCCGTCGTAGTTCGGCATGAAATCGACCGTGCCCTGATCGATTTCATCGAGCAGCAAGCGCGCGATCGGCGTGAGGCGCGCTTCGGTGTATCGCATGGCCGCGGCGCCGTCGCCGTCGCGCGAGCCGAAGTTGCCCTGACCGTCGATGAGCGGATAGCGCATCGAAAAGTCCTGCGCGAGACGCACGAGCGCGTCGTACGCGGATTGATCGCCATGCGGGTGATACTTGCCCAGCACGTCGCCGACCACGCGCGCCGACTTCACCGGCTTCGCGCCGGACGCGAGGCCCATCTCGCTCATCGCGAAGAGAATGCGGCGCTGCACGGGCTTTTGTCCGTCGCAGACATCGGGCAGTGCGCGGCCCTTCACCACGCTCACCGCGTAGTCGAGATAAGCGCGTTCGGCGTAATCGCCGAGCGTCAGTTGTTCGCCGTCCGGTGCGGTCTGCTCGGCGAAGAGATCGTCTGTGATTCCCATCGAATATCGATATCCGTTATGCGTTGCTTAAGTCGAACTCAGATGTCCGCTTCGACTTCGTTGCCCTTCTCTTCGAGCCAGCTGCGGCGCGACGCCGCTTCGCCCTTGCCCATCAGCATGGTCATGCGCGAGACGGTGAGATCGAAGCCGAGATCGCCGAGGCCGACAGGCAACAGGCGTCGCGTATCGGGGTTCATCGTCGTGTCCCAGAGCTGTTCCGCGCTCATTTCGCCGAGGCCCTTGAAGCGGCTGATGGTCCATGCCGTTTCGCGCACGCCGTCCTTGCGCAGCTTGTCGAGGATCGCTTCGAGTTCGCCTTCGTCGAGCGCGTAGAGCTTCTGCGCAGGCTTCTTGCCGCGCGCGGGGGCATCGACGCGAAACAGCGGCGGCCGCGCGACGCACACGTGGCTACGTTCGATCAGTTGCGGGAAGTGCTTGAAGAAAAGCGTGAGCAGCAGCACCTGAATGTGCGCGCCGTCGACGTCCGCGTCCGACAGAATGCAGATCTTGCCGTAGCGCAGATTCGTGAGGTCGATCTGATCGTCCGGACCGTGCGGATCGACGCCGATCGCCACCGCGATGTCATGCACTTCGTTGTTCGCGAAAAGCCGGTCGCGTTCCGTTTCCCACGTGTTCAGCACCTTGCCGCGCAACGGCAGGATCGCCTGAAATTCCTTGTCGCGGCCCATCTTCGCGGAGCCGCCCGCCGAATCGCCCTCGACGAGAAAGAGCTCGTTGCGCGCGATGTCCGTCGATTCGCAATCGGTCAGCTTGCCCGGCAACACGGCCACGCCCGAGCTCTTCTTCTTCTCGATCTTCTGACCGGCGCGCGTGCGCGCCTGCGCCTGACGGATCACGAGTTCCGCGAGCTTCTTGCCGTATTCGACGTGCTGATTCAGCCACAACTCCAGCGCCGGCCGCGAGAACGACGACACGAGCTTCACCGCATCGCGGCTATTGAGACGTTCCTTGATCTGGCCTTGGAACTGCGGATCGAGCACCTTGGCCGACAGCACGAACGACACGCGCGCGAAGACGTCTTCCGCGAGCAGCTTTACGCCTTTGGGCTGCAGGTTATGAATCTCGACGAAGTTCTTCACCGCCTGAAAAAGGCCATCGCGCAGGCCGGATTCGTGCGTGCCGCCCGCGGGCGTCGGAATGAGGTTCACATACGATTCACGCAAGAGCGGCCCTTCCTCGCTCCACGCGACGACCCACGACGCGCCCTCGCCTTCCGCGAAGGTTTCCTCGGTATTGCGCGAGCTTTCGGCATAGCGCTCGCCTTCGAACAAGGGAATCAGCAGTTCGCTGCCGCCCATGCCTTCGAGCAGATAGCCGCGCAGGCCGTCTTCGTACTTCCAGGTCTGACGCTCGCCCGTCTTCTCGATGACGAGCGCGACTTCGACGCCCGGCAGCAGCACGGCCTTCGAACGCAACAGGCGCTGCAATTCGCCGAGCGGCAGATTCGCGGAGTCGAAGTACTTCGGATTCGGCCATGCGCGCACGCGCGTGCCGCTTTTCTTTGCGCCGCGCTCAGCCGTGCGCGTCGTGAGTTGCTCGACGACATCGCCATTCGAAAACGCGAGTTGCGCGACCTTGTTGTCGCGCCAGACGGTCACTTCGAGACGGGTCGCGAGCGCGTTCGTCACCGAGACGCCGACACCGTGCAGACCGCCCGAGAACGTATAGGCGCCGCCCGCGGCCTTGTCGAACTTGCCGCCTGCGTGCAGCCGCGTGAACACGATCTCGACGACCGGCACGCCTTCTTCCGGATGCATGCCGAACGGAATGCCGCGCCCGTCGTCGTCGACGGAAACGGAGTTGTCGTTGTGCAGCGTGACGGTGATCTGCTTGCCGTAGCCGCCGAGCGCTTCGTCGGAGGCGTTGTCGATCACTTCCTGAATGATGTGCAGCGGATTCTCGGTCCGCGTGTACATGCCGGGCCGCTGCTTGACCGGCTCCAGGCCCTTGAGCACCTTGATCGATGCTTCGCTGTAGCCGGCTGCCTTGGCGTTCATGACGAGGCGCTTGCCTCGCTGCGTGCCTGTCGCCATTGCGCTGGATTTTTTCGTGGACATAGTTGAACGTTGATCCGGCTCTCGAGCGTACTCGCGGGAAATGCCACAACGTGACGCCCGATCTGCCGGCGAAATGCTTGATGAAAATGCCTGGCCGGATGCCCGATGAGCGAGGAGGAAAACCGTCCGCCGATCCGTGCCGCGCTAGGAGAATAGCGGTTTTCGCCCGCCGCGCCCACCTCGGACCGATAAAACGCGCCTACTTGCGTTTAGCTTCCAGCTCTTCCCAGCGCTCCAGCGCGACGAGCAATTCCTCTTCGATCGCCGCGTGACGCTCGGACAGCCGCGCGCCTTCCTTCGCATCCTTCGCGAAGATCGAGCCGTCTTCGAGCCGCGCGCCGATCGCCTTCTGCTCGTCTTCCAGTTCGGCGATGCGCGCCGGCAGCGCTTCCAGTTCGCGCTGCTCCTTGAACGACAGTTTCACGGTGCGCTGCGCGTTGCGGCCCGCCGCGCTTTCCTTCGGCGCGTCGTCCTTGGGCGCTTCCTTCGCGGTCTGACGCGCCGCTTCCTCCGCGAGACGCTCCGAACGTTCGCGCTGAATCTGCCAGTCGGAGAAACCGCCGACATACTCGCGCCATTTGCCGCCGCCTTCGGCCGCGAACACCGAGGTCACGACGTTATCGAGGAACGCGCGGTCGTGGCTGACGAGCAACACCGTGCCGTCGTAATCCGACAGCAGTTCTTCGAGCAGTTCGAGTGTCGGAATGTCGAGATCGTTGGTCGGTTCGTCGAGCACGAGCACGTTCGCGGGGCGCGCGAACAGACGCGCGAGCAGCAGGCGATTGCGCTCGCCGCCCGACAGCGATCGCACCGGCGAACGCGCGCGCTCGGGCGCGAACAGGAAATCGCCGAGATAGCTCATCACGTGCTTCTTCACGCCGTTCACTTCGACCCATTCGCTGCCTGGACTGATGGTGTCGGCGAGCGACTTGTCGAGGTCGAGTTGCGCGCGCATCTGATCGAAATACGCGGTCTGAATGTTGGTGCCGATGCGCACGCGGCCTTCATCGGGCTGCAACTCGCCGAGAATCAGCTTAAGCAGCGTGGTCTTGCCCGCGCCGTTCGGGCCGACGAGACCGATCTTGTCGCCGCGCATCACGGTCGCCGTGAAGCGATCGACGATCGTGCGCTCGTAGCGCTTCGTCACGTCCGTCAGCTCGGCGACGATCTTGCCGGACTTCTCGCCTTGCCCGACATCGAGCTTCACGTTGCCCTGCACATTGCGGCGCTCGGCGCGCTCATTGCGCATTTCCACGAGCCGCGCGATGCGCCCGACGCTGCGCGTGCGCCGCGCCTCGACGCCCTTGCGAATCCACACTTCCTCTTGCGCGAGCAGCTTGTCGAACTTGTCCTGCTCGACTTTCTCGACTTCGAGCTGTTGCGCCTTTCTGGTCTGATACGCGCTGAAATTGCCCGGATACGACAGCAGCCTGCCGCGATCCAGTTCGACGATGCGCGTCGCCACGCGATCGAGAAACGCGCGATCGTGCGTAATGAAGAGCAGACCGGAGCGCAGCGTGACGAGCAACTCTTCCAGCCAGCGGATGCCATCGAAGTCGAGATGGTTGGTCGGCTCGTCGAGCAGCAGCACGTCGGGCTGCACGACCAGCGCGCGCGCCAGCGCGACGCGCTTTTTCATGCCGCCGGACAGGTCGCCCGCGCGCGCGTCGCCGTTAAGGCCGATCTGCGCGAGCGTCGTCGCGACACGCGTGCGCCAGTTCCACGCATCGCGCGTGTCGAGCGCCGATTGCAGCGCGTTCATGCGTGCGAGCAGGTCGTCATGCTGCGGGCCTTCGGGCGTGTCGGCGAGCGAATGCGCGACGGCGTCGTACTCGTCGAGGAGTGCGCGCGCGTCGGTGAGGCCGGACGCGACGACATCGAACACGGAGGCGTCGAGATCGAACTCCGGTTCCTGCGGCACGTAGACGGTCGTGAGTTCGCTCTGGCGCGTGACGAGGCCGTCATCGGCCGCGGCGAGACCCGCGACGATCTTCAGCAGCGACGACTTGCCGGCGCCGTTGCGGCCGATGAGCCCGACGCGCTCGCCCGCTTCGAGCGAGAAGTCGGCATGGTCGAGCAATGCGACGTGGCCGAACGCGAGCTGCGCGTCCGAAATGGAATAAAGCGACATGGGAGAACCGGATGAATGGCGAACAGTCGGCGCCACGCAGGGCGACCGATGGAAGCGGCCATTGTACCGGGCGGGGCGCTCGGCGCACGCGGCTTAGGCCGAACGGATGAGGCTTTGCAGCCCCGAGAACAGAAAGGCCGCCCGAATCCGATTCGCGGCGGCCTTCCCTTTTTCGCCTGAAAAGCGCGCTACTTCACGTGCACCTTGATCGTCGAGCTCATTTCCGGCCCGTACGAACGGTGCGCGCCGTCGCCGAACTGCATCGTCAGCGTGTGATCGCCGGGCGGCAGTTTCACATCGGCTTCGGTCTGGCCCTTGCCGAAGTGCAGCGACGTGTCGTTCGCCGGAATCACCGTGCCCTTCGGTAGCGGCTTGCTATCGATCAGCAGATGGTGATGGCCGGTGCCATCGGTCATCGTGCCGGCCGGCGCGATCGACATGCCATCGACGCCGAACTTCACGTGGACGGGACTCGTCACGGTCGCGCCGTCCTTCGGTTCGACGAAATAGACGCGTGCCTGCGCATGCACCGTACCGGCGTATTGCGTCAGCAGAACCGCGCCCGTCAACATCGCACCCAAGAGCTTTTGCTTCATCGTTTTATCTCCATGTTGTGAAACCGGTCGATGGCGTGAATGCGGCGCCGGACACCCGAAAAGCATACACCGGGCTTTCGGGCACGCGTATCCGGACCATCCTGCGGATCATGCAATGCGGCACGGCGTCGCGACGGCGGCCGGATCGCGGAACGATCGCGCCGATTCCGGTAAGATGCCGGGTCGCCGCGCAAAGTGCCGTACTGGAATGCACGCGGTCCATTTATCCCTTTCGAATCAAGAGTCTGTCGTGAGCGAAGTCATCGAATACAAAAGCTGGGTCTGCCTGATTTGCGGCTGGATCTACAACGAGGAAGAAGGCCTGCCGGACGAAGGCATCCCGGCCGGCACCCGTTTCGATGACATTCCCGTCGACTGGCGCTGCCCGCTGTGCGACGTGGGCAAGGCCGACTTCGTCGTCGTCGAGTTCTGATTCGTGCCGCCGCGCTTGGCGCGCGGCTCCATCGTTTCATATTCGTTGCATTTTTCAGCGCGCCACCGCGATCAGCTCGCGGCTCGCTTCGTCCACCGGCGCGCGATGCCAGTCTCCGTACCAGTCGATGCGCGCGAAACCCGCCTGCGTCAGCAGACGCGCGAGTTCGTCGCGCGTGCGAAAGCGCAATTCGCTCGGCGCGCCGAGCGTTTCTTCGGGCGTCGACAGGAAGCGATAGTGCGTCGTGAACGCCACGCGGCCCGTCGCGAGCGGATCGGGCGCGGCGTGCCGTTCCTGCCAGACTTCGACCGCTTTTCCGTCCGGCGCTTCGATGCGTCGCGGCGAACGCGCCGGCGTCCAGTTTTCCCACGCGCGCGCTGCCGGATTGCGGCTGTCGAACGCGATCGCGCCGCCCGGCCGAATCGCGCGGCGCGCGGCTTCGAACGTCGCCAGAAGCGCTGGATCGTCGAGGAACACTTGTGCGACGTGGCCGGTCATCACCAGCAGATCCGCCGCGCCGACGAACGGCAGCGCGGTCGCATCGCCTTCGATCCACGTCACCTCGTCGCCCTCCGGACGCGCCCGCGCGACTTGCAGCATCTGCGGCGACGGATCGATGCCCGTCACGCGATGCCCGCGCTTCGCCAGCTCGCAGGCGAGCAGCCCCGTGCCGCAGCCGAGATCGACGACATGCCGCGCCGATTCCGCCAGCGCGAGATAGAACGCGGTGTCGTCGGCGAACGGATTGAGGGCGTCGTACAGCGCGACGAGACGCGGATCGGTATAGAGCATCAGCGGCTCTGATACGCGAGCGCGTCGCGCAGCGGCTGGCTGCCGACCATGATCGGACCGCTGAACGGCGTATCAAGGTCGAGGATCACCAGCACCGCCGACGCGATCGACAGCGCGCCGAGCATGATGGTCACGAGCGAAAGCGCATTGCGCGGCGCAATCAGCCCGAAGCACAGAAAGATGATGAGCAGCCAGCCGACCAGAATGCGATCGAACGGGTAGGAAATCGACCCGTGCGCCTCTTCCACCAGCTTCCAGCGCAGAGCGATCAATTGCTCGAAGCGCGCGGCGGCATCGGCGGCGAGCTGACGATGATAGTCATCGTGTGGATGAAGCATGCGCACTTCGTGCTGGGCGCGGCTCAATATCTCGCCGAGCGTGTTGCTCGCGAGGCTGTCGGGGTTCTCCGGTGGCGCGACGTTCGGGTAGACGCCGGTCGGGCGCGGCTCGTTCGGCCACGTGCTCGCGATCGCCGCCGCCGTGTAGGAGCGCAGAAGCTCGCGCGCCTGATCGAGATCGGCGCCGTAGTCGCGCATCGCCCGATCGAGCTCGATGATCGAGGTCGCGTAGCCGCGCATGTCGCTGTTCGTGGTGTCGAAAACCGTTTTCGCCGATGCGGTCAGGAGGCCGAGCACCAGCGCCGCGAACGTGACCAGCATGCCGACGAGCAATTGAACGAGTTGCACCGTCTCCTGCGCCTTGTGCTCCTCGGGCAGGAGCGGCCGCACGATCGCGCCTAGGCCCGTGCTGGCCAGAAGAAGAATGAAGACGAGCACTGCGGACTGGATTTCGGTCATGAACGCATGAGCCGTTAGGGCGAGGCTGGAGTGGTCGCATTATCGGCGGGAAACAGCTTACGGTTCAATGCGGACTGGAAAGGTCGCGCGCACTGTCTGTTCCCGAGCGGATACGAATACTGACTTTCCGCGAGCTATCACACCTTTCGTTCCCGATTGGGTACGAATAAGCTGCAGCATACCTCTTCGTGTGTTAAGGTTCCCGATCGGGAACGAAACAAGAGCCACAATGAACGAGCATCGAGAACAGATCAATGATGTCGTTGCCTTGGGTGCGCTCGCGCGTGTTGTGCGGATTGCACAGGGCTTCACGCGTGACGAGCTTGCGGCAGCCACCGGCTTGTCGCCGAAGTTCATTTCTCAGGTCGAGGCGGGCAAGGCGACTGCGCAGTTCGGCAAAGTGCTTCAATTGCTCGGCGAACTCGGCATCCGGCTCTTTGCGGAAACTCCCGACACGAACTTCACGCAGGAAAGCCGCAAGGCAGCGCTGGGGCGGCGACGTTCGCCCAGAACCAGATCTGAGGCTTGACCGAGACACTTCATGGCGACGAGAACACTGGTCGCCTACGCGAACAGGCGGCGCGTGGGCACACTGACCGACGAAAACGGCATCTGGAGCTTCGGCTACGACAAGGACTGGGTATCCGCCAAAGACGCCTTCCCTCTTTCTCCTGCATTTCAGCTTACGGACGAAAGGGTAATCGACAGCTCATCCGAACGACCGGTTCAATGGTTCTTCGACAACCTCCTTCCCGAAGAAGGTATGCGAACGGCTCTCGCTCGGGAAGCGTCAACTGACGTCAACGACACCTGGGGTCTGCTGTCCTACTATGGCCGCGAGACCGCGGGAGCACTCGCGCTGCTGCCGGAAGGCGAAGAAGAGCCGGCGAGCGATCACGTCCCGCTGTCACTCGCAGCGCTCGAGAAGCGTATTCAGGACATGCCCCAGCATGCCCTCACCGCAACGTCACCCAAGCGCATGTCCGCGGCCGGTGCACAGCAAAAGCTGCTCATCATCCTGTCCGGCAAACATCCGACCTACGAATTGTTCGAACCGGTAGGCGCCGAGCCGTCCATGCACATACTCAAGCCGGATATGCGCGCGACCGGTTACCCCCATTCGGCCATCAACGAGTTCTTCTGCGCGCGTCTCGCCCGCCGGTTCGGCCTCGACGTACCTGACACGCACTTCATCAAGGTTCCGTCCGCGTGCTACATCATCGACCGCTTTGACCGGGACCGGATGTCCAGTCCCGCTGCAAGGATCCACACGCTCGACGCGACGCAGTTGCTGAACAAGGACAAAGCGTTCAAGTACAACAACGCGAATGTGGAAGCCCTTTCGGCCTGCATCGCCAGGCTCGGCACGAAGGCGCGCGCACGTCTCGGAATCTTCCGCTGGACGGTCTTCAACGTCCTGATCGGGAATGCCGACGCGCATCTCAAGAACGTCTCGTTCTTTTCCCATCCGACGGGCTATCAACTCGCGCCCTTCTACGACCTACTGAGCACGGTGGTCTACAACACGCCCACCTACAACGAACATGGAGAACGTTGGCCCACGATCGAGCTTTCGATGCCAATCGGGAACGCCAGGCGGTTCGACGAAATATCGCGCGCCGACGTGCTGGCGTTTGCTGAGACGCTGGGGATGAGCGCGACGGGCGCAGGGAAAGAACTCGATAAGCTGCTCGACGCGCTTGCGAAAAACATCGGTCAGACGCGTGACGAGGTGAATGCCATCGCACGACCCGACGCTGGCGAAGTCCGGCTGCTGGATTCGATTACGCGAATGCCGTTGGCCGAGATGAGCAAGGCATTGCGGTAGATGATGAACGCCGCAATACGCGGCAAGCGGGATGTTGGTCCCCCCGGCAGGAATCGAACCTGCATCTAGCGCTTAGGAGGCACTCGTTCTATCCATTGAACTACGGGGAGTGGACCGCGCCCAGCCGACGCGTCGGCGAGCGAGCGCAGAGTATAGCAAACGCCATCGGCGTGATCGGCTGCAACGCGAAGAAAATCGGACGCTTCAGCACGCGTCGATAAAAAGCTCGAGAACCAAGGGTTTATCCCTATCAAGTCGCGCCGAAGTCTGCCGCCATCGGAGTAATGGACCCATTTCCCGATATCAAGCCGCAGGGCGCATTCTCGGCGTTGCTGGCAGACCAGGACCTGACGCACCTCGAACGGGTGCTGCGTCGTTCATTGTCGTGCGATCTCGGCGGGCCGTTGCTGCCGCCTTCGTACTGGCGCGAGCGGCTGGCAACCATCACCCGTCAGTCACATCTCTCCCACACGCAGATACAGACGGTGCACCGCCTGTATCTGCATATCGACGCGTTCGAAGCCGCCGGGCGCGAACGCGAGCAAGCGCCCGTCGCAGCGGCTGGCGGCGGGACGTCTTCAGGCGCCTGAGCACGCTTCAATGACGATGCCTCAGCCACCATTCGCGCAGCGGATGCCGATGCGCGTGATCGCGCGCCGCCACGCGCTTGCGATGCTCATCGCGCCAATCCTGCGCGAGCAGCACGAAGACGATCGTCGCGAGGCACGCGAGTCCGACGAAAATGCTCGAAAAATCCCACATGGCGCCCTCCCGCTCTTCGATGCCGCCATGCTTGAATTCTAGGTCACGGCACGCGCTGTCTCACGCCGCCTGACGCGCGCGCTGCTGCTGTTGCGCGTGCGCCGCGAGCCGCACCGCCGCGTTGGCCGCGCCGTAGCCGTCGTAGCCGCCGCGCCGCTCGATCACTTCCAGGAAGAAGCGCTGATCGAGCTGCTCCGTGTACGCATGAAAGAACTCGCCGCCGCGTTCGTCGCGATCGTAGAGGATGTTGTGCTCGTGCATCTGGTCGATCTGCTCGTCGGGCAGGCCGAAGCGCGCAACCAGGTCGTCGTAGTAGTTGCGCGGGATGCGCAGGAATTTGACGCCATCGGCTTCCAGGCGGGGAATGGCATCGAAGATATCCGGCGTGCTGAACGCGACGTGATTCAGGCCCGAGCCGCGATACGTCGACAGCGATTCCGACACCGCCGTATAACGGTCCACCGACGCGTTCAGCGCGATACGCACCGAGCCGTCGCGGCTGCGCACCGCGCGGCTGCGCACGAGTCCGTACGGATCGGGCACGAGCACGGCAGCCTCGGTCTCGAAGCCGAACGCGCTGCGGAAGAACAGCACCCACGTGTCGAGCGCATCGGCGGGCAGCGAAAGACATACGTGATCGATACGCGAGAGCGGCCCCACTTCATACGGCCCGTCGATGTCGGTCAGAATGAAATCGGACTCCCAGAGCGTCGGACCGCCCGGCGCTTCGTCGACGAAATAATCGAGGCTGCCGTCGGGCGACTGCACGCCCGGCACCACGCGCTCGTTCGGGCCCACGCTTCCCGAGAACGGTTTCGAGCCGTACGCCGCTGCGCGTTCGAACGCGAGCTTCGCATCGTCGACATGAAAGGCGGACGCGCACAGCGACAAGCCGTGCTTCTGGAAAAACGCGCTCGCGAACGAATCCGCTTCCGCATTGAGCACGATCGAACCCGCGCCATGCCGGTACAGCGCGACATCCTTCGAGCGATGCTTGCCCGCGAGCCTGAAGCCGAGCCTGCCGAGCCATCGCGCGAGATGCTCGCGCGTGGAGTCGTCGACGGCGAATTCGAGAAACTGGAAGCCGATATGCTCCGGCGGCGCGGGCGGATTGAACAGTTCGGGCGGCACGTCCTTGCCCATCGCGCCCATCAGTTCGCGCGTCTGCTCTTCGAGAAAACGCAGCGAGCGATGACCATCCGCCGCCGTGATCGCGGTGGGCGCGGCGCGAAAGCCATCGTTGAAGATTTCCAGCGACAGCGGCCCCTTGTAGCCCGCTTCGAGCACGCGCGCCGTGAAGCCCGCGACATCGAACGCGCCCTGCCCCGGAAAGCACCGATAGTGGCGGCTCCATTCGAGCACGTCCATCGC
Source organism: Caballeronia sp. NK8 (assembly GCF_018408855.1). GTDB lineage: Bacteria > Pseudomonadota > Gammaproteobacteria > Burkholderiales > Burkholderiaceae > Caballeronia. Next base: position 895,168 of record NZ_AP024322.1, on the reverse strand, counting down.
GAGCAGGGGCGCATCGGCGATCTGCACGAACGCGATGCGATCGCCCGGAATCGATGCGATCTCCTCCACCGAATCGCGGATCGACAGCGTGTGGAAGGTGTCGAGTGCAAGCCCCAGGCTCGGATGGTTCACCGCATCGACGAGCTTCCACGCGTGCTTGTACGAGTTCACGTAACGGCCCCACGCAAGCGCTTCGTACGCGACGATCACGCCCGCCTGCTCCGCGGTGTTCGCGAGCACGCCGAGTTGATCGGTGATCAGCGCGTCGTCGCGAATCGTATCCGGCGACACGTTGCTGCACACGAGAATGCGGTCGGTGCCGAGTTCGTGCATGAGCTCGAACTTGCGCTTCGCGCGCTCGACGTTGCGCGCGAGCCGCTCGGGACTCACGCCGTCGAAATCGCGGAACGGCTGGAACAGGTAGATCTCCAGGCCGAGGTCGGCGCACATGCGGCGCACGTCGGCGGGCGTGCCGTCGAAATACAGCAGATCGTTCTCGAAGATCTCGACGCCGTCGAAACCGGCGGCCTTGATGGCCCGCAGCTTCTCGGGAAGCGTGCCGCTGATGGATACCGTCGCGATGGATGTCCGGATTGAACGCAGCATCGCTGCCTCCTGATTGCAGATGCGGATGGATCGGGTGCGGTTGCTGTCAGTGTAGGACGTCCGCGCCGGGGACGACGGATAACACACGCGCAAATCCTCGTCCACGCACGCAATCCATCTCATTCTGCGAGATAATAACAAACTAACTAGACCGTACAAATTAGTGAAAACACGAACCGACAGGGTTCGCGCGCACGTTCACACTGCAACGTATTCAATTTCGCACTGCAGCATGCAGTGCTCATCCATGCCGGAGCGCTCGCATGACCAACAAGACTTCGTACCTTATCGGCCTGATCGGATCGGGCATCGGCGGCTCGCTCACGCCGGCCATGCACGAAAAGGAAGGCGGCAATCTCGGACTCAATTACGTGTACCGGCGCATCGACCTGCAGGCGCTGGAACTGGAGCCGACCGCCCTGCCCGATCTGCTCGACGCCGCCGAACGCATGGGCTACGACGGCCTGAACATCACGTATCCGTGCAAGCAAAGCGTGATCCCGTTGCTCGATGACCTCGATTCCGACGCGCGCGCGCTCGGCGCCGTGAACACGGTGGTGCTGAAGGACGGCAAGCGCATCGGCTACAACACGGACTGGTCGGGCTTTGCGCGCGCGTTCCAGCGCGGGCTGCCCGGCGCGCCGCTCGAGCGCGTCGTGCAACTCGGCGCGGGCGGCGCGGGCGCGGCCGTCGCGCACGCGGCGCTCGCGATGGGCGCGCGCGAACTCACGCTGTTCGACTCCGACGCAGCACGCGCGGCCACGCTCGCCGCCGAACTCGGCGCGCGCTTTGCCGATCGCGTCGTGAAAAGCGGCGGCGACCTGCGCGAGACGCTCGCCAGCGCGAGCGGCCTCATCCACGCGACGCCGACCGGCATGGCGAAGCTGCCGGGCATGCCGTTGCCCGCCGAATATCTGCACAAGGAATTGTGGGTCGCGGAAATCGTCTATTTCCCGCTCGAAACAGAACTGCTGAAAGCGGCGAAGGCGCTCGGCTGCCGCACCGTGAGCGGCGGCGGCATGGCGGTGTGCCAGGCAGTCGATGCATTGCGCATCTTCACCGGCTGCGAGCCGGACGCCGAGCGCATGTTCGCGCATTTCCAGAGCCTGCTGGAACGCTAAACCCTGAATGGCGACAAAAAAACGGCGACCTCGTGAGAGCGTCGCCGTTTTGTCATCTGCGCGAAGAATGGATCAGCCGTCGCGCCGCATGTAGCGCAACACCGCATCGACGATCATTTCGCGATGACGCGCACGCGAGCGCACGCCCGACGGATCGCGCCCGAATGCCGCGCCCCACGTATGACGGTTCGCCACGCGGTGAAAGCAGAACGAGCTGATCATCAGATGCAGGTCGATCGGATCGACGTCGTCGCGAAACGTGCCCGCCGCGACACCGCGCGAGATGAGATCCTCGATGGTCTTCACGACGGTCGAGTTGCGCGCCTTGAAGGTCTTCGACAGTTCGATGTACTTCGCGCCGTGAATGTTTTCGATGGTCACGAGCCGCACGAAATCACGATGCTTGTCGTGATAGTCGAACGTGAAGCCGACGAATTCGCGCAATGCTTCCTCCGGCTCCATCTCCGCGAGCTGCAATTCCTGTTCGAGCGCGCGGATATCGCCGTAGACCTGCTCCAGCACCGCTTCGTACAGCCCTTCCTTGCTGCCGAAGTAATAGTACAGCATGCGCTTCGTGGTGTTGGTGCGCTCCGCGATGGCGTCGACGCGCGCGCCCGCGAGGCCCATCGCCGAAAACTCCTGCGTGGCGATGTCGAGAATGTTCCGCTTGGTCTCCTCAGGATCGTACTTGCGCCGCCCTTCTACTGTGGTCGACGAGGGCGCAGGACTGGCGGCCTTGCTTCCTTTTTTCATTTTTCTGTCTGAGAACGGCATTGAAAATCGATTCTAGCACGCGATATTGGCGCATCCTCGCCATAACAGGCGTTCGACGCCGAGGGCTTCACCTATAATTTTTTCACCCCACACAAATCGAAAATCATATGCGCATGAAGCGTTCTAGCCTGCTCGCCGCCTCGTTTCTCAGTGTGTCATTTGGAGCGCTGGCGCAGACCGCGCTGCCGCCCGGCCACCCGTCGTCGAAGCAGCTTATGGCCGCCGAAGGCGTCATGACGAGCGCGAACATCGCGCGCGGCGCCGCCGACGTGTGTCATATCGATGCCGCGAAAGTCGCGCGCTTCAAGGATGTCGTCCGCACGAGCTACCCCGACGCGCCCGATTTCGACGGCGAATGGAAGCTCGGTCTCGCGCAGGCGCAGCCGACCGTCGATCGCTTCGCCAAGCTCAAGACGAGCAATCCCGCCGAGTACAAGAAGGAGATCGGCGAGGCGTGCCCGGCGCTCGATCGCGGCATCGACGAAGTCACGCAGCAGCAGCAGTAATCACGCGTTCCTGCCGTCGTAATGCGCGCGCTTCTCGGCGTACATCGCGGCGTCGGCGCGCTGCAGCGTCGGTTCGAGGCGCTCGCCTTCGTGCGCGGTGGCCGCGCCCATCGCGAAGGATAGCGGCATGCCTGAATAGAACTGGTTGTTCACTTCGAGCAACTGGCGAATGCTGTCGATCACGGCTTCGCCGCCGCGCTCGTCGGTGCCGGGCAGCAGCACCATGAACTCGTCGCCGCCGATGCGCGCTGCCTGAAACGGCTTCTCCACCGCCTTGCCGAGCACTTCGCCCGCGCGGCGCAGAAGCGCATCGCCGGCGGCGTGACCGAGTTGATCGTTGACGGCCTTGAGCCCGTTGACATCGACGGCGACCGCCGTGACCGGGAACGGACCCTTGCGCTCCAGGCGATTGATCTCGTCGATGTAGAACGAGCGGTTCTTGAGCTTCGTGAGCACGTCGTGCTTGCCGAGAAATTCCAGATACGCCTCGGCCTTCTTGCGCGCGGTGATGTCCGTCAGCGCGATCAGCACGAGATCCCAGCGCGCTTCATGTCCCGGAAACACCGAGAACTGCAGATGCACGTGCACTTCGCTGCCATCGAGCGAATAGTTGAGCACCTCGCGCTGATGAAACAGCTTGCCGTCCCACAGCTCGATCAACTGTTCCTGGAAGTGCTGCTGCATGTCGTCGCGGAACACGTCGGGCAGGCGCGAGAGCAGCGTCGCCTTGTCCGGCGCGGCGAACATGCGCAAGGTGTGCTGATTCACATCGCGCACGTGGATTTCCTGCATGCAGCGCTCGACGAATTCCGGATGCACGTTGGTGAAGGTGCGAAAGTCGACGATGCCGCGCTCGCGCACATCATCGAGCAGCGCCTTCACGGAACTGAAATCCTCCACCCACAACGACACCGGCGAATGCTCGAACAGTCCGCGCGCGTAGAGTTCACTCGCGGCGGCCGTGCGCCGCATCGCTTCGAGCTCGGTGATGTCCTCGATGGTGACGAGCACGCGGCTCCACGTGTCCTCGTGCCCAGGCAGGACGACCGCCTTCAACAGCACATCGAGGCGCGCGCCGTCGAGCGTGTAGTTGACGGTCTGGCTCACGAAGCGCGGCTTGCCGGACCACAGTTGTTCGAGTTCGTCGACGTGTGTGGTGAGCATGTCGTCGCGAAACACGCGATCCAGGTTCTGCACCAGATGATCGACGTCCTTCGCGTGAAACAGCGACAGCGTGCGCTGATTGACCTTCACGACGCGAATGCGCGACGAGCATTCGGCGATGCGTTCGGGATTCTCGGCGAGAAACGCGCGCAGGTCGGTGACGCCCGCCGCGCGCCAGCGCTCGAACTGCTCGCGCACGGCGCTGAAATCCTCGAGCCAAAGGGAGACGGGCGCGAGGTCGAACATGTCGGCATCGTCCTCCGGCACGCCCGCCGGCATGAATTGACCGGCAGCGCGGCGCGGGTCGTTTGGCATGGTCATCCTTTCGGCTCGCGCCGGCTCAAAAATAGGTCGCGGAATTCATCTCATTATTGTAGCGCGCGTCAGTTTTCGAGGGCCGAATCGACGCCCCACCTGTGCCGGGGCGCGGCGTTTGCGCTCATGCCGGATATCGGGGGCGGATGCTACACTCGATTGGCTTCGCCCGCGCCGCGCGCACTCTCGGGGCGCTCCGCCCGGGCACGTTTGCTGCACCGTCCGCATCATCGGCGCGCTGTGCCGCATCCATTCACATCGCTAGAAGAAGGAGGCACGACTCTCATGGCTGATTTCCGCATCTGGTCCGATGAATTTCCGGCCAACGGCTTCATGACGCATGCGCAGGAGTTCGACCAGCAGGCGTTCGGCGGCTCGGGCGAGAACGTTTCCCCGGCGCTGCAATGGGAAGATCCGCCCGCCGACACGCACAGTCTCGCGCTCACCGTCTACGATCCGGACGCGCCCACGGGCAGCGGCTTCTGGCACTGGATCGTCGTCAATATTCCGCCCGACACGCGCTCTTTGCCGCGCAACGCCGGCAAGGCCGACGGCAGTCTGCTGCCGCAAGGCGCGCTGCAGCTTCGCAACGACTACGGCACGGTCGGCTTCGGTGGCGCAGCGCCGCCGCGCGGCGACAAGCCGCATCGCTACATCTTCCGCATTCATGCGCTGTCGGCGGAAAACCTGCCGCTCGACGTCAACACGACCAACGCGGTCGCGCGCTTCATGACGCATCTGAACGAGATCGATTCGGCGACCTACACCGGCCTCTACGAGCTGAAGTAAGCGCCCCGCACGGCGCGGCCCACTGCGGCCGCGCCGCAGCCCTACAAGCCATTTGAAAACGGCGCGTCCTACAATGCGCCGCCCGCCACTTCCCGCCCATCGATGGATTCCGATCAAGGTCTGCCGCTGCCCCAGCGATACTGGGCCATTGCCGTCGTCGCGCTCGGCATCACGCTCGCGGTGCTCGACGGCGCCATCGCCAACGTCGCGCTGCCGACCATCGCGCGCAATCTGAACGCGTCGCCCGCCGATTCCATCTGGGTCGTCAACGCATATCAGCTCGCCATCACCATTTCGCTGCTGCCGCTCGCGTCGCTGGGCGATCGCATCGGCTACCGGCGCGTGTACATGGCGGGGCTCGCGCTGTTCACGGTGTCGTCGTTCGCGTGCGCGCTGTCGGGCTCGCTCGTCACGCTCACCATCGCGCGCGTCGTGCAGGGCTTCGGCGCGGCGGGCATCATGAGTGTCAACACGGCGCTGGTTCGCATCATCTATCCGCAGGATCAGCTCGGGCGCGGCGTGTCGATCAACGCGACGGTCGTCGCGATCTCGTCGGTGATCGGGCCGACGGTCGCCTCGGGCGTGCTCGCCGTCGCGAGCTGGCCGTGGCTCTTCGCGATCAACGTGCCGATCGGCCTCGCGGCCTTCGCGATCGGCTGGAAGTCGATGCCGCGTACGCCGGGGCATCGGCAGCCTTACGACTACATCAGCGCGATCATGAACGCGCTGTTTTTCGGCATCGCGATCGTCGCGGTCGATGGTTTCGGGCACGGCGAGCACCGCCCGTATCTGGTCGGCGAACTCATCGCGACGGCGGTCATCGGCTACTTCTTCGTGAAGCGGCAACTGACGCAAAGCGCGCCGCTTTTGCCCGTCGATCTGTTGCGCATTCCGGTGTTCGCGCTGTCGGTCGCGGCGTCGGTGTGTTCGTTCTGCGCGCAGATGCTCGCGTTCGTTTCGCTGCCGTTTCTGCTGCAGGACTCGCTCGGCATGAGCCAGGTGGAGACGGGCTTTCTGATGACGCCGTGGCCGCTCGTCATCGTGTTCGTCGCGCCGCTCGCGGGCGTGCTCGCGGATCGCTATTCGGCCGGGCTGCTCGGCGGCATCGGGCTCGCCATTCTCACCGTCGGCCTGGTGCTGCTCGCGAGCGTCGGCGCGCATCCGGGCGCGTTCGACATCGCCTGGCGCATGGCGGTCTGCGGGCTCGGCTTCGGGCTTTTCCAGTCGCCCAACAATCGTCAGATGCTCGCGTCCGCGCCGCGCCATCGCAGCGGCGGCGCGAGCGGCATGCTCGGCACCGCGCGCCTCACCGGGCAGACGCTGGGCGCGGCGCTCGTCGCGCTGATTTTCGGCCTCGCGCCGAAGCAAGGCGCGGTGATCGCGCTCGCCGTCGCGGCGGCGTTCGCGGCGGTCGCCGGCGTGGTCAGCGTGCTGAGGCTCACCGGCAAGCGCAGCGTCGAGCCTGCCTGACGCATCCTCTTCATCGCGCCTCTTCGCGCTGGGCACAGCCTTTGCTGAAATTGCGAGCAAGCATTCCGCCAGTCGCGGAACGTTCGCAATCAGCAACAAGGAGTGTGTTCATGGCCATTTCCCTCAACGGCCGCAAGGTCGCGATTCTCGCTGTCGACGGATTCGAGCAGGCAGAACTCGTCGAACCGCAACGCGCGCTGAAGGAAGCCGGCGCGCAGGTGGATATCGTGTCGCAGAAGCCCGGCCAGATTCAGGGCTTCAGACACGTCGACAAGGGTGACAAGGTGAACGTCGACGTCACCTTCGATGCCGCCACCGCCGCCGATTACGACGCGCTGGTGCTGCCGGGCGGCGTCGTCAACGGCGATGCGATCCGCCTCGACGCCCGAGCGCAAAGCTTCGTGAAGGATGCCGACGCGGCGAAAAAGCCCATCGCGGTGATCTGTCACGGCGGCTGGCTGCCGATCTCGGCGGGCATCGTCGCGGGCCGCACGATGACGAGCTGGCCGAGTCTCCAGGACGACGTGCGCAACGCCGGCGGCACGTGGGTCGATCAGGAAGTGCAGATCGACGGCAATCTGATCACCAGCCGCAAACCCGACGATCTGCCCGCGTTCAACCAGGCGCTGATCGAGGCGCTCGGCCGGGCTCACGCCGCCTGAATTCATCGAACGGGAGCGAAAGCAGATGCCGATATTGTCGATGTCATATGCACGCGCGGCCTGCGCGGTCGCCTTGTCGCTGGCCGTCGCGGCGGCGTTCGCGCCGGCCGCGCAGGCCCAGACCGCGCGCGCCGCGAGCGCCGTGCAGAGCGAGAAGCTCTCGCCCGTCGATCAGCAGTTCCTGCAGGACGCCGGCCAGGCGGGCGCAACGGAACTCGCCGCGAGCAAGCTCGCGCTCACCCATGCGAGCGACCGGCAGGTGCGGGAGTTCGCACAGCGAATGATCGTCGATCACACGAAGCTCGCGCGCAATCTCGACGTGTTGGCGAAACGCCACGGCATCACCACGCCGCCCGCCGCCGATACGGCCGTGATCGGCAGTCTGCAAAATCTTCAGGGCGCGGAGTTCGACAAGGCCTATATTGAAAAGGTAGCCGTGGGCGGGCATCAGAAGGCCGTCGAACTGTTCAGGAAAGAGAGCGAAAGCGGCAACGACACCGCGATGAAGGCGGCCGCGAGCAAGGCGCTTCCGATCATCAGCCATCACTACGAGATGGCGCAGCAGCTCGCCAAAGCGAAGGCGGCATCATGAGCGTCGCGAATGTCGCCGCGCTCGCGGCCGCCTCCCGTTCGACCTCCCGCCCCGCCTATGAGGACTCGACCATGCACATCACGTTCGCAGACGAAGCCCCCGTTTTTGACGGCGACGACCTCGCGGTCCACTTCGCCGCGCTCATCGACGGCGAGCCGGTCGTATGCTCGATCACCGCCGAAGCGCTCGAAGATCACTTCGGGGCGGAGTCGCCACGCGAGGAACATCTGCTCGACGCGTTCGCGCGCGGCTCGGCGCGCATCCGCGCGGTGTGCGCCGAAGTGCTCGACGACAACGGCGGCCAGCCCGCCGTACTGAGGAGCGGCCTGTTCCGCGTCGCGGGCATGGAGCCGGATTGAGCGCACGCGTCGCGTAGCGCAGCCAAGCTGTCCCTGTACCACCCAAAGCCAACAAGGAGGGAACATGTCCCTGATCATTGCGGGCCGATTTCAGACCTTTCGCGCCGCGGAAACGGCAGCCCAGAAGCTCTTTGCGCGCGGCTTCATCGAAGAAGACGTGACGCTCTTTTTCGTCAATCCGAGCGGCCAGCACGCGCGTTATCCGGTCGGCGGCGATGTCGGCACGGATGCGGGCGCGAGCGCCGCGCCCAAGGGCGCCGGCAAGGGCGTGACGATCGGCGCGGTCGCCGGCGCCGTAGTGGGCGCGGCGATCTTCGCGGTCTTTCATGCGCCCTTGCTCGTCTCGGTAATCGCGGCTGGCGTCGGCGCTTATGTCGGCTCGCTCGTCGGCGCGATGTCGCATACGAAAAAGCCGGGCCATGCCGGGCATGCCGAAGAACCTGCGCGCCATGCGGGCGTGCTGGTCGCCGTGCATGTATCGCCGGAAACGCAGGAACAGGCTGCGACGGCGCTGCGCGAAGCGGGCGGCATGGATGTCGAGCGCGCGTCGGGCCGCTGGCAGCAAGGCCGCTGGAGCGACTTCGATCCGCTGCAGCCGCCGCATCCGGTGGGCGAGTTCGCGCACACGCGTGCGTGATGAGTCGCTGGATGTGTCGATGCAAACGCCCGCTTCGTGCGGGCGTTTTTTCTTGTCTCAGACCCAGGTCGAGCGCGCGTGATGACGCGGGAGGTTCGCCCGGATACCGCAGTCGGCGGGCAGCACGCGCGCCTTTCCCTCCTGCGCGGCGTGCGGCTCGCAGACGCGCCCATACTCGGCGCGCGCTGCCGGCGCGTCGATCGTTTGCTGCCGGACATGCATGGTGATCGCGGATGCCGCGATCGCCATCAGTATCAGAGACTCGCGATTCGCGAGCCGGTTGAAGATTTTCACTACGCTCTCCTGTTGCCGTGTCTTGCGCGCGTCTCGCAAACCGGACGCGCGCTGTAATGCCGTATCGACAGCAAGTGATATGCCGCGAATCGAATGACGCGGGCACGCCGCGTGCGCTATGAATCGGCGAGCCGCATCCCGCCGGGAGAGTGCGCCGTGACAATGTCGAAACCAATGGGAGGTGTTATATGAGCACGAACGTCGTATCGGTACTCAATGATCTCGTCGAAACCTCGAAGGACGGGGAAAAGGGTTTTCTCAAGGCGGCAGAGGATACGCGTGATCCAAGCCTCAAGCTGCTGTTTCAGAATCGCGCGCAGAAGTGCACGGAAGGCGCGCGCGAACTACAGGACATCGTCGCGCGGCTCGGCGGCAAGCCCGAAACCGGCGGCTCAGTGGCGGGCGCGCTGCATCGCGGCTGGGTCGATGTGAAATCGGCCGTGACCGGCCACAGCGATCACGCGATCCTCACGGAATGCGAGCGCGGCGAGGATGCCGCAAAGAAGAACTATCGCGAGGCGCTGGACAAGGATCTGCCCGCCGATATCCGCGCCGTCGTGGAGCGCCAGTACCAGGGCGTGCTGGAAAATCACGACCGCATCCGCGATCTGCGCGATCAGTACGCGGCCGCGAAGTCCTGATGCGATGATGCGGGCGGCCCCGGCAATCGCCACGGGCCGCGAAAAAGCAAACGGCCGCGCAATGCGGCCGTTTGTCCGTCAAGCGTACGAGGGCTGCGCTTACTGCGGCTGGCCCTTGTCGTTGGTGCCGAGCGCCGAAGCCGCCGCCGCTGCCGACGCGCCCTTCAGCTTGTGCGCCTTGTCCTGCTGATGCAGATAGGTGCCCTTCTGCTTCTTCGCGTGCGCGCCAGCGTCGGCGCCTGCCGTGGCCGCGTCGGATGCTGCCTGCGCGAAGGCCGCGGTCGAGAACGCCAGCGCGAGCGCGCCGATCAATGCCATCTTTTTCGTCTTCATGAAGAGCTCCTTTTTTTGCCGGGGCCTCTGAATGCCGGGCTGCTGCGCATTCGAGAGCCGCCTGTCTGAGTGACGCCCTGAACGGTCGTACTCGTTTTTAAGTTTCGAAGTGCTGCGAGGTGATACGCACTACGTGAAGCGTCTTTGCGACTGAAGCACCGGACAATCCAAACCCGGGCCCCAATGTGCGAACCCGCGCTTCGTCCGATTCCTCGCCGTGTACGGCGATTCGTCGAACCCCGCGCGGGTTCTGTGCTGCCGGCACTCAACCGCGGCCCGCCTTGGCGAAGCCGGGCATACGAACTATGCCATTACTTGGCGGCGATTTTAAGGTGATTCTTCACGGAAGCAACACCCGAAACGTTCGAAACGACTTCTTCCGCAGCGGTCTTGTCCTCGGCCGACGGCACCGTGCCCGTCAGCGAGACGATGCCCGACTTCGTCTTCACATGGATATGCGTGGACTTGACGTTCTTTGCGCCGAGCAGTTCGGCCTTGACCTTGGTGGTGATCGTGCTGTCGTCGACCTTCTGGCCGATCGACGTGTCCGAACCGCTCGTCGACGATGCCGAATTGGTCTGCGCACTCACGTTCAGCGCGAACACCACACATGCGATACCGCCTGCTGCCTTCAGGAATTGAGTCGTCTTCATGGCAATACTCCCATTTTGTCGATTATGGTCTGGCGCCCCGTTCGCCCGACTTCGTGCGACTTCGTGCGCGAGGCGGCTCTTCGATGACGTCCGCGCCGTAGCACGCGGATCGTGTTCTCCCTTCCGCAACTTGCGTGCCGGGCCCGTTCCTCGCGTGAAGAGAACCGTGGACGGCGCGCTCGGAAGCCTCGCCCGTCAAGGCTTTCCTACGCTCTCGAACAAATCTTCGACGCTTGTCGGCGGCGTTGCCGGGGCACTGGGCGCGTGCGCTGAAACGCGCGGTGCTTTTGTCTGGGCACGTGTAAAAACTGCGTGAAAGCAGCCTGCGGCTGGCTTCGAAAGAACAAAGCCAAGCGCAAAAAACGTAGTTGTGGCGAGAGCTTAACGAACGATGGCACGGCTGTTGCTTTACTACCCGCAAACCAGCCCATTACGTCTAGAACAATCGAGGATTAGCAAGCAATGCCGCCTACACTCGAACTCCGCGCGAAGCAAACGCTCGCCCTGACGCCGCGACTTCAGCAGTCGGTCCGACTTCTTCAACTCTCATCACTGGAGTTCCAGCAGGAACTGAGAAACGCCCTCGACACCAATCCGTTTCTCGAATACGACGAGTCGCAGACCGAAGACAACGCGCTCGGCGCCGACAACGGCAACTCGATGAGCGAATCAACCGCATCGAGCGCAGCCGATGGCGCGACCGAAGCGCCGCTCGCGCCCGAAAGCGGCATGGACAGCGAGCAAAGCGCCGACACCGGGTCGCGCGATGATTCGGTCAACGAATTCTCGTCGGATCCCTTCGGCCGCGGCTCCGCACGCAACAACGGCGACGGCGAAGGCTCCGATCCCGCCGACTGGGTGCGTATCGAGCCTTCGTTGCGCGACACGCTGCACGATGCGTTGCGTATGTATCAGTTGAACGAACGCGACCGCGCCATCGCGCAGCTCATCATCGAAGCGCTCGATGACGATGGTTATCTCCGTCAGGAGTTGAGTGAGCTTGCGAACGTGGTCGAGATCGAGCCCGCGCTGAACGAAGACGAACTCACCATCGCGCTCAAGCTCGTGCAGTCGCTTGATAAACCCGGCGTCGGCGCGCGCAATCTTTCGGAATGTCTGACGCTGCAACTCGAAGCGCTCGAAGAAGACACGCCGGGGCGCGCGGTGGCGATGGAGATCGTCGCGCATCATCTGGAGCGGCTCGCGCGGCGCGAACAGGCCGAATTGCAGAAGAAAATCGGTTGCAGCGCCGATGAATTGCGCATCGCATGCGCGCTCGTGCGCCGCCTCGATCCGAAGCCGGGCGAGAACTACGGGCAAAGCGAAGACAACTACGTGGTGCCGGATGTCATCGTGCGTCAGGCGAAGCGGCAGTGGATCGTCACGATCAATCCGGCGGTGCTGCCGCGTGCGCGCATCCATCGCATGTATGCGGAGCTTTTCGCGCAGTCGGCGGGCGCGAGCCGCTCGCCGCTCGCGCAGCAGTTGCAGGAAGCGCGCTGGCTGATCCGTAACGCGCAGCAGCGTTTCACCACGATCCAGCGCGTCGCCGAATGCATCGTGTCGCATCAGAAGGCGTTCTTCGACTATGGCGAGATCGCGCTGAAGCCGCTCGTGCTGCGCGATGTCGCCGATGAGCTCGGCCTGCACGAATCGACCATCTCGCGCGCGACGGGCAACAAGTACATGGCCACGCCGCGCGGCATCTTCGAGTTCAAGCACTTCTTCCCGCGCGAGCTTTCCACCGAAAGCGGCGGCACGTGCTCGGCGGCCGCGGTGCGCGCGTTGCTGAAGGAAATGATCTCGCAGGAAAACACGCGCGATCCGCTGTCCGACGTGAGTCTCGCGAAGATGCTCGCGGATCAGGGCGTGATCGTCGCGCGCCGCACGGTGGCAAAGTACCGGCATCTGATGAAGGTGCCGCCCGCCGAGTTGCGCCGTCAGGCGAGCTGAAGCGCGCCCGCTCTTTTCACGCTCCAGAGCGCTCGGCGACGACCCGGTCAAGCGAGGCGCCTGAGCGACGTGAGCGTAGCCGAAGGCCGTCCGTTCGCGGACGGCCTTTTTTTCGCGCCGGCCTCAGCGCCAGCCGGATGCCCGGTGCGTGCGCTTTCTCGCCGCCGTCGCCGACAGCTCCGCGCCGAGCAGAAACACCGCTGCCGAGTAGTACAGCCACATGAGGATGATCGCGAGCGATCCCGCCGCGCCGAACGTGTTCGCCGTTCCCGCGTGCGCGAGATAGAACGCGAAGAGGCGCTTGCCGCCCTCGAAAAGCAGCGCGGCGGCGGTGGCGCCGAGCGCGGCGTCGCGCCAGAGCATGCGCGTCGTCGGCAGAAACTTGAGCAGCACGGTGAACGCGAGCATCAGCATGCCGATCGATATCGCGCGCCGCGTCAGTCCCGACAGCACGACGAACGGACTGCCATCGCCGAGCACCCAGTGGCCGAGCAATTCGACAAGCGCATCGAGCACGAGCACCACCGCGACGAGCAGGCCCGATCCGACCACCAGCCCGAACGACATCAGCCGCACGCGCAGCAGCGTGACGATGCTCTCGCGCGTGCTTACCGCGGGCGTCGGCCAGATGACATTGAGCGCGCTGTGCAGCGACGAAAACGTCGCCGATGCGCCGATCAGCACGCCCGCGAGCGACAGGATGGCCGTGCTGCGCGCGATATCCGCATGCCACGCGTTCGCGACGATCGCCTCCAGCGCGTGCGCCGCATCGACGCCCACGACGCCGCTGATCTCATCGAAGAGGCGGCCTTGCACGGCATCCGCGCCGAAGAACACGCTCGCCACCGCGATCACGATGACGAGCGTCGGTGCGAGCGAGAACGCGGCGAAGAACGAGATCGACGCCGAAAACATCGAGCAGTGGTCCTGCGACCATTGCTGAATCGGATCGACGATCCACGAGAGCCAGCCGAAACGCGTCGTGCGGCCCGAGGCGACGGGCGTGGATTGAGTGGGAACGTCCTGATTCATCGGCGAAAGCGTGAACGCGGCGAAAGTGTCAACCGACGATGTTAGCCCCGCCGTGCGATGCGCGTGTAAAAAAGGCGCGCTCCCTCGGGAGCGCGCCGTGTTCGGATCGCGTGCGGCGTGTTACGTCAGGGCCGGTCGGCGGCCGGGTCGGCGTCTTCATCGACGAGGCCGCGCGCGTCGTCCTCGATCTGATCGGGCAGGATATCGGCGTCGGATTCCAGATTGTTGTCGCCGTCCGCCGAGGCCGCTTCGCCCGTGCCGTAGCGGTCTGTGTCGCTGTTGAGTTCGGCTTCGGACTGGCCGAGCGCGTGGGCGTCGAGTTCGTCCTCGATCTCGCCCGGATAGCGCTTCTCGCCCTGCACGTCCGACCCGCTATCCGACGAGTCGCTCGGGCCGAGCGCGCCGGTACCGTGTCCTTTGCCGTATTCCGCGCCGTCGTCTTCCGGCGGGTTCAATGTGCTTCCGCTCATCGTGACCTCCTTCGTTCGTGTCGACGATGATTCCGCAAGTCCCGTTCCGCGAACGTTTCGGCTTCGAGCATGAAAAAACCCCGCGCCTGAGTTGCAAGCGCGGGGCCTTCACATCAAACAGACTGGCGCAGATTCAGGCCTTCGCCGAAGGACGCGCCGCACCGCTCGCGCCCTCTTTCACGGTCTTTACGGTCTTCTCGGTGACCGACGTCGCCGTCGCGACACTGCGCAAGTCGGACAGGAACGAATCGCGCCAGACCGAAAGATTGTTCTCGCGCAGCGGCACCATCATGTCGGCGTGACGCGCCTGACGCTCGGCGAGCGGCATCGACAACGCGCGCTCCAGCGCCTCGGACATCTGCGACAGATCGAACGGATTGACGACGAGCGCGCCCGGCAACTGATCCGCCGCGCCGGCGAACTGCGACAGCACGAGCGCGCCCGGATCGGCCGGGTCCTGCGACGCGACGTATTCCTTCGCGACGAGATTCATGCCGTCGCGCAGCGGCGTCACATAGCCGACCTGCGAGAGGCGGAACAGCGCCATCAGCAGATTGCGTTCGTATTTGCGGTTGAGATACTGGATCGGCGTCCAGTCGAGCTGTGCGAAGCGCCCGTTGATGCGGCCCGCCTCGCCTTCCAGGTTCTGACGGATACGCTGATAGGTCTGCACGTCCGAGCGCGTCGGCGGCGCGATCTGCACGAGCGACACGCGGCCGTGCCAGCCCGGCGCGTTCAGCAGCAGCCGCTCGAACGCCTGAAAGCGCTCGACGAGACCCTTCGAATAATCGAGCCGGTCGACGCTCATGATGAGCTTGCGGCCGCGCATGCTGTCGCGCAGGGTCTTCACCGGCTTGCGGTTCGAGAACTGCTCGGCGGATTTCGCGATGGCGTCCGGATAGATGCCGATCGGATACGCGCCCACTTTCAGCATGCGGCCGAACGCCTGCAGCATGCCGTCTTCTTCGTTGAAGTGGCCGCGGCTCGTGCGCTCCACGTAATCGATAAACGATTGCTTGTCGCTGTCTGTCTGGAAGCCGACGACGTCGTACTGGCACATCGCCGCGATCAGTTCCTCGTGCGGCGGCACGGTCCGCATGATCTCGGGTACCGGAAACGGGATGTGCAGGAAGAAACCGATCGGATTCGCGACCCCCAGCTTACGCAGCTCCTGCGCGAACGGAAGCATGTGGTAGTCATGCACCCAGATGATGTCGTCGGGCTTGAGCATCGACTTCAGCTTCGCCGCGAGGCTAGCGTTCACGCGCATGTAACCCGCGTATTCCTCGCGGTCGAAGCGCGAGAGGTCGTTGCGATAATGAAAAGCCGGCCACAGCGTAGCGTTCGAGAATCCCCGATAGTACTGGTCGTAATCGCGGCGCGTGAGGCCGACCGTCGCGTAGGTCACCTTGCCGCCTTTTTCCACCACAGGCGCGCCCGCCTCGCCGACGATCTCGCCGCTCCACCCGAACCACACGCCCCCAGTCTCCTTGAGCGCGTCCAGCACGCCGATCGCGAGGCCGCCCGCGCTGGGCTTGCCTTCCTGGATCGGTGCGACGCGATTCGATACCACGATCAATCTGCTCATTACAGCATCACCTCATCAGTTGTCGTTGCATGCTCGAATTGGCGATTAAAGGTATGCAAAAGCTGTGCCTTTTTGATGATTTTTGTAAATGAAAGTTTGTATGAAGATGTTACGGACGAACGAAAACACGCGGCCAATGCCGGCCGCGTAGAAATTTTTTGTTCTTTTGCCGGGTGCTTCGCCGGCCTGAATCACGCGTCCTGCTCGGAGCCCAGGTCGCGCTGATAGTCGATGCCCTCGCGACGCACGCCGCCCTGGTTGTGCTCGCCATCCGGCGGCGCGCCCGGCGCGGGGCGGTTCTGGCCAGCGGGATCGTGATCGGCGGGCGGCGCCGATGCGCCTTGCGCGCCGGCTGCCTTGGCCGCTTCGGCCCGTGCTTCGCGTTTGGAAGAATGACGCGCGGAGCGTCGAAGTGCGGGATGCCTCATGATGCCTCCAGAGAAGAAGGCCGTCGCGATAGTGACGTCGGCGGCGTCGGACCGTTGCGCTTTGGCAGCGCGGCTTCAGAAAAAGCGACCGGCGACAGAGCGTGTCGCCGGTCATTGTTGCGCCATCCGTTGTAATCCCTACGTCCCGGATGGAAACTTATTCAAACCTTGCACGAATTCTGGGCATTGTCCAACGTCTGCAATCCAGCGTCCTGCGGCTTTGCTAGTACA
This sequence comes from Caballeronia sp. NK8, assembly GCF_018408855.1. Lineage (GTDB taxonomy): Bacteria > Pseudomonadota > Gammaproteobacteria > Burkholderiales > Burkholderiaceae > Caballeronia. The sequence continues at coordinate 878,550 of NZ_AP024322.1, read as the reverse complement.
CGTGCGGGGACTCGCCCGGTCCCGGCGGCGGATCGCCAATCGGCTGCGACGGAGGCACCGGCGGCTCACGCGTCGGGTCCGGATTGGTGTCGGGCGGAATCGGCGTGGGCGGCGGCTGATCGGGCGGCGTGACCGGCGGGTCCGGCGGCTGCGGCGTCTGTGCTTCTATATGAGCGCCAACGGAAGCGCGAATGGGCGTGCTGAGAGACATGGCGGACTCCTTGCGGTCTTGTGATCGTACTTTTCCCATCCAGCGCAAGGCGCCTGCGCGCGGCGCGCGGATGCATCCGATCGACAGCAAGGGCCATGCCCCTCGAACGACGTCCGTCCATACTTTCCTGTCTCATTATCGGCGTAGAAAACGCGCCTGCCAATGAAAAACGCCTGCGGTTTTAAAAGCCGCAGGCGGTGATTTCGTCTAAAGATAAGCGAAGTTCAGGTATTTTCGCTGTCGGGATCGTTGATGTCGCCGCCCTCGCCCACGGCTGCCTTATTGGCGTCCTCACCGTATTCGACGAGCCGGTTATAGAGCGTCTTCAGGCTGATGCCGAGGATTTCCGCAGCGCGCGTCTTCACGCCGCCGCACTGATCGAGCGTCGCGAGGATCAGTTGCCGGTCGGCCTGCGCGAGCGACGTGCCGAACGGAATCGTCACCGCCGTGCCCGCCGAAGGCTTCGACAAGGAAATTTGCAGCGGCACGGTCGCCGTGCTGTCCGAATCGTTTGCCGACATGATGTAGGCGCGCTGCACGTAGTTCTTCAGCTCGCGCACGTTGCCGGGCCAGTTGTACGAGGCCAGCATCTCGCGCACGGCGGCCGGGAACGCCTTCTTCGTGTTGTAGCGGGAATTCAGTTCGTCGAGGAACGCCTGGCCGAGCAGTTCGACGTCCTTGCCGCGTTCGCGCAGCGGCGGCAGGTTGATCGGAAACACGTTCAGGCGGTGATACAGGTCGAGGCGTAGCTTGCCTTCGAGCACGGCCTGCTCGGGGTCGCGGTTGGTCGCGGCGATCAGGCGCACGTCCGTCTCGAGCTCCTTGGTCGTGCCGACGCGCATGAACATGCCGGTCTCCAGCACGCGCAGGAGCTTCACCTGAAGCTCGATCGGCATTTCGGTGATCTCGTCGAGGAACAGCGTGCCGCCGTTCGCGCGCTCGAAGTAACCCTTGTGCTGGCGATCCGCGCCCGTGAAGGAGCCGCGCTCGTGCCCGAACATCTCCGATTCGATCAGGTTCGGCGAGATCGCGCCGCAGTTCACCGCGATGAACGCATGCTTGCGGCGCAGCGACAGCTCGTGCAGCGTCTGCGCGGCGACTTCCTTGCCGGTGCCCGACTCGCCGATCAGCAGCACCGACGCGGCCGTCGGCGCGACTCGCCCGATCTGGTCGTACACCGTCTGCATCGTGGGCGAATTGCCGAGCATCAGACCGAAGCGGCCCATGCGCCGCAGTTCGCCGCGCAGCGTGCCGATTTCCGCCTTCAGGTCGCCCGCGCGCGGCAGGCGCGACAGAATGGCCTTCACGCGCTGCATGTTGATCGGCTTGACGAGATAGTCGGCGGCGCCCATCTTGAGCGCGCTGACGGCGGATTCCACCGTCGCGTGACCGGTGATGACGATCACTTCGACGCCCGAGCGCGGGTCGAGATCCTCGAACAGATCGACGCCGGTGCCGTCGGGCAGTTTCAGATCGGTGAATACGACGTCCGGCGTCTGCCGCACGAGCTGAATGCGCGCCTCGCGCAAGTCGCCGGCGGTGGCCGTCGTCAAACCGTCTTCGCCGATGATCGCGGCTAGCGCCTCGCGGGTACTGGGATCGTCATCGACAATCAATACGTGTGGCATTGCGTCTCGAATTCTTCCAAAGCGTTTCAGGGTCACACGCCGGCTGATGGCGTGGTCTTCTCCGTGCGGCCAGGCGCTGCACGGGCCGGTGCGATTCACGGTTGCGCGCGATCGATAGCGACCTGCGCAACGCGACATGCGCGATAAATAGAATAATTTCCGATGTTCTGCACGCTTGGCGCCGATCGACGTAAGTTTTGCCAATTAGGCCGCTTTATCGCCGAACTTTCACAGATTATAAGCGTTCATCAAGACAGAAACGCACGCTGGTTCAGCGTGCGTATCATTGGTCACATCATTAAAGCGTCGGCCGCTCGAAATATCGGCCTCGCTCCTGCACTACCGGTCAACTGCGCGGGAAGTGCCACGCGTCGGGCGTTCCGCCTACCGCGCCGCGGCCGTTGACCACCTTGGCGCTCGCGCCGGTCGCCGGTGACAGCACCTTGCCGCCTTCGTCTTCCCACCGGTTCAGATCACGCGCCGCGCGCCGGCCTGCTGCATCCTGCGATTGCACCCATTTCCATGCGAGAACGCTGCCTACCGCGAACAGCGCGCCGAAGATTCCGATCGAAGGCCGTGCCATGTGTGTTCTCTCCCGTTGTAAAGATAAGTTGCTGGGCGAATCAGCGCGAAACCAAAAGCCCCACCAGGAAGCCGACGCCCGCGGCAATGCCGAGCGACTGCCACGGATTGTCCTTCACGTATTTCTCAGTGCAATCGACGCCCGCGCGGTAGCGGCTTTGCGCGCTCGACTGCGCGTCTTCCAGCGCGACACGCGCCGAATCGACGTGATCGCGCAGACGCGAGCGCAGCGCCTCGACACCCTCGCCCGGCAGCGTCGCCGACAATCTCAGCAATTCCTCGGAGTCGTTCAGCAACACCTTGATGTCTTCAATGATCTTTTGCTTGCCCAACGCAAGCTGGACAGTCGTCTGACTCATGAAATGTAGTCCTCGCCCAAGTGGGTTGTTGTCTGAAGCGGGCCGTAGCGTCGCTGCGTCAGTGCGTCTCTGCGACCGCCACGCGCTGCACGGCGAGCCGATCGCCCGCGGCAACGCGCGCCCGCAGGCTGCGCACGACGCCGCTCGCCATCAGCGCGCCGCCCATCGCGGCGAACACGAGGCTCGTCACGTTCGCGGCGCGTGCGAGCGCCGGGGTGCCCGCTGCATAGCCTAGCACCGCGCACATCAGCGCGGTCACGAGCGCGACGGCGGCCCAGTGATAGATGTCGATCGGCTCGCCCGTCGCGAGTTCCGGGCGCGGACCGCCCGAACCGTACGTGCGGCGGGCGCGGGACGGCCGCTCGGGTACCGCGACGTCGAAATTAAAGTAGTTATCCATGATGCTTGCCTCTCTCGCCCATCCTCGTGTGCGCGCCTTCGAAGCAGATGCTTGTCGGCGACTTTCGAATAGGAATCACGATGACCCCACGCACGCAGCTTTCGTGCCATGCCAGCGATCGGCATGCGGCGATACGTTTCAGTGCGGGTGAGACGATGATCGGGTAACAATTACGCCATGGTCTTGTAAATTCTGAGAGGCGAAAGGAGAACCTTTCCGGAACGCGCCGCGCCGCTCAGACAAATTGCATCGCGCTCCGACCGGCACATTGCCGCAATGTCGTTGCGAATGGTTAAATAGCGTTTATGAGATAGGCTCGTTTGCAACGAACTCGCGATGCGATTGCATCCGGTGCAGACGATTCTGGACCGACGCACGACCAGGAAACGCGGCTCACCGAAATCGTGAGCACGACGGGCAACGCGCACGGGCGCGTCATATGCCGATGGGCGCGGTCATCCACGGTTGCGCCGCTCACGCGCGCCGACCCGCGCTCGCGGCCGGCGGCCACCGGGGCACACGCGCACGCCGCAGGGCGCCCGCCCGCACACCACACACGCAGAACTCAGGAACGATCAGGACACATGGCGTCAACCGATCTGGATCCGCCGCCCATCGCGGTCGGCGATACACCCGCGCAGAGAAAGCGCAACACGGGAGAAGTGCCGGGATTGAAGTCCTATGGACTGCTCTACGGCTCGTCGCCCGTGATGCAGGAGTTGTACGCGCAGATCGAGCGCGTCGCCGCCACCGATGCGACTGCGCTCATCATCGGCGAATCGGGTACGGGCAAGGAGCTCGTCGCCCGGACGATTCACGACCACAGCGCGCGCAAGGACGCGCCGTTCATCGCCGTGAACTGCGGCGCGATTCCGGACAATCTGATCGAAGCCGAGCTTTTCGGCCACGAGAAAGGCAGCTTCACGGGCGCGGTGCAGGGGCGCATCGGCTATTTCGAGCACGCAAACGGCGGCACGCTCTTTCTCGACGAGGTGACGGAAATGTCGCCCGTGCGGCAGGTGAAGCTGCTGCGCGCGCTGGAGACGGGCACGTTCTTTCGCGTCGGCGGCAACGATCTCATCAGTTCGGACGTGCGGGTGATCGCCGCGACCAACCGCGATCCTGTTACGGCGGTGAAGGAAAACGGCCTGCGCGAGGATCTGATGTATCGCCTCGCCGTCTTTCCGCTGCGCGCGCCGCCTTTGCGCGAGCGCGATTCGGACCGTGAGCTGCTCGCGCAACATTTCCTCTCGGAAATGAACGCGCAGGAAGGCACGAGCAAGGCTTTCAGCAAGCGCGCGCTCGATGTGCTGCGCACGTACTCGTGGCCAGGCAACGTGCGGGAACTGAAGAACACGGTCTATCGCGCGTTCATTCTCGCGGAGAAGACGGTGGAGATCGCGCATCCGCATCTCGCGTCGCGCGTGAAGAAACCGGTCACGCAGGGCGACGCGATGAACGTCTGGGTCGGCACCCCGCTCGCCGATGCGCAAAAGCAGATCATCCTCGGCACGCTCAAGCACTGCGGCGGTGACAAGCGGCGCGCGGCGAAGGCCCTCGGCGTGAGTCTGAAGACCTTGTACAACCGCCTTGGCGCGTATGAAAACGAGGACACCGAAGGCGGCGAAGCGGCTTCAGGCAGCGATAGCTAGACGCTGGTTCGCAACGTCCAAGAAGCGAGCGCGCACGGCAGCGCTCGCTTTCTTTTTGCCTGCGATCGATACGCGGATCGCAACGTCCTCCCTTCGCTTGCAATTTCTTGCAAATTTCTCGACACGTTAATTAGAAGCATGCTTCAAAATGCGCGAAGCCCGCGCATCATGCCGTCTTTGTGTTTGCGGGCAGTGACTTGATGGCGATAGCTCAAGAGGATTCGAGCACGAGGCCAGCATCGGAAAACGGTAGACGAAGGAAAAGCAACATGCAGATCAGGGTCCACCGGCGCGGCCCGCGCGCCGCCACGCTCGTCGCGATCATCTCGGGCGCCATTGCCTGCGTGAGCCTCAGCGGATGCAATTCGCTCTACAGCGAAGGCGCGACGGCAGGCGCCGGTATCGCCGGCGCGGCGATAGCGAACAGCGTCACCAGCAACGCGGCGGTGGCGACGGGCATCGGCCTCGGCGCGGTCGCCGCGGCGCGCGCGGGGGTGCAGTACACGCAGCGCGTCACCCACACCAACACGCAGGATCAGATCGCGTCGGTCGCCGGGCCGCTCGCGGTGGGCGCGGTCGCGCCGTGGAAGGTCGTGCATTCGGTGCCAATCGAGGACGACGAAAAAGGCCGCGTGACGGTGAGTCGCACCATCAGCAGCGGCGTGCTCGATTGCAAGGAAATCGTGTTCTCCGTCGATCGCGACGCGACGAAGGACCGCCCTGCCGGCAGCGCGTTCTACGTGGCGTCGGTGTGCCGTGACGGCGACAAGTGGAAGTGGGCGTCGGCCGAGCCGGCCACGCCGCGTTGGGGCTCGCTGCAATGACGCTGTCTCTCGACGTACCTCTCGCGCTGCGTCTCGGACTCATCGCGGCGGGCGCCGCCGCGTGCGTGACGATGAGCGGCTGCGCGTCGATCGGCGCCGCGGCCGGTGCGACGGCCGGTATCGCGACTGGCGCGTTCACGACGAATCCGGCCATCGGCCTCGGCGTGGGCATCGCGGTGCAGGCCGCCACCGACGAGGCGGTCAAACGCGTGACCAAATCGCTGCATCAGGATCAGCAGGTGATGATCGCCGTGACGGCCGGCATGTCGCAGATCGGCGAGACGCGGTCGTGGAAGGTCAAACACACCTTGCCGGTCGAGAACGGGCACGGCGAAGTGCGCGTGCTGCGCGAATTCAGCAGCGCGCTCGCGACGTGCAAGGAGTTCGCCTTCTCGGTGGTCGATGGCGACGACGCGAAAGCGCCCGCCGAGTGGTTCATCGCGACGGCCTGCCAGCAGCCGGAAGGCTGGAAATGGGCGTCGGCGGAGCCTGCGGTCGAGCGGTGGGGGAATTTGCAGTAATTCGTTGCTGGGCCTCAAAGAGCGCGGTTTCCTCAGGGACACCGCGCTTTTTTCATGTTTCAGCCGTTCGCAATCGCCTCCAGCGCGACGCGCGCGAGAAAACCACTGCGCGTCTCGTGGCGCGCCTCGACGTAGCTGTCGATCTTGTGCAGCACGAAACGCGGAAGGCTGATGTTGATGCGCTCCGGCCGCGAATCGAGCTTCGACAGATCGACTTCGACGTAGGCCCAGATTGCGCCGGCGAAGTCGGGATCGACGATCAGTTCCTCGATGCTCCGCGACGTGATCGAGACTTCCACGCCGTCTTCGATGATCGTCTCGATGTGGAAAAAGATAGCTTCCCTGGCATTTTGGATCGCTTCGTCGATCGTGTCGCCGGCGGAGAAAACGCCGGGCACATTGGGCACGGTCACGCCGTAGCAGCTTTCGGGATCTTTGTGAATGGCGAGGGCAAATTCCATGTCCGGCTCCGTTACGACGAATACAGACGGTTGAGCAATCCGGCGCCTTTCAGCACTGATCTGACTGTCCCGATCGCCACGTCTTTCTTTGGATGAACCACGGTCACGCGACCGTTTTTGGTCCTGTGATTGAAATGATGATGACTGCCTCGGATGCGAACCAGCTCCCAACCATCATCCAGCAGCATTCGTATCAAGCGCGATGACTCCATCTCGTCTCCGAATGCTGCGTGTGTACTATTACACACGCAGTGATGTTCTTCAAGACGAGAAAATTACGGTCTAGCGCGTTCTGCGTACATTCAGCCAAATGGCCAATCCAATGCAAAAGCGCGGCGCCGTCACCGGCCACCGCGCTTTTTCATCGACTCGAATCGAGGCCCTTCAAGCCTCCACATCCTCCAGACTCAGCATCTCCGTCTGGTCGTTATACGAGAAGATCTCGCCATACCGTCCCCAGTCGATGACCGCGTCGAGCGTTTCCTGCGCGGCCTTGTCGGAGAGAAAATCCTCCAGTTCCTGCTCGAAGCGCACACGCGGCGCGCGATGCCCCGGACGCTCGTTGAGCACCTTCTTGATCCGCGCCGCCAGCGGCACGTGCCGCAGCAGATGCTCCGCGAACATCATCTTGCGTTCCTGCGTGCCGAATTCCGCGAACACGCGCGCCTGCGGCGTCAGATAGATATCGCCCTCGCGCACATCCGCGAAGCCGAGATGCTGCAGCACTTCCGCGACCGGGAACAGATCGTCCACTTCGAGATGCAGCGTGCGCGCGATTTCCGGCATGTCCGCTCGACCGTGATAAGGCTCCGCCGCGAGCGTTTCGATGAGACCCGCCATCAGGTTGGTCGACACCGACGGCAGCCAGGTGCCCAGCTCCAGCCCCTTCTTCCTCGCCTCGTCCATCTGGCGCGCGGTCATCTTCGCGTAGATATCGTCGACGAGACGCCGGAACGCCGGATCCAGACGGTTGCGCGGATGCTTGAACGGCACCTTGATCTCGGCCATCACGCGCCCCGGATTGGACGACAGCACCAGAATGCGGTCGCACATGAACACCGCTTCCTCGATGTTGTGCGTGACGATCAGCACCGATTTGATCGGCATGCGCCCCTGCGTCCACAGGTCGAGCAGATCGGTGCGCAGGTTTTCGGCGGTCAGCACGTCGAGCGCGGAGAACGGCTCGTCCATCAGCAGCAGCGTCGGATCGACGACGAGCGCTCGCGCGAAGCCCACGCGCTGCCGCATGCCGCCCGACAGCTCGCGCGGATACGCGTTCTCGAAGCCGTCGAGGCCGATCAGGTCGATCGCCGCGAGCGCGCGTTCACGCCGCTCGCGCGCGCCCACGCCCTGCGCTTCCAGACCGGCTTCCACGTTCTGCAGCACGGTCAGCCACGGAAACAGCGCGAACGTCTGGAACACCATCGCGACGCCCTTCGCGGGTCCGCGCAACGGCTCGTTCAGATACGTCACTTCGCCGGCGGTCGGCTCGATGAGTCCGGCGATGATGCGCAACAGCGTCGACTTGCCCGAGCCCGAACGTCCGAGCAGGCCGACGATCTCGCCTTCGCGCAGCGAGAGGTTGGCGTCGTCGAGCACGAGCAGTTCGCCCTGCGTCTTGTTGAAGCCGCGGCTCACGTTCGCGACGCGCAGGATTTCCGCGCCGAGGCGCGGCGGCGTGCCTTGCGGGCGCTGGAAGCCAGGCGCCGCGGCCGTCTGCGTATTTTTCAGGTTCTGCATCGGAACTCGTCCTCAATCCAGCCGGAGTCTTGCTTCGGCGTAGGCGTATAGCGGGCGCCACAACAGTCGGTTGAACAGCGTGACGAACAGCGACATCACAGCGATGCCGAGAATGATTTTCGGATAGTCGCCCGCGGCCGTGGTCTGGGCGATGTAGGCGCCGAGGCCGTGCGCGACGACCTCCGTCTTGCCCCACGACACCGCTTCCGCGACGATGCTGGCGTTCCACGCGCCGCCCGACGCGGTGATCGCGCCGGTGATGTAGTACGGGAAGATGCCCGGCAGCATGCACTTCTTCCACCACTGCCAGCCGCGGATCTGGAAGTTGGTCGCGGCCTCGCGATAATCGTTCGGATAGGAGGACGCCCCCGCGATCACGTTGAAGAGGATATACCACTGCGTGCCGAGCACGATGAGCGGCGACAGCCAGATATCCGGATTCAGATCCCAGCGCACGATCACCACGACGAACACCGGAAACAGCAGATTCGCCGGGAAAGCGGCGAGGAACTGGGCGAGCGGCTGGATCTTTTCCGCGAGCGCCGGCCGCAGGCCGATCAGCACGCCGACGGGCACCCAGATCACCGACGCGATCGCGATCAGCACCACCACCCGCAACAGCGTGATGAAGCCCATCAGGAACACGTGGCCGACTTCGCCCCAGGTGACGCCCGTCGCGACGAACGCCGCGACCTTCCACACGACGAACACCGCGATCAGCAGCACGAGCGTGCCCCACGCGATATCGCCCGTGCGCGTGGACGGCACCTTGGCGCGCAGCGGCAGCCCCACGTTCTCGAAGGCCCCCTGCAGCGACGGCAGTTTGATCGGCACACGCGCGAGCTTCGCGAGAATCCAGCCCGCCGGCACCAGCAGCCGGTGAATCAGGCGCGTGCGGCGGATCAGGTCGAGCAGCCACGAAGACGGCTCGTTGCCCGAACTGGTGGTCTCCATGCGGAACTTGTCCGCCCACGCGACCAGCGGACGGAACATCAGCTGATCGTAAGCGAGGATGACGACGATCATCGCGAGGATCACCCAGCCGATCGCGCCGAGATTGCGCTCGCCGATCGCCGCGGCCAGATACGCGCCGATGCCCGGCAGCACGATCGTGCGGTTGCCGACCGTGATCGCCTCGGACGCGACCACGAAAAACCAGCCGCCCGACATCGACATCATCATGTTCCAGATGAGGCCGGGCATCGAGAACGGCACTTCGAGCTTCCAGAAGCGCTGCCAGTTGGTGAGGTGAAAGCCGCGCGAAACTTCGTCCAGATCGCGCGGCACCGTGCGCAGCGACTGGTAGAAGCTGAAGGTCATGTTCCACGCCTGGCTCGTGAAGATCGCGAAGATCGCCGCGCATTCCGCGCCGATCACGCGCCCCGGGAACATCGCGAGGAAGAACGTGACGGTGAAGGAGATATAGCCCAGCACCGGCACCGATTGGAGGATGTCGAGAATCGGCACGAGCACGATCGACGCGCGCCGGCTTTTCGCCGCGAGCGTGCCGTAGACCAGCGTGAAGATCAGCGATGCAACCATCGCGATCAGCATGCGCAGGGTCGTGCGCAGCGCGTATTCGGGAAGGTTCGACGGGTCGAGCGAGATCGCCTGGGTCTGCAACGTGGAGATCGGCGCCAGGGTTTCGTGAAAGCCGACGGCGGCGAGCGCGATGATGCAGATGATCATCGGGAACGCGACGAAATCCCAGCGGTTGGGCAGGAGCCGCCACGCCGACGCATTCGCCATGCGATTCAGATTGAAACCAAATTCCATGCAAGGCCCTCCCCGTAAGGCTTTGTTCCGACCGCGCGAGCGCGGGATGTTGCTTGAGACGGCAAGCGAGCCGTCCGGCGGGCAAGACGCCTTTCCCCGAGTCGGCCCATGCTCAACGCACAGGGCCGCCGAAACGACGACACGTTCAGCGCCGTTTGGCGGCGCCATGCAGTCGCCGTCTCGGATATAGTCCGCGCTGAACCGAGCGACACTACACCAACCGTCGTGACAGGCACAACCTTCATGCGGTCTGGCGCGCCATTCGTGCGATGTTTCTGTTGCTCTTCGGCACGGCGCGGGCAAAATGAAGGTCAGGCCGCGTCGAATGCATCCGGCGCGCGTGCCGTCGCTTCCTTTCAGTCTGGCTACGTTTCGATCGAGCCGGACGGCGAGGCGCGCAACGCGATCAAGCGGCGCGCGTCCGCTATATTGGATGCACTTCGTCCTTCGTCACAAGGCGCTTGATAGGCGGCAAAAAACATCGTCCAATCTTGGCTTATCACGAACAATAAATTGAGCGCCGATGCGATGCGAGACGCCAGATTCGAGCCGGAAGACCGCGTGAGCCACACCCGCCGCCCCGTGGCGAGCGTGAGTTCAGGCGCGGCAGACATCACGCGCTGCAATCCGTGCGCCCGAGATCGATGAACAAGCTCATCCTGCACCGTGCGATCGCAGCGCTCGGCCTCGCGGCGCTGGCATTCGCGTGCTGGATCGCCGCCGGCTTGTTGTCGGACCGAATGGTACAACAGGAGATGACGGCGACCGTACGCACCGAGCGCCAGATGGCGGCATCGATCGTCGATAACATGGCGCAGATCATCGCGAGCGACCTGGCGATGTCGCGCGCCATTCCCGCCACGCTCGCGCAGATGGACCTCACGCAGCGGGCGCTGGCGGAGTCGCGGAATTATGCCTCGAACCCGGCCGGGACGGAACTCGAACGCCGCAGCGACTGGACTGCGCGCCCGGCGCTCGCGAAGGTCAATCACTTCCTGCACGAGGCGCAGGGCTTCTCGGGCCTCGACTCCATCTGGCTCGTCAACGAGAAGGGATTTTGCATCGCGTCGAGCAACGCCGCGGACGACGACAGTTTCATCGGCTATGACATGAGCGGGCGGGGATACGTCGCGCGGGCGCTGCTCGGCGGCTTCGTCGAGATGTACGGCGTCGGCCGGCTCTCCGGCGAGCCGGGCATTTTCATCGCGGCGCCCGCCTATGAAGACGGCATTCTGGTCGGCGGCGTGATCGCCAAGGTGAGCATCGACCGGCTGCGGCACTGGGTATCGCGCGCCGGCACCTTCGTGACCGACGAGAACGGCGTCGTCGTGATGGCCCACGACGGCCGGCTCGAATACGAGGCGATGCCCAATGCGCCGGTCGCGCGCATGACCGAGCACGAACGCGTCGAGCATTATCGACGCGAGTCGTTTCCGGAGCTGCGCGTGTCGCACATCGGCGAGCAGATGCGCGCCTCCGAGCACTGGCTCGCGCCCGCGCTCGCGCAGACCTTCTACGCGGCGAACGGCAGCAACGTGCCGTCGCTCTACGACGAGCGCACCGGGCTCAATTCGGGGCTCTCGGCGCACATCGTGCATCCGCTCACGAGCTGGCCGGAAATCAGCCGCAACCACAGCCGCGACCGCGTCCTCGTGTTTCTGACGATGCTCGGCGTCGTGACGCTCGCCATCGTGATCGCGATTTCCTACTCGCGGGAGCGGCGCCTGCATCGCGCGACTCGCGATCTCGCCGAGCAACTGCAATCGGCCAATACGCTGCTGTCGGCCGAGGCGCGCCACGATGCGCTGACGGGCGCCCTCTCGCGGCGTTACTTCCTCGACACCTTGCGCCATGAAGTGGAGCTCGCGCGTGCCGCGGGCGCGCCGCTGTCGGTCGCCATTGCCGATCTCGATCACTTCAAGCAGGTCAACGACCGCTTCGGGCACGCATCGGGCGATCGCGCGCTGGAGCATTTCGTCGAGGTGTGCCGCGCGCAGCTCCGTCCGAGCGATGCGATCGGACGGCTCGGCGGCGAGGAATTCGGGATTCTCCTGCCGCAAACCTCGCTCGCCGACGCGCAGGCCGTGCTGGAGCGCCTCAGAAAGCGCTTCCACCACGAACACTGCGCGCATCTGCCGGACGACGCGGTGTTGTCGGTGTCCATCGGCATCACCGAGCTTGCGCCCGACGACGCGCTCGAATGGATCCTGTCGCGCGCCGACCTGGCGCTCTACGAGGCGAAATCGCGCGGCCGCGACCGCAGCGAGGTGCGCCCCGCCGATCCCGGCTCGTCGACGCGGTATCCCGAGAACACGCTCGCGGGCAAGTAAGCGACGCGTCCATTCATCGCACGATCATGCGTATGTCGCGGCGCGCAACGCATCGCGCAGGTATCATCGATATACGAAATCGAATGCCGCTGGCGTGAATCGGGAGAATTGCATGAAGGGAAATCTGGTCATCGTGTGCCGGGATCAGGACGCTGAAACGTTCGACCACCTGCTCGCCGAGTACGGCTCGTTTCAGACGCGGCTTTCGTCGACGGCGTGGTTCCTGAAGATCGATCTCGCGCCCGAAGTGATTCAGGAAGAGATTCTCTCGCGGCTCGGCAAGTACACGACGCACTACATCTTCGAAGCGTCGACGGTCACGTACAACACGGTGGACAGCGAAGCGGCGTCGGCGCTCGATACGCTGTTCGACTGACGCCGCGCCGTTACAGCGCGCGTTCTTCGTGCTGCGGACCGGCGCGGCGTTCGGCCACCGGCCGCGTGGCGATGTCGAACGGGAAGGTCATCGCGACCTCCAGGCCGCCGTCGGCGCGATTGCCGATTTCGCACTCGCCGCCCGCGCGCCGCGCAAGCCGCTCCACGATGGCGAGCCCGAGCCCGCTATGGCCGCTGCCGCCGCGCGCCGGATCGAGCCGCACGAACGGCCGGCTCGCCTTGATGAGATCGTCCGGCGCAATGCCCTTGCCGTGATCCGACACGGACAATACCCACCCCTTCGCGTCCCGCCGCGTCGCGATGACGACGGGCGGCGCGCCATACGCATGCGCGTTATCGAGCAGATTCGACAGCAGCCGGTCGAGCGTGGCCGCGGGCAGCGCGAACGCCGGCCCTGCCTCGAGATTCAAGCGCACAGGCTGCGCGCCCGGCGCGACCGCGCGATACGCGCGCGCGATACGCTCGCATTGCTCGTCGACCGGAACCGGCTCGCTGCCGTCCGGCCGGTCGTGCGCGAACACGAGAAACTGATCGACGATATGCGCCATCGAATCGACGTCGCGCACGACGCCGTCGCGCATCTTCTCGTCGTCCATCATTTCGGCGCGCAGGCGCAGGCGCGCGAGCGGCGTCTTCAGATCGTGCGCGACGCCCGCGAGCATCACCGCGCGATCGTTCTCGGTCTGTGAGACTTCGCGCACCATCTGATTGAAGCCGTGCGTGAGCTGGCGTAATTCGCGCGGGCCGCGCTCGGGCACGGGCGGCGTCGGCTGGCCGCGTCCGAAGCGCGCGACGGCCTGCGCAAGCGAACGCAACGGATATTGCAACTGCCACGCGCCGAAGAGAGCTGCGAGCACGGCCGTCGAGAAAATCAGCGCGAGCCACACGAGCATGCGGTCGCGCGAGCGCGGCGGACGCAACGGCTGCACCGGCACGACGACCCATCCCGTGTCCTTTGCGCCATGCACCCACACGCTCGGCGGGCCGCCGGGCTCGCTCAGGCGGACGTCGGTGCCATCGGGCAGACGGTCTTTCAGGTCCTCGACGAAACGCAGCAACGGAGGCGGCATGTTCTCGTCGGGTTGTCTCGGCACGTCCGGGCTATCGGGCGCCACCAGGCGAACGCGCGGCGGCAAGGGCTGATCGGGCGTATTGGCGATGTGCTGGCGCACCGCTTCGACGAGAAACACTGCCTCCTCGACGGCGAAGCGCGTCTGCACGTTGTCGCGCTCGAAGCGGATGATCGCGAACCACGCGACATGCGAGAGCACCAGCATGCCGATGACGATGACGACCAGCCGGCCGAACAGCGTGTCAATTGCCCGGCGCATTTTGCTCGCCGTCCGGCACGAACACGTAACCGCGCCCCCGCACCGTCTGGATGAAGCGCGGCGCCGACGGATCGGTCTCCAGGATGCGGCGCAGGCGCCACACCTGCACGTCGATGCCGCGGTCGGTGCCGTCGTATTCCGGGCCGTGCAGCAGTTCGAGCAGGCGTTCGCGCGTGAGCGTACGCATCGGGTTGTTCACGAAAATCTTGAGCAGCGCGAATTCGCTGCCGGACAGCGTGAGCGGCCTGTCGTCCTGTTGCAGCGTGCGCGACTGGAAATCCAGCCGGAAGCGGCCGAACGAATACGGCTCGCGCTGCTCGGGCGCGGCTGACGGAATCGTGCGGCGGCGGCGCAGCACGGCCTGCACGCGCGCGAGCAGCTCGCGCGGGTTGAACGGCTTGCCGAGGTAATCGTCCGCGCCCAGCTCCAGACCGACGATGCGGTCCACGTCGTCCGCGCGCGCGGTCAGCATGATGACGGGGATGTCGTCGCCGGACGCACGCAGCTGTTTGAGCGCGGTCAGCCCGTCGACGCCCGGCATCATCAGATCGAGCACGATCAGATCCGGCCGCTCGCGTTCGATGCGGCGTTCGAGTCCACCGGCGTCATGCAGCACCGATACCTCGATGCCCTGCCGGACCAGATAGTCGCGCAGAAGGTCGCGCAGTTCGGCGTCGTCGTCGACGACAAGTATTTGCGTAGTCATGGGAGTGAGTTTAGCGCGTGAGCCGGACCTCGATTGATGACAGCCCTGCCATAAGGGTTACGGGGTGTTACGACGAAAGCGAGGCGTAAACCGGCGTAACAAGCCTGAACCATGCCGTAACACGCGCCCCGTTGCGAACCCCTACGCTGTGTCTCACCGACAAGCGCAAGACCTCGACGCACTTTCCGATACGTCGAACACGGCCTCGCGGCTTCGGCTTCGAAAACAATCAAGGGAGTATCGAGATGGCCAAGCAATACCGCATTCTCACCGCCGCCGCTGCGGCAATCGCGCTGACGTTCGGCACGGCCTACGCCGCCACGAACGACGCACCGGGCGCGCCGGCCCCCGGCGGCCCGGCCATGATGGGCGGCCACGGCGGCCACGGCGGTCACCGCATGGAAATGCGCATGCAGAAGCAACTGGATGAGCTGCACGGCCAGTTGAAGCTGAACGCGGATCAGGAAAAGCTGTGGCAGACCGCGCTCACCACGATGAAGCAGAACCATCAGGCCATGCGCGAAAGCCACAAGCAGATGCGCGATCAGTTCAAGTCGATGGAAAACCAGCCGATCCTCGACCTGAACGCGATGCACGCGGCGCATCAGAAGATCGAGGCGCAGAACGCGCAACTGCGTGAGCAGACCGCGACCGCGTGGCTCAACTTCTACAACTCGTTGAACGATCAGCAGAAAACCACCGTCAGCACCGCGCTCAAGAAGCATTTCGCGAAGATGCACGAGCGCTGGGGCAAGCACCGCGACGGCTCGCACGGCGCGCCGGGAGCGGCAGCGGGTGCATCGGCCACCGCGAAGCCGTAAGCGGCCGGAACGGCCAAAACAAAAGCCGCGGAGCTTCACGCTCCGCGGCTTTCTTCACATCGAAAACGCAACGCTCAGGCGAGGTCGAACAACAGCACTTCCGCGTTCTCGCCCTTCTCCAGCGTGACCTTAGAGATGTCCTCGAGCTTCGCGGCATCGCCGGCCCCGAGCGCCTCGCCGTTCACCGTCACCGCGCCGCGCGCCACGTGCACATAGACGCGGCGGCCCACCGGCACGTCGAAGTCCGCGCGTTCGTCGCCGTCGAACAGACCTGCGAAGATGCGCGCGTCCGCGCCGATGTTCACCGCCCCTTCCGCACCACCGGGCGCTGCGATCACGCGCAGCCGGCCGCGCTTTTCCTCGTCCGCAAAGCGCTTTTCC
The DNA here is from genome assembly GCF_018408855.1 of Caballeronia sp. NK8. Classification (GTDB taxonomy): domain Bacteria; phylum Pseudomonadota; class Gammaproteobacteria; order Burkholderiales; family Burkholderiaceae; genus Caballeronia. The sequence continues at coordinate 862,431 of NZ_AP024322.1, read as the reverse complement.
TCATAACCCGGCGCGCCGCCCGGCGCATCCGGAATGATCCAGATCTGCAGGAAGTGCGCGGTTTCCGTCGGCGAACCATTGAACTCGCTGTGGCGCACGCCCGTGCCGGCGCTCATGCGCTGCACGTCGCCGGGACGGATCGTCGAGCCGTTGCCCATGCTGTCGCGGTGCGCGAGCGCGCCCTCGAGCACGTAGCTCACGATTTCCATATCGCGATGGCCGTGCGCGCCGAAACCCTGCCCGCCCGCGACGCGGTCTTCGTTGATCACGCGCAGTGCGCCGAAGTGCGTGTTCTGCGGATCGTAGTAATCGGCGAAGGAGAACGTGTGATAGGAGTCGAGCCAGCCGTGGTTGGCGTGACCCCGTTCGTTGCTGCGGCGAATCTCGAACATGATGTTTGCTCCCGCCCAAGGCGTTGTTTTGCGATGGGGAGAATGTAAGGGCGGCGCCCCTTCGGAACAACGGCCGCAACGGCACTACATCGTTCCGCCCATGCATGTAATCGGACGCGTCCGGCTTCGGACCCGCGCGCGGCGGCTTCGGGTAAAATACCGCGCTTTTCGGGGCGGCGGCGCGTCAATCGCGCGCTGGCGGGGTCGGCAGCAACGGCAATCCAATTTTGGCCACCTAGAATACGGACCGCCGGCTGAGGAAAACATGAAACCATACGCAACGCGCGAACGACCGTCGCGCGCCGCGCCGATTGCACGCCATGCAGCACTCCATGCACGTTAGGCACCTTACCAAGGAATCACCATGTTGCAAGGCTACGGTCCGCTGATCCTCGCGGGCACCTGGCAGACCGTCAAGCTGGCGGTGCTGTCGCTCGTGTTCGCCTTCGTGATCGGACTCATCGGCGCGGCGGCGAAGCTGTCGAAAAACCGCCTGACGTCGGGTCTCGGCACGGTCTACACGACGCTGATTCGCGGCGTGCCCGATCTCGTGCTGATGCTGCTGCTCTTCTACAGCATCCAGATCTGGCTGAACCTGTTCACCGACGCGATGGGCTGGGATCAGATCGACATCGATCCGTTCCTCGCCGGCATTCTGGTGCTGGGCTTCATCTACGGCGCGTACTTCACCGAAACCTTCCGCGGCGCGTTTCTCTCGGTGCCGCGCGGCCAGCTCGAAGCGGGCGCGGCCTACGGCATGTCGCCATGGCAGACCTTCTCGCGCATCATGTTTCCGCAGATGATGCGCTTCGCGCTGCCGGGCATCGGCAACAACTGGCAGGTGATGGTCAAGGCGACGGCGCTCGTGTCGATCATCGGGCTCGCGGACGTCGTCAAGGCCTCGCAGGACGCGGGCAAGGGCACGCTGCGTTTCTTCTTCTTCACGCTTCTCGCGGGCGCGATCTATCTCGCGATCACCACGATCTCGAACCTCGTGCTGATCTGGCTGGAGCGGCGCTATTCCATCGGCGTGCGCCGCGCCGACCTCTAATCGGTCCAATCAAGAGCGGCAGGGATCATGATCGAAATCATCCAGGAATACTGGAAGAACTACCTCTTCACCGACGGCTACCGCATCACCGGTCTCGCGATCACGATGTGGCTGCTGGTCATTTCCATCGGCCTCGGCTTCTGTCTTTCGGTGCCGCTCTCGGTCGCGCGCGTGTCGAAGAACAAGCTGCTGTCGCGCTCGGTGTGGCTGTACACGTATGTGTTTCGCGGCACGCCGCTCTACGTTCAGCTGCTGCTGTGCTACACGGGTCTGTACAGCCTGCAGGTCGTGCGTGATCACATGCTGCTCGCCGAGTTCTTCCGCAGCGGCATGAATTGCACGCTGCTCGCGTTCACGCTGAACACCTGCGCGTACACGACCGAAATCTTCGCCGGAGCGATCAAGGCGACGCCCTACGGCGAAATCGAAGCTGCGCGCGCCTACGGCATGTCCTCGTTCACGCTGTATCGGCGGGTGATCCTGCCGTCGGCCTTGCGACGCGCGCTGCCGTACTACAGCAACGAGGTCATCCTGATGCTGCACGCGACGACCGTCGCATTCACAGCCACCGTGCCGGATATCCTCAAGATCGCGCGCGATGTGAATTCGGCGACGTATCAGTCTTTCGAGGCGTTCGGCCTCGCCGCCCTGCTCTATCTCTGCATTTCGTTCGCGCTCGTGTGGCTGTTCCGCCGCGCCGAGCATCGCTGGCTCGCTTATTTGCGGCCGCAAGGCAAATAAGACCATCGCGTCAGCCAAGGACTCTTCATGAATTCCCAGATGCACAAGCTTTTCGTCGACGACATTCACAAGCAGTACGGCAACAACGAAGTTCTGAAGGGCGTTTCGCTCAAGGCGAAGGCCGGCGATGTGATCAGCATCATCGGCTCGTCGGGCTCGGGCAAGAGCACGATGCTGCGTTGTATCAACTTTCTCGAGCAGCCGAACCAGGGGCGCATCTTCGTCGACGGCAGCGAAGTTCGCACGCTGAAGGACAAGACCGGCGCGCTCAAGGTCGCCGACCCGAAGCAGCTTCGGCAGGTGCGCTCGAAACTCTCGATGGTGTTCCAGCACTTCAATCTGTGGTCGCACATGAACGTGCTGGAGAACGTGACCGAGGCGCCGGTCAACGTGCTCGGGCTCTCGAAGAAGGAAGCCGAGGAGCGCGCGCGCACGTATCTGGAGAAGGTCGGGCTCGCGCCGCGCGTGGAGAAGCAGTATCCGTCGCATCTGTCGGGCGGACAGCAGCAGCGCGTGGCGATCGCCCGCGCGCTCGCGATGCATCCCGACGTCATGCTGTTCGACGAGCCGACCTCCGCGCTCGACCCCGAGCTGGTCGGCGAAGTGCTGAAAGTGATGCAGACGCTCGCCGAGGAAGGCCGCACGATGATCGTCGTCACGCACGAGATGGCGTTCGCGCGCAATGTGTCGAACCATGTGGTGTTTCTGCATCAGGGGCGCATCGAGGAAGAAGGTCATCCGGATGCGGTCTTCGGCAACACGAAGAGCGAACGGCTCAGGCAGTTCCTGTCGGGCAGCCTCAAGTAACCGGCACGACCGCTGCCGGAAGCAACCTTCCACTCCAGAAGAGGCGCCCGAGAGGCGCTTTTTTTGCGCCCGGGCGCGTGGCGCAGCGCCTGTTCCCCGATCTGCTTCGGCCTAACGCCGCGACACGTTCGCGTCAATAGGCGACAAACCTGACCCTGAAACTTACAACAAACTGAAGCCCTTATGGGATAAGGCTTTGCAGGCCGTTTCCCATGCTATGGGTAATACGCCTAGCACATGGGCATTGCATTTTTGACACAAACGTTCCCGGATCGCCAAATTTCTTTGGCGGCTATAACGTATTTTGTTAAATTGGTAACGAAAGTACCAAAACGAAGTTCTCAAAAAGTAGTTTTACTTCAAAAGTCCAAAAGAAACGGAGGACGGCACCGATCGACGGATCGGCGTCGGGTTCGCGCCCACGACGCGCGAATTGCCACACAGCACTGCAGCCCGCGCGTCCTTCCTCTGAAAACAATTTTCGGTTGGGTGCGCCCGCATCGAACCACACGGCAGCACTTGGGTTCTATTTCTTGACAGGGTTGGAGGAGATGATGAAAAAAGCTTTGCTCGCGTCGGCAGCACTGCTGACGTTCAGCGCAGTGGCACACGCTCAGAGCAGCGTGACGCTGTATGGCCGCCTGGACGCGGGGCTCGAATACATGAACGGCGTGCCGACAGGCGTGGGCGCCAACGGCGCGGCCACCGGCAGCTCACACCGCTTCAAGGCGGAAAGCGGCGACTGGGGTACGAGCCTGTGGGGCATGAAGGGCGTCGAAGACCTGGGCGGCGGCTACCGCGCCGTGTTCCAGTTGGAAGGCAGCTTCAACACCATGACGGGTCAGGGCCCGGGCGGCGGCGGTCTCTTCAATCGCTGGGCGACGGTCGGTGTCGCCAACAACCAGTTCGGTACCCTGTTGCTGGGTCGTGAACTCTTCATCTCCAACGGCGTGTGGGACTTCGATCCGTTCGGTCAGTCGAACTGGTCGTCGGCGTCGCTGGTGCGTGGCCGCAACTGGCCGCAATCGAGCAACAACATTTCGTACCAGTCGCCGAAGTTCGCGGGCCTCGACTTCTACGGTCAGTACTCGCTCTCCAACGCGACTAACTGGAACGGTAACGGCACGACTCCGCAAGGCCGTAATGCGGGCGCGTATATCACCTATACGACCCCGCTCTTCCAGATCCGCGGTATGTACGATGAAATCCGCAATCCGGCCAACGGCACGCTCGGCGGCGTATACGACCCGATCAATGCGGCCAACTCCGGCGCGGTCAACGGTGCGTATGGCTTCTCGCGTGAGTACACGGCGATGTTCAACGTGTTCCTCGGCCAGTTCAAGATCCAGGGCGCGTATCAGGCGATTCGCACCGCTGGCATGACGGGCCAGTTGCCCGGTCAGCCGACGACGCTCGATCACGAGTGGGGCGGCGTGACGTGGCAAGCGACGCCGGCGGCCGCGCTGATCGCGGCGGTCTACCACGTGAACGGCAACAACGGCGCGGGTAACGCGACCATCTACACGGCCGGCGGTTCGTACAACCTGTCCAAGCGCACCCTGCTGGATCTGCAGGTCGCGACGGTGCAGAACAGCAAGGGCGCAAACTACGGCCTGAACGCCAACAACTACGGTACGTCGGCTGCGACCGACAACCCGATCATCGGCCACAGCCAGACGGGCGTGTACGCAGGTATCCAGCACTCGTTCTGATCGGCGAGTCTGACCAAAGAGTCTTTTAGAAGGTTTTCACGCTGCTGCGAGAGGCGCGTATCGGTGCGGTGCCCGAAAGGGTATCGCACCGTTTTTTATTTGAGCACGCGATTCGCCTAGCACTCCCGAAGAATTTGTCAAGTCGAACAACAAAAACTACAAATCGGCGGCGCTCGAAAAGATAGTTCTCCTCCAAAATTCGAAATCGGGTCGAACCGGATGCGCAACACAATGCGATTGCCCGGTCGATTCGAACACATCACAGAAATTTCGAGTTTCACCTTATTTTGGGGTTTGGAGGAGATGATGAAGAAGGCTTTGCTCGCGGCAGCGGCGCTATTGACATTCAGCGCGGTCGCGCAAGCACAGAGCAGCGTGACGCTCTATGGTCGTCTGGACGCGGGGCTCGAATACATGAACGGCGTGCCCACCGGCGCGGGTCCGAACGGCGCGGCCACCGGCACCTCGCATCGGTTCAGGGCGGAGAGCGGCGACTGGGGCACGAGCCTGTGGGGCCTGAAAGGCGCGGAAGATCTGGGTGGCGGCAATCGCGCCGTGTTCCAGCTGGAAGGCAGCTTCAACACCATGACGGGTCAGGGTCCGGGCGGCGGCGGTCTCTTCAATCGCTGGGCGACGGTCGGTATCTCGAACAACCAGTTCGGTACGGTACTGCTGGGCCGCGAGCTCTTCATTTCGAACGGCGTATGGGACTTCGATCCGTTCGGTCAGTCGAACTGGTCGTCGGCTTCGCTGGTGCGTGGCCGCAACTGGCCGCAATCGAGCAACAACATTTCGTACCAGTCGCCGAAGGTGGCGGGCTTCGACTTCTACGGCCAGTACGCGCTCTCGAACTCGACCAACTGGAACGGCAACGGCACCACGGCCCAAGGCCGCGAGGCCGGCGCACAGATCACCTACACGGCGCCGCTCTTCCAGATTCGCGGCATCTACGACGAGATTCGCAATCCGGCCAACGGTACGCTCGGCGGCACGTACCGCGACGGCGGTAACGGCGCCTACGCCTACTCGCGCGAATACACGGCGATGCTCAACGTGTTCCTCGGCCAGTTCAAGCTGCAAGGCGGCTATCAGGCGATCCGCAGCGCCGGCATGTCGGGCCAGTTGCCCGGCCAGCCGACCACGCTCGATCACGAATGGGGCGGCGTGACATGGCAGGCGACGCCGGCGGCAGCGCTGATCGGCGCGGTCTATCACGTGAACGGCAACAACGGCGCGGGCAACGCGACCATCTACACGGTCGGCGGTTCGTACAACCTGTCGAAGCGCACGCTGTTCGACATCCAGGTCGCGACGGTGCAGAACAGCAAGACCGCGAACTACGGTCTGAACGCCAACAACTTCGGCACGGCGGCATCGACGGACAACCCCTTCGCAGGCCACAGCCAGACGGGCGTGTACGCGGGCATCCAGCACTCGTTCTAAGAACACAGCAAAGAAGGTTTTCACGCCGCTGCGAGAGGCGCGTGCCGGTGCGATACCCAGCGTGGTATCGCACCGTTTTTTTCGAGCGTCGATGAAAAAGGCCGCCGATGCGTGAGCACCGGCGGCCTTTTGCGTCGATGTCGGAACGCGTCTAGTCCCGCGCCATGCCCGACGCGCCGTGGCTCAGCCAGTCGAGCACCGCAGCCGCGTCCTCGCCGCCCGATTGACGCGCCTTCGCGACCGTCTCGCTGATCTTCGCGCCCGGCTTCGGCGCGGCACGGCGGATCGCCACGCCGACGGCGAGAATATCGATGATCACGAGATGCAGGATGCGCGAGATCATCGAGAGCTGCGATTCGCGTATCTCGATGTGATCCGTCTCCAGCGCGACCGTCGCGCGCTTGGCGAGCGGCGTATTGCTCGACGTGATCGCGATGACCGTCGCGCCCTGCTGCATCGCCACTTCGAGCACGCGCAACAGTTCCGGCGCCCGGCCCGACTTCGACACGGCCACGATCACGTCGCCCTTGCCGAGCAGCGCCGCTGACGCCGCCTGCATGTACAGATCGCCGTAAGCGATGGTCGGGATGCCGAAGCGGAAGAACTTGTAATGCGCGTCCTGCGCGACGATGTTCGAATTCCCGAGCCCGTAAAACTCGATGCGCCGCGCGCCGTTCAGGATATCGATCGCGCGCTCGACGTTCTCGAAGTTCAGATGCTCGCGCAACTGAAGGATCGCAGACACGGTGTTGTCGAGCACTTTCGCGCCGAAATCGGTGGCGGTATCGCCGAGATGCACCTGGCTGTGGCTCACCGGAATCGTGCCCGTGAGGCCCGTCGCGAGCTTCAGCTTGAAGTCCGACAGACCCTGGCAGCCGAGCGAGCGGCAAAAGCGGATCACGGTCGGCTGGCTCACGTCGGCCTTGCGCGCGATGTCGATGATCGGATCGTTGATGATCGAGCGCGGATGATTGAGCGCGAGATCGGCGACGCGCCGCTCGGCGGGCGTCAGGGCGTCGCGCATTTGCCGGATGCGCTCGAACACCGCCGACGAGCCCCTGTTCGCGCGGTTCGACAGTTGCTCCGAGAGAATCGCGGAGACGCCGAGAAACGCCGGATATTCCGCCGTGATGATGTAAGTGGGAATGCCCGACAGATACTGCTGGAAGCGCCCTTTCGCCTCGAAACGCTCGCGAAACGGCGACTTGTGGAACAGTTCACCGAGTTTCAGCACGATGCCGCCGCCGATATAGATACCGCCCAGCGCGCCCAGCGTCACCGCGATATTCCCGGAGAACGTGCCGAGAATCGCGCAGAAGCAGTTCACCACTTCGAGCGCGAGCGCTTCGCCCGCGAGCGCGCGGTTCGTGACGTCGGCGGCGTTGAAGGTATCGGCGACCGTGACGTTGTCGCGCTCCGCGAGCGCGCGGTAGATCAATTCGAGCCCTTGCCCCGCGCATACGCGTTCGAACGACACGTGCGGAAACTTGCGGCGCGCATAGCGCATCACGATGTCTTCGCGTTCGTCGAACGGCGAGAACGTGGCGTGGCCGCCTTCGCTGCCGAGCGCGATCCAGCGGTCATCGGCCGGAATCAGACCCGACACGCCCAGCCCCGTGCCCGGACCGAGCAGGCCGATCACACTGTTCTGCCGGCGCGAGCCGCCGCCGACCTGCTCGCGCTGCGCGTCGGTGAGACCGGGCAGCGCCATCGCGAGCGCGGTGAAGTCGTTCACGACGAGCAGCGTGTCGAAGCCGAGCGCGCGGCGCGTCGCCTCGATCGAAAAGCTCCAGTCGTGATTGGTCATCTTCACGTGATCGCCGTCGACGGGATTCGCGATCGCGATCGCCGCATGATTCACGCGGCCGACCTTCGTGTCCTTCAGATACTGCTGCATCACCTCCGCGATGCCGGGGTAATCGGCTCCCGGATACACGCGGATCTGCCCGATCTCGCCGGGCGCGGTCTCCAGCGCGAAGCGCGCGTTGGTGCCGCCGATGTCGGCCAGGAGCCGCGGTCCGTCGGCGTGCTGCGTCGCTGTCTTATGCACACCAGTAGACATCGAGCTTCACTCCTTCAGCGTGGGCCAGCGTCGAGATGGCGTTCTTTTGCGGCGCGGCGAGCGCCGCGTTCAGTACGTCGAGTTTCTTCTGCCCGGCGATGAAGAGATATACCTGCCCGATCTGCTTCAATGCCGACATCGACAGGCTCACGCGCGCGTGCGGCGCCGCGCCCGGATGCACGGCGATGAAACGCTCCGGCGTCGAGATCGCGACATCCCATTCGGGCGCGTCGGCGAAGATCGAGGCTGTGTGGCCGTCTTCGCCCATGCCGAGCACGGCGACATCCGGCAGGCGGCGGCGCGCGTCGGCATTCAGTTCGGCGATGTGCGTCTCCAGCGGCTTGCCCGTATCCACGAGCGGCAGGAAGTACGCCGCCGCGCCCGCGTTCTGCAGCAGCGTGTCGCGCACGAGCTGTGCGTTGCTCGCCGGATCGGTCTCGGGCACCCAGCGGTCGTCGACGAGCGTCACGTCGATGTGCGCCCAGTCGAGCGGCGCATGCGAGAGCGTCTGCAAGAATGGCTTGGGGCTCGTGCCGCCCGATACCGCGAGCGTGGCGTGAGCGGCCTGTCCATTGGCGTCAGCAGATGCCGCGCCCCTTGCCGCGAGGGACGCCTTCAGCGCGTCGCCCACGGCCTGCGCCAGCGCGTCCGAATGGGCGCGCGGATCGTCGAAAGTGCGAAGCTCGATCACTGCTCCTCCTGCTTGTTCTGGTTTATCGATCCGCTTTCTGTTCGCGCCATCGCAACGATGGACGAAGCGGTGTCCGGTATCGCCGTGCCCGCCGCGCGCCCCGCTCGGGCGGCGTCGGCGTCACGCCGTCAATTCTCTTCTTCGAGCCAGCACGTGCCCGCCTGCGCGAGCATCGCGCTCGACGCCGCCGGCCCCCACGTGCCCGCCGCGTAAGGCTTCGGCCGCGTCGTCGACGACGCCCACGCGTTCAGGATCGGCTCGACCCAGCGCCACGCCGCTTCCTGCTCGTCGCGCCGCACGAAGAGCGCGAGGCGGCCGTGAATCACGTCGAGCAGAAGGCGCTGATACGCCTCCATTTGTCCTTCCTTGAAGAACTGATCGAACGCGAGATCCAGATGCACGCTCGCGAGATTCATGCCCTCGCCGGGCTGCTTCGCCAGGCAATACAGGCGAATCGTCTCGTTGGGCTGCAGCCGGATCACGAGCCGGTTCGCGCCTGCGCGCAACGGCATCGAGCCGAGCGAGGAATGCGGCACCGCGCGAAAGTTCACGACGATCTCCGCGACGCGATCGGCCAGCCGCTTGCCGGTGCGCAGGAAAAACGGCACGCCCGCCCAGCGCCAGTTCTCGATTTCCACCTTCAGCGCGACGAAGGTTTCCGTCGTGCTGTCAGGGCGCACGCCTTTCTCGGTTGCATACGCCGGCACCGCCGTGCCGCGCACCACACCCGCATGATATTGCCCGCGCACCGCGAGCCGGCTGATGTCGCGCTCGTCGACCGGCTTGAGCGCGCGCAGCACGCGCAGCTTCTCGTCGCGTACGGAGTCGGAGTGCATCGAGTGCGGCGGCTCCATCGTCACGATGGAAAGCAGTTGCAGCAAATGGTTCTGCACCATGTCGCGCAGCGCGCCCGTATTGTCGTAGAAGTCGCCGCGCGCTTCCACGCCCAATTCCTCCGCGATCGTGATCTGGATGCTCTCGACCCATTCGCGGCGCCACAGCGGCTCGAACAGCGCGTTGCCGAAACGCAGCGCGAGCAGGTTCTGCACCGGCTCCTTGCCGAGATAGTGATCGATCCGGTAGATCTGCTCTTCCTGGAAGATTTCGCCGACCGCATCGTTGATCGCATTCGACGATTCGAGATCGTAGCCGAGCGGCTTCTCCAGCACGATGCGCGCGTTCTGATTCAGCCCGACATCGGCGAGCGCGCGGCAGATCGGCACGAACAGCGACGGGCCCGTCGCGAGATAGAACACGCGCGTGCCGCCGAATTGCGCGAGCGCGTCGCGCAGCAGCGCGAAGTCTTCCGCGCGGCCGAGGTCGAGCCCGACGTACTGAAAACGCTCGACGAAGCTGCGCCACGCGGCTTCGTCGAGGCCGCTCTTCGATACATGCGGCTTCACGTGATCCTCGACCCACGCGCGATAGTCGCCCTGCTCCATGGTCTCGCGCGCGACCGAGACGATCCTGCCCGCCGGATTGAGCGAGCCCGCGCGATGTGCCTCGAAGAGCGCGGGAAGAATCTTGCGCATCGAGAGGTCGCCGGTGCCGCCGAAGAGTACGAAGGTGAAGTTCGAGTCGCTTTGCATGTGTCTGAACGTGGGTTCGAGAGCCGGATGTGAGTCGATTCGGGGCGGGTCGCCCAATGAGACCACGACTGCGCGTAGTCCGATAAAATTTTTTTTGACACTGAATTGTAGTTTAACTACAATCCAAATCAAGAGGAAATGTCACCTACGAAAAATCATCACTGTCAATCAGATCAGTCTGGGCAGCGAATTTTTTTCGGGTAGACGTTCTGAGCGCATGTTAACGGAGCCTGTGGCACATCGCTTTCTGCGGAAGGCGTGCCGCCCTACCGGTTCATGCACTCGGGCCTCGCGCCTCGCCGTCGAGCGCGCCCTTCGTGGCAAGGCTCGAACGGTCCGGCAAAAATCAAAAGAGGAGACAACTGTTGCGATTCAATCCACTCATCTCTTGAGCGCCGTGCGGCCGTTCATCGGTCTGCCGGCCTGGCGCGCCGCGTTCGTCGTGACGCGCGCTGCCGCTTCCCCGCCGACACCGCCGATCTCCGGCCATCCAGTTTTGCCGTTTTTTTGACCATCGCTTCTTACTCGTGCTTCTGGCCGCATCGGGAGCCAATCGTTTCTTGTTCAGGTGTCTGGAGGAGATAAACAATGAAAGTCCGTAAGCTCATGGGCGCGCTGTGCGCCGCAGGCCTTCTGTGTGGCGCGACGGCGTCGGCGGTTCAGGCTGCCGAGGCTGTTTCCGTGTTGCACTGGTGGACGTCCGGCGGCGAATCCAAGGCAGTCGGCGTGCTCAAGGACGACATGACGAAGCAGGGTTATACCTGGAAGGACTTCGCTGTCGCGGGCGGCGCGGGCGCGGCCGCGATGACCGCGCTGAAAACGCAGGTGATCTCGGGCAACGCGCCGTCGGCGGCGCAGATCAAGGGCCCGCTGATCCAGGAATGGGCCGAGCAAGGCGTGCTCGTGCCGATCGATTCCGTCGCGGGCGACTGGAAGAAGAACCTGCCGCCTGAAATCGACAAGATCATCCACGCCGACGGCCATTACGTTGCCGCGCCCTTCTCGGTGCACCGCGTGAACTGGCTGTACATCAACAAGGCAGCGCTCGACAAGGCGGGCGGCAAGGTGCCGACCAACTGGAACGAGTTCTTCCAGGTCGCCGACAAGATGAAGGCCGCGGGCATCATGCCGATCGCGATGGGCGGCCAGCCGTGGCAGGACCTGACGCTGTGGGAAGACGTCGTGCTCTCGCAGGGCGCGGACTTCTACAAGAAGGCGATCGTCGACCTCGACCAGAAGACCCTGACCTCGGACAAGATGGTTCAGGTGTTCGACACGGTCCGCAAGATCCAGGGCTATTTCGACAGCGGCCGCACGGGCCGTGACTGGAACCTCGCGACCGCGATGGTCATCAACGGCAAGGCCGGCATGCAGTTCATGGGCGACTGGGCGAAGGGCGAATTCGCCGGCGCGAACAAGAAGGCGGGCACGGACTATATCTGCGCGCCGGTGCCGGGCACGGAAAAGGCCTACACCTTCAACGTCGACTCGTTCGTGTTCTTCCAGCAGAAGGGCCAGAAGGCCGCGACGCCGGGCCAGCTCGCGCTCGCCAAGACCATCATGACGCCGGAATTTCAGGAGCAGTTCAGCCTGAACAAGGGCTCGATCCCGGTCCGTCTCGGCGTGTCGATGGATAAGTTCGACGACTGCGCGAAGAAGTCCTACGCTGATGAACAGACGGCGATCAAATCGGGCGGCTATGTTCCGTCGCTCGCGCACGGCATGGCTCAGGGCGATGCAGTCGCCGGCGCGATGACCGACGTCGTGACGAAGTTCATGAATTCGTCGCAGGATTCGAAGAGCGCGGTTGCCGCGCTCGCGAACGCCGCCAAGACGAAGTAAGGCTTCCGCCCGGCGTATGCGGCAAGCATGCGCCGGGCGGTTTGCAGGACCCAAGCAACGTCGCACTATTCAAGCGCCGCAGCCATCCGCTGCATGCGCGCCAATCCGTGCCACCCAGCGCACGACAGCGCCGGCGCATCTTCCAGGAGTCGAGTCGTGACTGCCTCCATCAGTGCGGACAAGAAACCGCAAAACCCGCCCCGTCGCGTTTCACCGACGGCGGCGCTCGCCGATCGCCTGATTCCGAAGCTGGTGCTCGCTCCCAGCGTCGTGATCGCGCTCGTTTTCGTGTACGGCTTCATCGGCATTACGGGTTATCTGTCGCTCTCGGAATCGCGGCTGATGCCGCGCTACGATTTCGCGGGCTTCGACCGCTATCGACAACTTTTCGCCAACGACGTCTGGTGGACGTCCGCCGCCAATCTCGGCTGGTTCGGCATTCCGTTCATCGGCATCTGCGTGTTTCTCGGCCTGTTCCTTGCGATCCTGCTCGACCAGAAGATCCGCAACGAAGGCGCGTTGCGCGCGATCTTCCTCTACCCGATGGCGCTCTCGTTCATCGTGACGGGCACCGCGTGGCAGTGGATTCTGAACCCGGGCCTGGGTCTCGAAAAAGTGTTCCACGACTGGGGCTGGACGAGCTTTTCGTTCAACTGGCTGGGAGACCCCGACAAGGCGATTTTCTGCGTCGTGATCGCGGCGGTATGGCAATCGACGGGCTTCGTGATGGCGCTCTTCCTCGCCGGACTGCGCGGCGTCGACAGCGAAATCTTCAAGGCGGCGCAGATGGACGGCGCGGGATTGCCGACCATCTACCGCAAGATCGTGATTCCGAGCATGCGCCCGGTGTTCTTCTCCGTGCTGCTGATTCTCTGCCACATCACGATCAAGACCTTCGACCTCGTCGTCGCGTTGACGGCGGGCGGTCCGGGCACCTCGTCCTCGCTGCCGGCGATCTTCATGTACACGTTCTCGTTCAACCGTGGCCAGCTCGGCGTGGGCGCCGCATCGTCGATGATGATGCTTGCCACCGTCGTCGCCGTGCTCGTGCCGCTCATGTATCTGGAATCGAGGAGCACCCGCAATGGAAACTAAGATGACCCTGAGCCGCGCCGTCATCTACGCGGTGCTGATCCTGTTCGCGCTCTACTTCCTGTTCCCGATCTACGTGATGCTGTCGACGTCCTTCAAGGATCTCGACCAGCTTCGCACGGGCAACCTGCTCACGCCGCCCACGCACTTCACGTTCGCGCCGTGGGTCAAGGCGTGGCAGGAAGCGTGTACCGGCGTGCGCTGCGACGGCATGCAGCCGTTCTTCATGAACTCGGTACGCATGGTGATTCCGGCGGTGCTGATCTCGTCGTTCGTCGGCGCGTTCAATGGCTACGTGCTCACGCACTGGCGCTTTCGCGGCGCAGACGGCCTGTTCACGATGCTGCTCGTCGGGTGCTTCATCCCCTTCCAGGCGATCCTTCTGCCGATGGCGCGCCTGCAGGGTTTTCTCGGCCTCTCGAACACGACGACCGGCCTCGTGCTCGTCCACGTGATCTACGGCATCGCGTTCACGACGATGTTCTTCCGCAACTTCTACGTGAGCATTCCGGCCGAGCTGGTGAAGGCGGCGCGCATCGACGGCGCGGGTTTCTTCACGATCTTCACGAAGATCCTGCTGCCCGTCTCGCTGCCGATCTTCATGGTGTGTCTGATCTGGCAATTCACGCAGATCTGGAACGACTTCCTGTTCGGTATCGTGTTTTCGGGGGTGGATTCCATGCCGATCACGGTTGCGCTGAACAACCTCGTGAACACGTCGACGGGCGTGAAGGAATACAACGTCGACATGGCCGGCGCGATCATCGCCGCATTGCCGACGATTCTCGTCTACATGATCGCGGGACGTTATTTCGTGCGCGGGCTGACGGCCGGCGCGGTGAAGGGTTAATCGGGCGTTTCCCGACAGAGATATAGAGGATTCACATGGCAAGCCTTTCCATCCGTGACGTGTACAAGACCTACCCGAACGGGGTGCCGGTTCTCAAGGGCGTCAACATCGACATCGAGGACGGTCAGTTCCTGATCCTCGTCGGCGGCTCGGGCTGCGGCAAATCGACCTTGCTCAACATGATCGCGGGTCTCGAGACCGTGACGCGCGGCGACATCATGATCGACGGCAAGACGGTCAACGACCTCTCGCCGAAGGACCGCGACATCGCGATGGTGTTCCAGTCCTACGCGCTCTACCCTTCGATGAGCGTGCGCGAGAACATCTCGTTCGGCCTCAATATCCGCAAGGTGCCGAAGGACGAGCAGAAGAAGATCGTCGATCGCGTGTCGGAGACGCTGCAGATCGGCCATCTGCTCGATCGCAAGCCGGGGCAGCTGTCGGGCGGTCAGCGTCAGCGCGTCGCGATGGGCCGTGCGCTCGCGCGCGATCCGGTGATGTTCCTGTTCGACGAGCCGCTCTCCAACCTCGATGCGAAGCTGCGTATCGAGATGCGCTCGGAAATCAAGCTGCTGCATCAGCGTCTGGGCACGACGATCGTCTACGTGACGCACGACCAGATCGAAGCGATGACGCTCGGCGACCGCATCGCGGTGATGAAGGACGGCATCGTGCAGCAGTTCGGCGCGCCGCAGGAAATCTACGATTCGCCTTCCAATCTGTTCGTCGCGGGCTTCATTGGCGCGCCGCCGATGAACTTCATCGCCGGCAAGCTGGTGGAGGCGGGCTCGGGCGTCGGTTTGCAGCTCGATACGGGCATCGCGCAGAAGGTGCTGAATCTGCCGTTCGATGCGGGCCGGTTGCGCGGCAAGGTCGGGCAGGACGTGATTCTCGGGTTGCGCCCCGAGCGCATCACCGACTCGCGCAGCGCGCACGATGTGTCGGATACGAGCCTGCAACCGGTCGATGTGCGCGTCGACGTGATCGAACCGACGGGGCCGGACACGCTGGTGTTCGCGCAGGTGAACGGCAAGCGCATCGTGTCGCGTGTGCACCCGGCGTCGAATCCGCAGCCGATGTCGAACATGACGCTGTTATTCGATGTGTCGAAGGCGGTGTTGTTCGATCCGCAGACGGAGGAGCGGCTGGCTTGAGCGAGCTGTTCGACTGACTTCAGACGCCACGGTCAGCCGTGGCGTTTTTCATTGTGCGACCATTTACAAGGCACAATCGGCGTTTTGCAATTCGATCCGCCCGCCCGCATGACTCTCCTCTCCTCCCATCCCGAACTCGCCTGGACCACGTCGGACACACCCGACCCCTTCATCGGCCTCGAAGCCCTGGGCGACGCCCACGTGCAAACCTGGGTCGACGCCCAGAATCACCGCACCGAAGCCGCGTTCGGCAACACCCCGGAAGCGCGCACGCTCGCCCAGCGGCTCGAAAAAGCGTACACATCGCAGGACCGCATCGTGTCGTGTTCGCGCTATGGCGACTGGGCCTACAACACCTGGCAGGACGACGCACATCCGCTCGGCATCGTGCGCCGCACGCCGTGGTCTTCATGGCTCGAAAGCAAGCCCGTCTGGGAAACGATCCTCGACGTCGACGCACTCGACCTCAACACCGAACAGAACGACGACACCCGCTGGGCCCTCGCCGACTTCGACATGCGCTACCCCGACTACGACCGCGCGCTCGTGAGCCTGTCGCCGGGCGGCTCGGACGCATGCATGGTGCGCGAGTTCGACATCGCATCGAAAAGCTTCGTCGCGGATGGCTTCGTGCTGCCCGATGTCGGCAAGCACGATATCTCGTGGATCGATCGCGACACGGTCTATGTCGGCTGGGACGACAGCAAGACGAACCCGCGCCCCGCGCTCACCACTTCGGGCTTTCCCCGCCAGGCGCGGCGCTGGAAACGCGGCACGCCGCTCGCGGATGCGCCCGTCGTGTTCGAGGGCAACCGGCGCGACGTGTCGGCGGGCGTCGACTACGATCCGCTCGAGAAACTGCATCTCGCATCGCGCGCGGTGACCTTCTTCGACACGCTCAACTACTGGCTCGACGAAACATCGAACGAATGGCGTCAGTACGATCTGCCGACGCACGCGGAAATCGAGCACTGGAACGGCTGGCTCTTCGTGACGCCGCGCAAGTTCTGGAACGCGGGCGGCCGCCGCTACGCGCCCGGCACGCTGACCGTCATTCGGCGCGACGCGTTTCTCGCAGGCTCGCGCCAGTTCATCGCGCTCTTCACGCCGTCCGAGCGGCTCGTGCTCGCGGGCATCGACTTCACGAAGCACTGGCTGATCGTCTCGCAGATGGACGACGGCACGCCGCGCGTCACGCTGCTGCGCCCGCCCGCGACGCCCGACGGCGAGTGGGCATCGCGCGCGTTCGCGCTGCCGGATGCGAGCCAGTCGTGGGTCGATTCGATCGACAGCGAACGTGACGACACCGTGCTCATCCACGTCGAGCACTTTCTGACGCCGCCATCGCTGTATCACGCCGATCTCGCCAACGACGCCCCGTGGCAACTGCTCGCGCGTCTTCCCGCCCAGTTCGATGCGGCCGGTCTCACCGCCGTGCGCCGCCACGCGCTCGCGCCGGACGGCGAGCGCATTCCCTACTGGCTGATCGGACGCGACGTCGAAACACGCACCGACGCGCGCCCTTGCCTGCTCTACGGCTATGGCGGCTTCGAAGTCGCGCTCGATCCGGGCTACGACGCGACGACCGGCATCGCGTGGCTCGAGCGCGGCGGGCTGTACGCGGTCGCGAACATTCGCGGCGGCGGCGAATTCGGTCCGGCGTGGCATCAGGCGGCGCTGCGCGAGAACCGCCAGATTGCCTTCGACGATTTCATCGCGGTAGCCGAGGCGCTCATCGATACGGGCGTCACCACGGCCAGGCAACTGGCGATTCGCGGCGGCAGCAACGGCGGCCTGCTCACGGCCGTGTGCATGATCCAGCGGCCCGAGCTGTTCGGCGCGGTGCTGTCGGAAGTGCCGCTGCTCGACATGGCGCGCTTTCACCTGCTGCTGCAGGGCGCATCGTGGATCGACGAATACGGCGACCCCGACGACGCCGGCGATCTGCGTCATCTGCTCGCGTACTCGCCGTATCAGAACGTGAAGGCGGACGTCGCGTATCCGCCCGCGCTCTTCACATCATCCACGAGCGATGACCGCGTGCATCCCGGCCACGCGCGCAAGATGGCCGCGAAGATGCAGGCGCAAGGCCACGCGAACGTGTGGTATCAGGAAACCGGGGATGGCGGACACGGCGCGGGCGTCGAGCCGGGCGCGGTCGCGCAGGCGGAAGCGGCCGCGTTCACGTTCCTCGCGGCGATGATCGGGCCGCTCGCCTGATTCAGACCTTCACGGGCGCCGCATGCGAGCGCAGCACCAGCGTGCGCCCGGCGTAGGTCAGCACGCCACATACGCCGATCACGATGCCCATGCCGTGCGGCGATACATCGTGAAAAAGTCCGACTGCGAGACTCGCGAGCGCGCCGAGCGCGAGCTGCATCGCGCCGAAGACGGCGGCGGCCGCGCCCGCGTTGCGCGGATAGCGGTGCATCAGCTCGGTCGTGCAATTGGCCGACAGCAAACCGACCACGCCGACGACGAAGAACAGCGTGAACACGATCGACCACAAGCCGCCCCAGCCAGTCAGCGACACCAGCGCGACCGCGAGCGCCGCCACGACGCTCACGAACGACGCCGCCGAGATCATCTTCATCGCGCCGACGCGGCCGACGAACTTCGTGTTGAGCACGTTCCCCGCGATGATCCCGACGATGTTCAGCCCGAACAGCAGCCCGTAGTGCTGCGGCTTGACGTGGAAATAATCGATATAGACGAACGGCGTCGCGGTGATGTACGCGAACATCGACGCGAACGCCATGCCGCCGCACATCATGTGGCCCCAGGTGACCGGATCGGTCAGCAGATGCCCGTACGCGGCGAACGACTTGCCGATCGCCGCGCTCGCACGCTTCTCCTTCGGCCAGGTCTCGGGCACGCGCAGAAAAGCGGTCACCGCGCAGGTCAGACCGAACAGCGTCAGCGCGACGAACACCACACGCCAGCCGCCGAGCAGCAGCAATTGCCCGCCGATGAGCGGCGCGAGCAGCGGTCCGATCGACGTGACGATGGACAGCATCGACAGCACGCGGGCCGCGTCGGTCGGCTCGTGGGCGTCGCGGGCGATGGCGCGCGCGAGCACCGACGCCGCGCCCGCGCCGAGCGCCTGCAGAAAGCGCACGGAGACGAGCGTATCGATTGAAAACGCCACCGCGCAGCCGATGCTCGCGAGCGCGTACAGCACAATGCCGCCGAGCAGGACCGGCCGGCGGCCATAGGCGTCGGACATCGGGCCGTAGAGCAGCATGCCGAACGAGAAGCCGAACATGAAGCTCGTGAGCGTGGTTTGCGCGGCGGCCGGACTGGTGCCGAACGAGGCGGCGAGCGCGGGCAGGCTCGGCAGATACATGTCGATCGACAGCGGGCCGCACGCGGCGAGCGCGCCGAGCAACAGGATCAGCCGGCCGTCGGGCCGGCGCCGGGTGGTGTCGGGCATGGAGTTCGGAAGACGGGAATGGGTGAAGGCGACGCGGCTTTGCGGCACCCGAGCGAGCGACCATTGTACGTGACGCCCTGTCGCGATCCGTCCCTGAGCGCCGGGTTGGGCTAAGCTCATCGCTCGTTCTGTCCTGTTTCGTCGATCCGATGACTGCCTTTCTGCTGATCTGGAGCCCCAAAAAGTGGCCGTGGCCCGAGTTGCCCGATATCGCGCGGCGCGTGGCCGCGGGCGATGCCGTCGCCGATGTGTGGGGCTGCGGCACCGCGCGCGGGCTCCTGCCGGGCGACCGCGTGTTCGTGCATCGCGTGGCGCAGGAACCGAAGGGCGTGTTCGCATCGGGCTGGGTGACGCGCGCGCCTTACGAAGTGCCCGATGCGGGCAGCAAACGCGGCTATCGGTTGTGCATCGATTTCGTCTACGACTGGCTCGTCGACGCGCACGCGCAAGTCGTCGTCACGCGCGAGGAACTGCGCTCGCACCCCTTCTCCGTGCAGACGTGGGACGCGCAAATGTCCGGCACGCTCATCAAGCCGATGGCCGAAGGCGCGCTGGAAAAGCTGTGGACCGCGCGCACCGGGCGGCGTGCGCGCCCGCCCGCGCCGCCATCGGACATGTAGGCGCGAGGCGGCCTGTTCGCATCGACTCCGGTACAATTTCAGCAAGATTTTTTCGCGTCGGACCGCGCGTTCTGCACGCCGCCGCTCGGGCACCCGGTCCGCTTCACGCGACTCCCGCATCCACTTTCAGCGCAGGCCTTCATCCATGTCCAAGAATCAAGCTCTGTTCGAACGCGCCCAGCGAACCATTCCCGGCGGCGTGAACTCGCCGGTGCGGGCGTTCCGCTCGGTCGGCGGCACGCCGCGCTTCATCGAGCGCGCCGCGGGCCCGTACTTCTGGGACGCCGAAGACAAGCGCTATATCGACTACATCGGCTCGTGGGGCCCGATGATTCTCGGCCACGTCCATCCCGAAGTGCTCGACGCGGTTCAGCGCGTGCTCGCGAACGGCTTCTCGTTCGGCGCGCCGACGGAAGCCGAAATCGAGATCGCCGAGGAAATCTGCAAGCTCGTGCCGTCGATCGAACAGGTGCGCATGGTGTCCTCCGGGACCGAAGCGACCATGAGCGCGCTGCGCCTCGCGCGCGGCTTCACGAACCGCAGCCGCATCATCAAGTTCGAAGGCTGCTATCACGGCCACGCGGACAGCCTGCTCGTCAAGGCCGGCTCGGGCCTGCTGACGTTCGGCAATCCGACTTCCGCGGGCGTTCCCGCCGATATCGCGAAACACACCACCGTGCTCGAGTACAACAACGTCGAGCAGTTGAACGAGGCGTTCGCGGCGTTCGGTTCGGAAATCGCGTCGGTGATCGTCGAGCCGGTTGCGGGCAACATGAACCTCGTGCGCGCGACGCCCGAATTCCTCAACGCGCTGCGCGAGCGCTGCGACGAGCACGGCGCGGTGCTGATCTTCGACGAAGTGATGTGCGGTTTTCGCGTCGCGCTCGGCGGCGCGCAGGAGGTCTACGGCATCAAGCCGGATCTCACCTGCCTCGGCAAGGTCATCGGCGGCGGCATGCCGGCGGCGGCGTTCGGCGGACGCCGGGACATCATGGCGCATCTCGCGCCGCTCGGCGGCGTGTATCAGGCGGGCACGCTGTCGGGCAATCCGATCGCGGTAGCCGCGGGCCTCAAGACGCTGCAACTGATCCAGCGCCCCGGTTTCTACGACAATCTCGCGAAGCAGACGCGCAAGCTGGTCGACGGCCTCGCCGCCGCCGCCCGCGACGCCAAAGTGCCCTTCTCCGCCGATTCGATCGGTGGCATGTTCGGCCTGTATTTCATGGATCAGGTGCCGGGCAGCTTCGCGCAGATCCAGCAAGGCGACACCAAGCGCTTCAACGCATTCTTCCACGCGATGCTCGACGCGGGCGTGTACTTCGCGCCATCGGCGTTCGAGGCGGGCTTCGTGTCCAGCGCGCACGACGACGCCGTGATCGACGCGACGATCGACGCCGCGCGCGGCGCGTTCGCCTCGCTCGCCGCCTGACGCGCCCGGGCCACGCCGATGTTCTCGCAAACCGACTTCACGCATATGGAGCGCGCGCTCGCGCTCGCCTCGAAGGGCATGTACACGACCACGCCGAATCCGCGCGTCGGCTGCGTGCTCGTCAAGAACGGCGAAGTGATCGGCATGGGCTACACGCAGCCGGCCGGCCAGGATCACGCCGAAGTGCAGGCGCTGAAAGACGCCCGCTCGCGCGGCAAGGACCCGCGCGGCTCGACCGCGTATGTGTCGCTGGAGCCGTGCAGCCATTTCGGGCGCACCCCGCCGTGCGCGCACGCGCTCATCGATGCGCGCGTCGAGAAGGTCATCGCCGCGATGGAAGATCCGAACCCGGCGGTGTCGGGCCGCGGTCTCACGATGCTGCGCGATGCGGGCATCGATGTGCGCTGCGGGCTGCTGGCGACCGAGGCGTACGAAATGAATATCGGCTTCGTGTCGCGCATGACGCGCCGCCGTCCGTGGGTACGCATGAAGGTCGCCGCGACGCTCGACGGCCGCACCGGCCTGCCGTCCGGCGAAAGCCAGTGGATCACCGGCGAGGACGCGCGCGCCGACGGCCACGCGTGGCGCGCCCGCGCCTGCGCCATCCTCACGGGCATCGGCACGGTGCGCGAGGATGATCCGCAACTGACGGTGCGCGCGGTCGACACGCCGCGCCAGCCGCAGCGCGTATTGATCGACAGCCGTCTGGACGTGCCGATGCAGGCGCGCATCCTCGATGGCGCGCCGCCGTGGATCTTCCATGCCGCCGACGCCGATCCCGCGCGCATCGACGCGCTGCGCGAAAAAGGCGCGGATCTCATCGAGCTGGCGAACGAGCACGGCAAGGTCGATCTGCCCGCGATGCTCACCGCGCTCGCGGATCGCGGCATCAACGAACTGCACGTCGAAGCGGGCCACAAGCTGAACGGCTCGCTGCTGCGCGAAGGCTGCGTCGACGAACTGCTGATCTATCTCGCGCCGAGCCTGCTCGGCAGCGCGCCCGGCATGTTCGACTTCGCGCCGCCCGACACGCTCGATGCGCGGCCGCATCTGAAATTTCATCGCATCGACCGGCTCGGCGACGACCTGCGCATTCTGGCGCGCAACGCCTGAGCGGATCACACACGCAATCAAGGAACGAAACCGATGTTTACAGGAATCGTCGCGGCGGTGGGCCGCATCGAAAAAGTCACGCCGCTCGGCGCGGAGCCGGAAGCGGGCGTTCGCCTGACGGTCGCCGCGGGCGCGCTCGATCTCGCCGATGTCGAACTCGGCGACAGCATCGCGATTCAGGGCGCGTGCATGACGGTGATTCAGAAGTCCGCCGATGCGTTCGACGTCGAGGTGTCGCGCGAAAGCCTGAACAAGACGGTCGGCCTCGGCGATGCCGGCGCCGGCGTGAATCTGGAGAAGGCGTTGCGGGCGCACGACCGGCTGGGCGGGCATCTCGTTTCAGGGCACGTCGACGGCCTGGGCGTCGTGTCGAAGTTCGAGCCGGTGGGCGAATCGCACGAGTTGCGCATCGTCGCGCCGAAGGACATCGGCAAATATCTGGCCTACAAGGGCTCGGTGACGGTGAACGGCGTGAGTCTCACGGTGAATTCCGTCAGCGACCGCGCGGATGGCTGCGAATTCTCCATCAACCTGATTCCGCATACGGTCGAAGTCACGACGCTCAGGGCGCTCGCCAAGGGCGCGAAGGTCAATCTCGAAATCGATCTGATCGCGCGCTATGTCGAACGGATGATGAACGCGCAGTGAGTCGCCGTTTCGCCAGTCAGGACTGGGCGCCCCACAAGTAGTCGAATTCGAAGGACACTTCCTTGCTGTGACGGATGGAGACCAGATAGATGGTGTCGTCCGCCAGCAGATAAAGGAGCACGTGGTCGTCGAAAACATACTCGCGAAGGTCCGCAGCGATGCTTGCGGATTCCGTTGCATCGGCGAGCTTTTCGTACGCGAGTAACGCATGGACCGTATCGGGTCTGGTATTGAGCATGCGACGGCCGAGCGCGGGAAAACGCTGAAGCAGCGGAACGACTTCTTCTTCGAGCGACTGAAGTATTCGAACGAAGCCGTCCAGATTGTCCTTTCTTACCCAGTAACGCTCCATGTCCGAGAGTCGAGCCGCAAAACTGCTCATGCTTCGGACAGTCACACGTCCACGCTGATCAGTCACCGTCCGGCCCTCCGGCTGCGTCTTTCTTCGCCTTGATTCGTGCCTTGTAGCGCGCGAGTACTTCGAAGGCGTCTTCATGGCGCCCGGCCTTCAGATCTTCCAGACCTGCAAGTGCGTCCTCCAGCAGCAGCATGTGAATCCGATTGCGCTCCATCCGGTAGTACATCTCGAGCTTCTCCGTGCTGATCAGCGCTGCGCAACTTTCGCCATTCTTGGTGATGATTTTTTCAGTTCCGCCGCGCACTTCCTCGACCAGTTCGGAAAGATTGGCACGCGCCTGCGACAGCGGGATGATGTCCTTTGCGGTGTAAGCCACGGCAGGCTCCGTACGAATTAATGTACTTAACATTGTACGATATTTGCGCATTGAAGTTTAAGACGCCCCTAGTTTCTCAAGCGCAACGCCGCCACACCATTCATCCGAATGGCTTAGGCAAATCTCCATCCGTCGACGGCAAGTGATTTCAGCCTCGGTCCATCTGCCGTGGCGTAAAATACGCCCTTTCCCCAAACCGGACCCCGCACGGGACGTCATCATGTCGCTCGCCTCCACTCCTGAGATCATCGCTGAACTGAAAGCCGGCCGGATGGTGATTCTCGTCGACGAAGAAGACCGCGAAAATGAAGGCGATCTCGTCATCGCCGCCGAATTCGTCACGCCCGAAGCCATCAATTTCATGGCGAAGCACGGCCGCGGCCTCATTTGCCTCACGCTCACGCAGGACCGCTGCAAGCAGCTGAATCTGCCGCTCATGACGCATCGCAACGGCACGCAGTACGGCACGGCGTTCACGGTCAGCATCGAAGCGGCGGAAGGCGTGACGACCGGCATTTCCGCCGCCGACCGCGCGAAGACCATCGCCGCGGCGGTCGCGCACGATGCGCGCGCCGAGCATATCGTCCAGCCGGGCCACGTGTTCCCGATCATGGCGCAGCCGGGCGGCGTGCTGGTGCGCGCGGGCCACACCGAAGCCGGCTGCGACTTCACCGCGCTCGCCGGCCTCACGCCCGCGGCGGTGATCTGCGAGATCATCAAGGACGACGGCGAGATGGCGCGCCTGCCCGATCTTATCGAGTTCAGCCAGCAGCACGGCATCAAGATCGGCACGATCGCCGATCTGATCCATTACCGCAGCCGCACCGAGTCGATCATCGAGAAAGTCTGCGAGCGCACGATGCAGACCGCGCACGGCCCGTTCCGCGCGGTGCTGTACCGCGACGAGCCGACGGGCTCGCCGCACATCGCGCTCGTGCGCGGCGCGCCGCGTCCCGACCGCGACACGCCGGTGCGCGTGCACGAGCCGCTTTCAGTGCTCGATCTGCTCGAAATCGATTCGTCGACGCATTCGTGGACCATCGACGCCGCGATGAAGGAAATCGCCGCGCGCGACCTCGGCGCGATCGTCATGCTCAACTGCGGCGACACGAAGGAACATCTCGTCGACGTGTTTCAGGCGTTCGACCAGAAGGAAAAGGCGGCGGTGCTCAAGCGCCGCC
This sequence comes from Caballeronia sp. NK8, assembly GCF_018408855.1. Taxonomy (GTDB): domain Bacteria; phylum Pseudomonadota; class Gammaproteobacteria; order Burkholderiales; family Burkholderiaceae; genus Caballeronia. The sequence continues at coordinate 837,847 of NZ_AP024322.1, read as the reverse complement.
CGATCGACTTCAAGACTTACGGCATCGGCGCGCAGATCCTGCGCGATCTCGGCGTCGGCAGGATGGAAGTGCTCGCGAACCCGCGCAAGCTGGGCAGCATGTCGGGCTACGGCCTGGAAGTGACGGGCTTCGTGCCGATGCCCGGCTGCCCCGCCACCGCCGCGCCCGTGGACACGCCCCTCACACAGTTGCGCTCGGTCTGAAACCGCCGGCCGCACAACCCCATTCCATACAATTCCAAGGGAAGGACCTCATTCATGGAAATCGGACAATACCAGCCGAACCTCGACGGTGACGGCTTGCGCATCGGCATCGTGCAGTCGCGCTTCAACGAACCGGTGTGCAACGGCCTCGCCGACGCGTGCATCGAAGAGCTGGAGCGCCTCGGCGTGATCGGCCAGGACGTGCTGCTCGTCACCGTGCCCGGCGCGCTCGAAATTCCGCTCGCGCTGCAAAAGCTCGCGGAGTCCGGCCAGTTCGACGCGCTGATCGCGCTCGGCGCGGTCGTGCGCGGCGAGACGTATCACTTCGAACTCGTGTCGAACGAAAGCGGCGCGGGCATCTCGCGCATCGCGCTCGATTTCGGCATTCCGGTTGCGAACGCCGTTCTGACGACCGAAAACGACGAACAAGCCGTCGCCCGCATGACCGAGAAGGGCCGCGACGCCGCACGCGTGGCGGTCGAAATGGCGAATCTGTCCGTCGCGCTCGAGCAGCTCGGCGGCGATGACGAAGACGAAGACGAAGACGAAGAAGACGAGGACCGCGCATGAAGAGCGCACGCCGCCGTTCGCGTGAACTCGCGACGCAAGGGCTTTATCAATGGTTGCTGTCGGGCGCGCCCGCCGGCGAAATCGACGCGCAATTGCGCAACGCACAGGGCTTCGACAAGGCCGATCAGGCGCATCTCGATGCGATCCTGCACGGCGTGATCAAGGAATCCGACGCGCTGTCCGCGCAGTTGCAGCCGTGTCTCGACCGCCCGATCGAGCAGTTGTCGCCGGTCGAACGCGCGGTGTTGCTGGTCGCCGCGTTCGAGTTCAAGCATCACATCGACGTGCCGTATCGCGTCGTCATCAACGAAGCGGTCGAGCTGACCAAGACCTTCGGCGGCTCGGACGGCTACAAGTACGTAAACGGCGTGCTCGACAAGCTCGCCGTCGTGATGCGTCCCGCCGAGGCGCAGGCGCGCGGGCGCGGAGCGTAAATGACCGGCGTCTCGGAACCGCTCGTCAGGCTCGCGTCGCGCGTCGATGCGATCGAGCCGTTCTACGTGATGGAGCTGATGAAAGAGGCTCAGGCGCTGGAGCGCGCGGGCCGCGACATCATCCACATGAGCATCGGCGAACCGGACTTCACCGCGCCGGAGCCGGTGATCCACGCCGCCGCCGATGCGCTCAAGCGCGGCGTCACGCAGTACACCAACGCGCTCGGCATTCACGCCCTGCGCGAGGCGATCGCGCAGCATTATCGCGATACCTTCGGACTGACAGTCGAGCCGGAGCGCATCGTGGTGACAGCGGGCGCGTCGGCGGCGCTGCTGCTCGCGTGCATGGCGCTCGTCGATAACGGCGACGAAGTGCTGATGCCAGATCCGTGTTATCCGTGCAACCGGCACTTCGTGTCGGCGGCGGATGGCAAGCCGGTGCTCATCGCGAGCGGTCCGGCCGAGCGCTTTCAGCTCACGGCCGCGCATGTCGAGGAAAGCTGGACGGATAGAACGCGCGGCGTGCTGCTCGCGTCGCCGTCGAATCCGACCGGCACGTCGATCGAGCCGGACGAGTTGCGGCGCATCGTCGAAAAGGTGCGCGCGCGCGGCGGCTTCACGATCGTCGACGAGATCTATCAGGGGCTGAGCTACGACGCGAAGCCCGTGTCCGCGCTCTCCTTCGGCGACGATGTCGTGACCGTGAACAGCTTTTCGAAGTATTTCAACATGACCGGCTGGCGGCTCGGCTGGCTCGTCGTGCCGCACGCGATGGTCGGCGCGGTCGAGAAGCTCTCGCAAAACCTGTTCATTTGCGCGTCGGCACTTGCGCAGCATGCAGCGCTCGCGTGCTTCCAGCCCGAGACGCTCGCAATTTACGAAGCGCGCCGGCTGGAGTTCAAGCGGCGGCGCGACTACATCGTGCCGGCGCTGCGCTCGCTGGGTTTCGGTGTACCGGTCGTGCCCGACGGCGCGTTCTACGTCTACGCCGATACGACGACGGTTCACCATCCCGCCGCCGGCAACAGCGATGCGCTCACGCACTCGATGCTCCACGACGCGGGCGTCGTGCTCGTGCCGGGCGCGGATTTCGGCTTTCATGCGCCGGAGCGCTACATTCGTCTTTCTTACGCCACGGCGTATTCGAAGCTCGAAGAAGCGGTGCAGCGGCTGGGAACGCTGTTCGCCCGATGATCTGAGCGCGACAGGCAAGAAAAAAGGGCACCGCGTGGTGCCCTTCTTCTTTTACGTCTGGCGAATGCGTCAGGCGCCGAATTCCGCCGACGCGACGTGCTTCGTTTCGCCGTCGCCATCATCCTGCGATGCCGACTTCTTCGCCGAGTCGATCGTCACGTGAACGCGTTTGCTGTCCGCAGCGGTCGATGCCAGCACCTGCTTCGGCGCGGCCTGAACCGGCGCTTGCGGCGCATTGATCGGCACATTGCGGCCGCGCGCGACATCGCGCAGGCGCGAACGCTCGGCCAGCACCTTGGCGCCGTAGCCGCCGTCGTCCTGGGTCGTCGAGCCGACGTAGTAGCGCAGACCGCCCGCCACCGAACCGCCGCGCGCGATGCAGTCCTTCAGCACCAGCGCGCCGACCTTGATGTTCGCGAGCGGATCGAGCGCCGCGTGCGAGCCGCCGAAGTACTGGAATTTGTCGGAATGAACCTTCGACATCACCTGCATCAGGCCCTGTGCGCCCACGCCGCTTTCGGCATACGGATTGAAGCCCGATTCGATCGCCATCACGGAGAGCAGCAGCAGCGGATCGAGGCCGACTTCGCGGCCGGTGTCGAACGCAGCGCGCACGAGTTCGCTGACCGGATCTTCCGCCACGCGATAACGGCGCGCGATGAAGTTCGCGACGAGCTTCTGCTCGCGCGTGGAGACGAGCACACGGTCATCACGCGCATCGGCGACGACGCGCTGCGCCGGAATCATGCTCGCGAGCATGCCGACGGACGGCATCGTGCGCGGGTCCAGCCCGTTGGGCGAGACCGCGAGGCTGATGCCGCCGGTGAGCCGATGCGTGCTGGCGTCGTCGGACGCAGCCGCGCCGAGCGACGGCACGGCGGCGCCGGGCGCCTTCGACTTGACCGATGCAGCGTTGGCTGCAAGGTTCGCGGGCAGCATCGGATCGCTCGGCGCGCGATGCACCGCCGCGAACGGCGGCAGCGGCTGGCCTGCGAGCAGACGCGCCGGTCCGGCCTGCACGGCCGCCGACACGAACGGCATGATCTTTGCGGCGAAGGTGGTGCGCCACGATGGCAGCAACCACAGTGCGAGCGCGCTGACAACCGCCGCGCAGCCGACGATGGCGAAGAGATGGTGACTCAAACGGCGTCCACGACGTAGCGCCACACGCACGATCTGCGCGGCGCGGGTGTCGGAACCCCACCAGAATGAAGCGTTCATCGATACTCCCAATGTTGCATGATTTGCGCAGATGAATACGAATTGAATACGCATTCGAAACACAAATCAGACACCGCTCGCACCTGGCAAGCGTAAGCGGCATCGGGGATACGGCATGCGCCGTCTGAAAAGCCGATCCGGTCAAAGACTACCGGTTGCGCGGCACGAACTGCATGCCCTGGTTGCGCACATGGCTTTCCACGCGAAAAACCGGCGTGTCAAACGCCGGCAAGGACAACCAACAGCCATGAATCGCCGGGCAGGAGCGGCGCAGGCGACGCATGTGCGTCTGAAAAACCTGAGGCTAAGGTAAAAACTTTCAAAACCTGCAATGGGTGTGAGGCGATTCTATCAGGGTTTAATGATCCGTCAATGCTATAGACTTCTGTTTCAATTACTTACAGTTATATTGAACACCGTTCAGCGCCCGAAAAGCACGTCTCACGGGCCTTTCCCACAGGAATTTACTGAATGTCCCCCAACGCACGGACGCCGACGCAGGTAAAATCGACAATCGCCTAGCGCGCAGCCGTCCCGGCCCTTCACCGCGTGCATCGGGCGCCTCCGAGCCCTATTTCGACCATCGATGAAATATAAAGATCTGCGCGACTTTACCGCCCGCCTCGAAGCGCTCGGCGAATTGCGCCGCATTCGGCAGCCCATCTCTCCCGTTCTCGAAATCACCGAAATCTCGGATCGCGTATTGCGCGCGGGCGGACCGGCGCTGCTCTTCGAAGCGCCCACTGGCCACACGATGCCCGTGCTCGCCAACCTGTTCGGTACGACCCGGCGCGTCGCGCTCGGCATGGGCATCGAAACTGAAGCGCAGAGCGGCTCCGATGTCAGCCTCGGCAGCGACGTCGCCGCGCTCAGCTCGCTGCGCGACGTCGGCAGGCTGCTCTCGGCGCTCAAGGAGCCGGAGCCGCCAAAAGGCCTGAAGGACGCGGGCAAGCTGCTTTCGCTCGCGAAGGCCGTTTGGGACATGGCGCCGAAAGCGGTCAGCGCGCCGCCCTGTCAGGAAGTGGTGTGGGAAGGCAACGACGTCGATCTTCATCGGCTGCCGATACAGACCTGCTGGCCCGGCGACGCCGGACCGCTGCTCACCTGGGGCCTCACCGTCACGCGCGGGCCGAACAAGCCGCGCCAGAATCTCGGCATCTACCGGCAGCAGTTGATCGGGCGCAACAAGCTCATCATGCGCTGGCTCGCGCATCGCGGCGGCGCGCTCGACTTCCGCGAATTCGCGCTGGCGAATCCCGGCAAGCCTTACCCGGTCGCGGTCGTGCTCGGCGCCGATCCCGCGACGATCCTCGGCGCCGTGACGCCAGTGCCCGATTCGTTGTCCGAATATCAGTTCGCCGGCCTGCTGCGCGGCTCGCGCACCGAGCTCGCGAAGTGCCTGACGCCGGGCGTCGATACGCTGCAGGTGCCGGCGCGCGCCGAGATCGTGCTCGAAGGCTTCATTTATCCGCAGGACGGCGCACCGCCGCCCGCGCCCGCAGGCGCGCCGCCGCGTCCGTCGGCTGGCGCCGCCGCGAAGTACGAGCACGCGCTCGAAGGGCCGTACGGCGATCACACCGGTTACTACAACGAACAGGAATGGTTTCCGGTCTTCACCGTCGAGAAGATCACGATGCGCCGCGACGCCCTGTTCCATTCCACCTACACCGGCAAGCCGCCCGACGAGCCCGCCGTGCTCGGCGTCGCGTTGAACGAAGTGTTCGTGCCGCTGCTGCAGAAGCAGTTCAGCGAGATCACCGATTTCTATCTGCCGCCCGAGGGCTGCAGTTATCGCATGGCGATCGTGCAGATGAAGAAGAGCTACCCCGGCCACGCGAAGCGCGTGATGTTCGGCGTGTGGAGCTTTCTGCGGCAGTTCATGTATACGAAGTTCATCATCGTGGTGGACGAAGACGTGAACGTGCGCGACTGGAACGAAGTCATCTGGGCGATCACGACGCGTGTCGATCCGACGCGCGACACCGTGATGGTCGACAACACGCCGATCGACTATCTCGACTTCGCCTCGCCGGTCGCGGGACTCGGCTCGAAGATGGGGCTCGACGCGACCAACAAGTGGCCCGGCGAAACGACACGCGAATGGGGCCGCCCGATCGTAATGGACGAAGCCGTGAAGCGTCGCGTCGATGCGCTGTGGACTGAACTCGGACTGGATAAATCATGATCGCGGCCACGCTCTATCGCGGCGACGTCGTCGAGAACACGCATGCGGCGCACGTCGCCATCGTCGATGCTCACGGGCGCCTCGTGCATTCCTTCGGCGATCCGTATCGCGTGACGCTGCCGCGCTCGGCGGCGAAGCCCGCGCAGGCGCTCGCGATCATCGAAACGGGCGCGCTCGCGCGCTTCGGTTTCACCGATGAAGACCTCGCGCTGATGTGCGGCTCGCACAGCAGCGAGCCGCGTCATATCGAGCGCGCGCGGGCGATGCTCGCCAGATCGAACGCGAGCGAAAGCGATCTGCGCTGCGGCGGCCATCCGCCGATCTCCGAAGCGGTATACAAAGACTGGATCAGGCGCGACTTCACGCCGACGGCCGTCTGCAGCAACTGCTCCGGCAAGCACGCCGGCATGCTGGCGGGCGCGCGGGCGATCGACGCGCCACTCGCCGATTACCACTTGCCAGAGCATCCGCTGCAGATGCACGTGAAGCGCACGATGGCGCGCGCCGTCGATCTCGCCGACGACGAAGTGCAATGGGCCATCGACGGCTGCAATCTGCCGACGCCCGCCTTCCCGCTCGAACGTCTCGCGCGGCTCTATATGAAGATCGCCGCTGCGCCCGAGGGCTCGCCGCTTGCCCGCATCCATCGCGCGATGACGTCGTATCCCGAACTCGTCGCGGGCGAGAGGCGCTTCTGCACGCTGCTGATGCAGGCGTTCGGCGGCGAACTCGTCGGCAAGACGGGCGCGGACGCGAGCTACGCGATCGGCGTGCGGCGCGAGCAAGGCGCGCTCGGCATCGCGGTGAAGGTCGAGGACGGCAACACATCGGTGCTCAACGCGGTCGTCGTGCATGTGCTCGATCTGCTCGGCATCGGCACAGAGCGGCAACGCGATGCGCTCGCCGCCTTTCGCAACCCCATTACGCGCAACACGATGAGCGTGCCGACCGGACACCTCGACATAAGCTTCGCCCTTCACAATCATCAATAACAACATGCATTCGTGGTCGCTGCTGTCGGACGGTTTTTTTCTGTCGCTGTCTTTGTGTCTGGATATCGGGATCGCCAACGTCGCGATCATTTCGCTCGTGCTGTCGCATGGCTTCAGGCCGGGGCTCGTGCTCGGCCTCGGAACGTGTTTCGGCGACCTCTTCTACGCGGCGCTCGCGCTGGCGGGCATGTCGGCGCTGCTGCAGTTTTCCGCCGTGCGCTGGGTCGTGTGGATCGGCGGGGCAATCGTGCTGCTCTTTCTGACCTGGAAGATGGCGCGCGAAGCGCTCAATCCGGCGACCGCGCCGCCCGTCGAAGGCGAGGCGGATTACAGTGCGCCGCTGCCGGCGCACTGGAAAAGCTTTATGCGCGGATGCCTGCTGGCGGTTTCATCGCCGAGTGCGATTCTGTGGTTCGCGGCGGTAGGCGGCGCGCTGATCGCGAAAAGCGGCGCGACGAGCCCCGTGAGCGCTTCGGTGTTTCTCATCGGCTTCTTCGCCGGCGGGCTCGGCTGGACGATCTTCATCTGCACGCTCGCGAGCCACGGCAGGAAGCGCGCCGGAACCCAGCTTCTGCGCGCCTGCCACGTCATGTCCGCGGTGCTCTTCGCGTACTTCTCGTACAGCGTGATCGTCAATGGCTACCGCGATCTGATCGTGCACGCGGCATCGTGAAAATACGGCGTCACGCGACGAACTGAGCCAGCTTCGCCAGATCGACGTTGCCGCCCGAGACGATCACACCGACCCGCTTGCCCTCGACCGGCACCACCTTCTGCAACACGGCGGCCGCCGCGAGACAGCCGGTCGGCTCGACGACCATCTTCATGCGCTGCGCGAAAAAGCGCAGCGTCTCGATGAGTTGCGCGTCGCTCACGGTGACGATGCTGTCCACGTGACGCTGGATGATCGGGAAGTTGTATTCGCCGACATGCGTCGACGCCGCGCCATCGGCGATCGTGCGCGGCACTTCGATATGCACGATCTCGCCGCGCGCGAGCGACTGCTGCGCGTCGTTGCCCGCTTCCGGCTCGACGCCGATGACCTTGCAGTCCGGCGCAAGCGCCGCCGCCGCGAGCGCGCATCCGCCGATCAGCCCGCCGCCGCCGAGACACACGAACAGATAATCGAGCGGTCCGGTTTCCTCGATCAGTTCCTTCGCCGACGTGCCCTGCCCCGCGATCACATGCGGATGGTCGTAAGGCGGGATCAGCGTCATGCCGCGCTCCTCGGCGAGCTTGCGGCCGATTTCCTCGCGGTTTTGTGTGTAGCGGTCGTAGGTGATCACTTCGCCGCCGTAGCCGCGCGTCGCTGCCATCTTCGCGGCGGGCGCGTCCTCGGGCATCACGATCGTCGCGCGGATGCCGGCGAGCTTCGCCGACAGCGCGATCGCCTGAGCGTGATTGCCCGACGAAAACGTGATGACGCCCGCCGCGCGCTGACGCTCGTCGAAATGCGAGATCGCGTTGTACGCGCCGCGGAACTTGAACGCGCCCATGCGCTGGAAGTTCTCGCATTTGAAGAAGAGCGATGCGCCCGCGATGGCATCGGCGGTGCGCGAGGTCAGGACGGGTGTGCGATGGGCGGCGCCTTCGATGCGCCTGGCGGCATCGGCGACGTCATCGAAAGTCGGGGCGGGAAGTGAGGACATCGGAGTCGGCCTTCGAGGCGAAGAGGGACCCCATTTTCCCACGCCCAAACAAAAAGGCGATGCATGCTCGCATCGCCTTTCTGTTTATCCGGCGGACCGCTCAATGGCGCCAGTAGCCCGGCCCGTGCCGGTAATAGCCGTGATGCCCGTAGTAAGGGCGGCCATAGTACGGACGGCCGTAATACCCATACCCGCCATAACCGCCGACGACCACCGCGGGCGGCGGCGCGTACACGACAGGCGGAGGCGGCGCCACATACACCGGCTGCGGCGGAGCCATATAGACGGGCGCGGGCGGCGCGGCATACACCGGATAGGCCGGCACCCCGATACCCACGCCGACCGAAACATGCGCTTGCGCAACAGTGGCGAAACCCACGCCGAGCGCGCCAGCAACCAAAAGACCACCGAGCTTTTTCACTTTCGTTCTCCTCGCCGCTTCGCGTGTTGGCCGGTCTGCACGGCTCACGAGCGACGGTATGAAAACAATTTATCGAAAAAGCGCGCCAGTCGCAGAAGCCATTTGTTGCAAATTGCAAGTTCCTTAACGCGCATGCGAATGTGTAAGCCGGAGCGCGCGTGCAACCGCGCTCCGATCGACCGTTCGGCGGACTTCGGCGCGACACGACGCGTGGACTCCGCAGCGATCGATAAAACGCGCGTAACGTCTAATTACAAAAGAAAGGAAAAGCCCCGCCGGACAAATCCGTCCGGCGGGGCTTTTCATGTATTACGCGAAATACCCGAAGCTAGTATTTGATTCAGCCCACTTTGACGTAGGCAAACTCACGTGTGACGTTCGGCGGCACATAAGCCGCGCCGATCACGACCCGCGGCGTCAGACGCTTTTTCTGGTCCCACCAGCGGCGACGCTGGGCCTGGCTCAAGAATCGCAGATGCTTTCGATAAGAGAAAATGCTCATGGCGACCTCCGAACGTAGCGAATGAAACCCCAAGGGAAGCCCGGCGGCCTCGGACCGCACGTTCTATCCCGCTGAATCTGTCTTCTCTTTGATATTGAGCGCCCTGTCCGTGCATCGATGTTCGCAAAGAAACCAAGTCTTCGCGTCGGTGTGCGTTAAACCACATTCAGCAGAAAGCATGCCGTTTCGATACACACCTCCGCGTTGAAAAAAACCCTTGTTCTTATCCGTTTGCGTGACCGGCGAGAAACAGATTCGCATCTACCCTGCACTTTCGTCCTTTCGCTCTCTGTCTTTATATCCTGCCAGTTTTGCATGAAATGCGCTTTTCCGAGATCGTCTCAAATTGGCAACACTAGGGTTTTCCGATGCTGGCGCGCACCGTGCAAACCGGCTTGCGCGGAGCTTTCGCCAGCCTTTCACGCATTCGCGCGAAGAATCGCGCGCGGCACGTGCGACAACGTCCCCAAGCTGCTTTAAAGCCATGATAAGGTGACGTCCGGCGCATCCCACCAGACGATTTGGCGGGCGGGGAATCCAGGCGCCGCGCCGCGATGGTTCCGGCACGATACTCAAGTCCAGAGAACGAACAATGATCAAGGTCAGCATCCACCATTCGCGCCGCGCGGACGGCCTCGTCGATATCGACACGCCAGGCGGGCAGCGCTTCACGCGCTAGCTTTCGCTTTCTTCACCCTTTCGCTCAAACGACCCCACGCATCCTAGAGGACCCGAGATGTTCGGCGAGATCGCCCGTTTTCTGCTCAATACCCTGTTCACCCTGTTCGGCGCGGCGCTGCTGCTGCGTGCGTGGATGCAGGTCGTACGCATGCCGCCCTACAACCCCGTCTCGAATGCCGTGATGCAGGCGACCAACTGGCTCGTGCTGCCGCTGCGCAAGATCCTGCCTGGCGGCAAGGTCGACTGGGCCAGCATTCTCGCGGCATTCATTGCGTCGGCTGTCTACGTGACGCTGATGGTCGTGCTGGCGGGCATCGATCCGACGCTCATGGTGCCGATGCTTCTGCTCGTCGCATTGCTGACGGTCGTCAAATGGGCGCTGAACCTCATCATCTGGGTGACGATCCTGATGGCGCTGCTGTCGTGGCTCAACCCGCAGTCGCCGGCGATGCCGCTGCTCTATCAGATCACCGCGCCGTTCCTCGATCCGCTGCGTCGCATTCTGCCGCGCCTGGGCGGCATCGATCTCTCGCCGATCCTGCTGTTCGTGATCGTGCAGGTGCTGTTGATGGTGGTGACGCGCATGGCGGTCTCGATGACGCTCTTCGGCATCTGAGCGCCACCGGGCGCGATTGCGCCTCGGGACGCGTTGCGCTTACAATAGCCGCCTCATGCGGGCGTCGTATAATGGCTATTACCGTAGCTTCCCAAGCTACAGACGTGGGTTCGATTCCCATCGCCCGCTCCAGAATCCCAGCGAAAGCCGCCCCAAGTCACGTTTGGGCGGCTTTTTAGTTTCCAGCATCGCCTTGCCATGAACCACGATCTTCAGGACGACGCCGACGACGGCATCGAAAACGACGTCCACTCCGAAACAGACGCGAACGCCACGCTGCGTCATCGCCGCATCCGCAGCTTCGTCACGCGCGCGGGCCGCGTGTCGCCGGGCCAGCAACGCGCGATCGACGAACTCGGCCCGCGTTTTGTCGTGCCCTACACGCCGCAACCCGGCGACTGGGACGCGCTCTTCGAACGCAAGGCGCCGCGCGTGCTGGAAATCGGTTTCGGCATGGGCGCGACGACGGCGGAGATCGCGGCCACGCGTCCGGGCGATGACTTCATCGGCGTGGAAGTGCATGAACCGGGCGTCGGCGCACTGCTGAAGCTGATCGGCGAGCAAGGGCTCGGCAATATCCGCATCCTTCAGCACGACGCCGTGGAAGTGCTCGAACACATGATCGCGCCGGACAGCCTCGACGGCGTGCATATCTACTTCCCCGATCCGTGGCACAAGGCGCGTCATCACAAGCGCCGTCTGATTCAGCCGAAGTTCGTCGCGCTGCTCGTGTCGCGCATGAAGCCGGGCGGGTACATTCATCTCGCGACCGACTGGCAGAATTACGCCGAGCAGATGCTCGAAGTCCTTGCGGCGGAAAGCGCGCTGGAAAACACCGCGGACGGCTATGCGCCGCGCCCGGATTTCCGCCCCGTCACGAAGTTCGAGCGAAGAGGCCTGCGGCTCGGACATGGCGTGTGGGACCTGATGTTCCGCCGCCGCTGAAAGAGCCCTACCCGGAAAAGACAAACGCCACGGCAAGCCGTGGCGTTTTGCATCGTGCGCGACGAAACCGCGCTCAGTCCGCCCAGCTCAGCCCGCCGCTGTAGCCGACGATCAGAATCAGCAAACCGAAGCCGATCCGATACCACGCGAACGCCGTGAAATCGTGCGACGCCACGTAGCGCAACAGCCAGCGCACGCAGACGAAGGCGCTCACGAAGGCGGCCACCATCCCGATGGCGAACAGCCCGAAATCGTCCACCGTCAGCGTGCGCCAGTACTTCGCCATTTCGTAGAGCGTCGCGCCGAAGATGATCGGGATGGCGAGGAAGAACGAGAACTCCGTGGCGACGCGCCGCTCCAGCCCGAACAGCATCCCGCCGATGATGGTCGCGCCGGAACGCGAGGTGCCCGGAATCAGCGCGAAGCATTGCGCGAGACCGACCTTGAAGGCGTCCGCATAGGAGAGATCGTCGACGGAATACACGCGCGTCATGGCGGCGCGTTCGCGCTGGCGCGCCTCGGCCCACAGAATCACGATGCCGCCGACGATCAGTGCGACCGACACCGGCACCGGCGAAAACAGCACCGACTTGATGGTTTTCTCGAACAGCAGACCCAGCACGATGGCCGGAATCGTCGCGATGATCACGTTCAGCGTGAAGCGCCGTGCGTCCGCGCGCGCCGGCAGACCGACGACCACGGAGCCGATCTTCGCGCGATATTCCCAGCAGATCGCGAGAATCGCGCCGAACTGAATGACGACATCGAACGTTTTTGACTGCGCGTCGGTGAAATTCAGCAAACTGCCCGCCACGATCAGATGCCCCGTGCTCGAAACCGGCAGAAATTCGGTCAAGCCCTCGACGACGCCCAGAATGAGCGCCTTCACCATCAATATCCAGTCCATCCGTCAGCCCTTGTTAGCCGTTATCGCCGTTGCTTGTGGAGCACATTGCGCAGAGATTTCGACTTACTTCTCAACGATCTGCACACGTATGCCGTTTGTAAGGACTGTGATTGTACCGGGTTCATACGACACTCCGGCGAACTGGAGTTCCTCCGGTTTGAAGGTGTGGATCGGATAGCGATCGAGCAACTGCGCCGCCAGTTGCGCGCCGACCGAGGCGATCTGCTGGTTATATTGCGCGGCGTCGCCGGTTAGCTGCGCATCGTCAACACTCGGTGAAATCAGGATGACGGAACGAGTCGGCGCGTCGTAGCCGAGTTGCGTCGAAAGCGTGAACACGCCGACCACGGGATTCGGCATGAACGGCGTGGCCAGACGCGCGTCGACTTTCACCGTCACGCGATTACGATCCGGCGCCATGCCGACGACCGGATTGCTCAGAACGACGTCGAAGATCTGCGAGGCCGTGCGTTGCAGCGGGAACTTGCGCGCGACGGCGGCCTGAACCTGCTGCGTCGAGAATGTGTAGTGGTCCGGAATGAACGGGAATATCGAGTTCGAGGCCGCCCGGGCCTTCGATGTGAGTACGAGTGCGGGCAGCGACATCAGTCCTGCGAGCACGAACCGGCGCCGCAGCGGCGCGACGGGTTCCGTCATGCGTGATCCTCCAGTGCGTTTCTTCAGGTCTGCGCCTCGTGGCGCGGTTCGGGCTTTGGACTGCCGATCGTCACGACAGTTGCGTCGGCTGTGTCTGCGCTTCCAGCCTCTCGATCCACACGAGCGCATATTCGCGCGTCTCGCCGCACATCTCCGCGGAAGGCTGCAGCCCGCCACAACACGCGGGCCGGCGCGGATCGCCGAATATCCCGCAGCGCAGATCATCGCCTAATTGAATGCAGCGCTCGCCCGCGCGCTTGCCCTCCGGCATGCCCGGAATCGGACTGGAGATGGACGGCGCGATGCAGCACGCACCGCAGCCTTCGCGGCAGGCATGGGGCGAAGAATCGATCGACATGGCGACACCGAACAGCGCAAAAAGAAACGACATTGTCCCACGCCTCACCTTTGCGCTTCGTCAAATCGCCGCGGCCGGGCTGCGACCTTATCACGCAATTCCGGCGCGCATCGTCCGATTAGACTCGGATGATTCCCAGAGGTCCGCCATGAGTCCCGCCACCCCGCTCTTTCGCCCCGACCTGCTCGCGCGCTACGACGCGCACGGTCCGCGCTACACGTCCTATCCGACCGCCGTCCAGTTCACCGACTCGTTCGACCCCGCGCATTATCGCGAAGCGGCGAAAAACAGCAGCGCGAGCGCCGACCTCTCGCTTTACTTCCACATCCCGTTCTGCGACACGGTCTGCTTCTATTGCGGCTGCAACAAGGTCGCGACGAAAAATCGCGCACACGCACGCCCTTATCTCGACCGGATGAAGCGCGAACTCGCGTTGCAGGCCGCGCTCTTCGACACCTCGCGCCCGGTCACGCAACTCCATTGGGGCGGCGGCACGCCGACCTTCCTGTCGCACGACGAGATGACCGAGCTGATGTCGGCCACGCGCGAGCATTTCAACCTCGTCCCCGATGACCGCGCCGAATATTCGATCGAAGTCGATCCGCGCGAAGCGTCGGCGGAAACGATCGCATTGCTGCGCGAACTCGGCTTCAATCGCCTGAGCCTCGGCGTGCAGGATTTCGACGAGCGCGTGCAGCGCGCCGTCAACCGCATCCAGCCGCGCGCGATGACCGAAACCGTGCTCGACGCCGCGCGCGCGAACGGCTTCAAGTCGGTGAGCGTCGATCTGATCTACGGCTTGCCGCATCAAAGCGTCGTGAGCTTCTCGCGCACCCTCGACGCGATCGTCGATCTGAAGCCCGACCGCGTCTCCGTATTCGGCTACGCGCACATGCCGGCGCTCTTCAAGATGCAGCGGCAGATCGACGAAAGCACGCTGCCCTCGGCCACCGAGCGCCTCGCGATTCTCGAGCGCGTGATCGCGCGCATGAGCGACGCGGGTTACGTTTATATCGGCATGGATCATTTTGCGCTGCCCGGCGACGAACTCACGCGCGCGTTCGAAGCGGGCACGCTCCAGCGCAACTTCCAGGGCTACAGCACGCACGCGGATTGCGATCTGGTCGGCATCGGCGCGTCGTCGATCGGCAAGATCGGCGACGTCTACGCGCAAAACGCGCGCGAGCTTGCCGACTACGCCGCCGCGATCGATGCGGGGCGTCTCGCCATCGCGCGCGGCGTGCGTCTTTGCGCCGACGACGAACTCCGCCGCGACGTCATCATGCGTCTCATGTGCGGCGGCGAGCTGCGTTTCGACGATGTCGCGAGCACGCACGGCATCGAATTTCCCACCGCATTCGCCAGCGAACTCGCGCGCCTCGCGCCGATGGCCGACGACGGCCTGATCGACCTGTCGCGCGACGCGATCCGCGTGCTGCCCGCCGGGCGCATGCTGGTGCGCAACGTCGCGTCGGTGTTCGACCGCTATCTGGGACAGGCGAGCCTGCGGCGCTTCTCGCGCACGATCTGAGCGGTGTTCGAACGGCGGCGGTGGCTTAGAATGACAGCCACCTTGGGCGTCCCGGCTTCGAGCCACAGCGCGCCCATCCATTCACTGCCGATGCGAAGCGCCGGGCGCGCCCGGACTTCTCGCACGCGGCCACGCCACTGCCCGACGCCATGCCGACCACTTCGCCGCAGTTCGCCCCTCTCGCCCAACTCGCCACCGATCTCAAAAGCGGCCGCACGACGAGCCGCGCGCTCGTCGAGGCGGCGCTCGAGCGCATCGCCGATCCGTCGGGCCAGGGTTCGACCGTCTTCATGCATGTCGATGCAGAACACGCCCGCGCCGCCGCCGACGCGCACGACGCGCTGCGCCGCGCCGGCACCGTGCTGTCGCCGCTCGCGGGCATTCCCGTCTCGATCAAGGATCTGTTCGACATCGAAGGCCAGGTGACGCGCGCCGGTTCGAAAGCGCTGCGCGACGCCGCGCCCGCGAAGGCCGATGCCGTCGCCGTCGCGCGTCTGCGCCGCGCGGGCGCGGTGCTGGTCGGGCGCACCAACATGAGCGAGTTCGCGTTCTCCGGCCTTGGCCTGAATCCGCATTACGGCACGCCGCGTTCCCCGTGGCGCGCCGACGTGCCGGGCGACGCGCGCATCGCGGGCGGTTCCTCGTCGGGCGCGGCGGCATCGGTCGCGGATGGCATGGCCGCGATCGCGCTCGGCACCGACACCGGCGGCTCGATCCGCATTCCCGCCGCGCTGTGCGGCATCACCGGCTTCAAGCCGACCGCGAGCCGCATCCCGAAGCAAGGCGGCGTGCCGCTCTCGAAGTCGCTCGACTCGTTCGGGCCGATCGGGGTGTCGGTTGCGTGCTGTGCGCTCGTCGACCGCATTCTCGCGGGGCGCGACCCCGGCGTGCCCGCGACGCGTCCGCTCGACGGCGTGCGCCTGGGCGTGCTGACGAACTACGTGACCGATGGCGTCGAGGCGCCCGTCGCCAACGCGGTCGCCGCAGCCGTCAATCATCTGGCCGCCGCGGGCGCGCTCGTCGAAGACGTGCGTTTCGCGCCACTCGACCGGCTGCCGGAGATCAATCGCTACCCGCTCGTCGCGATCGAAGCCCATGCGTGGCATCGGAAACTGATGGCCGAGCGCGGCGGCGAATACGATCCGCGCGTGCTCGCGCGGCTGAAGCGCGCCGAGGCGGCAAGCGCGGCGGATTACATCGACCTGTGCGAGGCGCGCGCCGCGATGATCGAAGAGGCCCGCACGACGCTCTGGCAGCGTTTCGACGCCATCGTCTGCCCGACGGTGCCAGTGCTGCCGCCGCGCATCGCCGATCTGGAAGCCGACGACGACGCCTTCACGCGCGCCAACGCGCTGATCCTGCGCAACCCTACGACCTTCAACTTTCTCGATGCGTGCGCGCTGACGCTGCCTTGCCATCCGCGCGGCGAAGCGCCTGTTGGCCTGATGCTCGCGGGCGCGCCGAACTCCGACGACGCGTTGCTGTCGATCGGACGCGCGGTCGAAGCGGTGCTCGCGACGACGCGCTGAACGCCTGAAAATCGGCGGCGGATTTTGCGCATCGGGCGTTCGCGCTAGAATTCACCGCGCGACCGGCGCAACTCAGGTGCTTCCTTCTCGAATCGTTGCGAAACAATGAACAACTCTTTACATCACTTCACGATGCATCAGGACGACCGGGCGGTGCGGCGCGAGCGGCGCCTCCTCGTGCTGCTCGGTTTCGTCAGTCTCGGCCTGGTCGGCGGCGCGCTCTATCTGCAATTCTTCCATAACGAAGATCCCTGCCCGCTGTGCATCATCCAGCGCTATTTCTTCGTGCTGGTCGCGATCTTCGCGTTTCTCGGCGCGATCTTCCGCAACTGGCGCGGCATCGCGCTGTTCGAAACGCTCGTCGCCATCTCGGCGCTCGGCGGGATCGCCACGGCGGCGCGCCACGTCTACGTGCAGTCGCATCCCGGCTTCAGTTGCGGCTTCGACGCGCTTCAGCCGATCGTCGACGGCCTGCCGCCCGCGGCCTGGCTGCCGCAGGTGTTCAAGGTCGCGGGCCTGTGCGAGACGCCGTATCCGCCGATCCTCGGGCTGTCCCTGCCGCAGTGGTCGCTGATCGCGTTCGCGCTGATTTTCGTGCTGGTCGTGGCCAGTCTGCGTCTGAAGCGCAATCTGCGCACCGCAGTACGGTAATTATTTCCGGGCGACCCGGTCGCGGTCGCCCGTTCTTGCCCGCTTCACCCCGCTCCACGCGCTTTCCCCTTTCCCGCATCAGCGCATCCGCATAATCTTGATACGTGCCCGGCAATATTTTTGGGATATTGCGGTGATATGTTCGTGTCTGGATGGCGATCTACGTGCGCGCAGTCCGATTCGCTCAAAGGCAGCTTTCTCATGCAACCCATGAGGCGAACGGAAACCGCGTAACGCGCGCCCGGTCCGCAATGTCTTTTCACTCATGACAACGCAAACCATCCGCTTTCTCCAACGCGGCGCCGTACGCGAGATCGGCGACGCTCCCACCACGCGCACGGTGCTTCAGCATCTGCGCGAGACCGCGCTTTGCACCGGCACGAAGGAAGGCTGCGCGGAAGGCGATTGCGGCGCGTGCACCGTCGTGATCGGCGAACTCGACGCCGCCGGCGCGCTCGCGCTCAAGGCCGTCAACGCCTGCATCCAGTTTCTGCCGACGCTCGATTCGCGCGCCCTCTTTACCGTCGAGGATCTGCGCGGCGCGGATGGCGCGCTGCATCCGGTGCAGCAGGCGCTCGTCGATTGTCACGGCTCGCAATGCGGCTTCTGCACGCCCGGCTTCGCGATGTCCCTGTGGGCGCTCTATCACAGCCATCCGCGCGATGCGGGAGCGCCGTCGCGCGATGACATCGCCGCCGCGCTGTCGGGGAATCTGTGCCGCTGCACGGGTTATCGGCCGATCGTCGATGCCGCGCAGCGCATGTTCGACTACCCGCGCCCGCCCTTCGATGCCGACGCGCTGACGCAACAGTTGCTTGCACTGAAGCGCACGCAGACGTTCGAATATCGCGCGTCCGATGCATCCGGTCCGCACACGTTCCAGGCCCCCGTCACGCGCGCCGAATTCGCGCGCTTGCGCGCATCGCAGCCGAACGCGCGGCTGCTCGCGGGCAGCACCGACGTCGGCTTGTGGGTGACGAAGCAATTCCGCGATCTCGGCGACCTGCTCTACATCGGCAACGTCGACGAACTGAAGACCATCGAGCGCGACGCGCAGACGCTGACCATCGGCGCGGCGGCCTCGCTGGAGGACGCCTACGCCGCGCTCGCCGCCGACTATCCCGAACTCGCCGAACTGTGGACGCGCTTCGCGTCGCGGCCGATCCGCAATGCGGGCACGCTCGGCGGCAACGTCGCGAATGGCTCGCCGATCGGCGATTCGATGCCCGCACTGATCGCGCTTAAGACGGAACTCGTGCTGCAAAAGGCCGACAAGACCCGCACGGTGCCGCTCGATGCGTTCTATCTCGGCTATCAGAAAACCGCGCTCGACGCAGGCGAATTCGTCGCGTCGATTCGCGTGCCGCGCCCGGTCGCGGCGCTGCGCTTTCGCACCTACAAGGTGGCGAAGCGCTACGACCAGGACATCTCGGCGGTGTGCGCCGCGTTCGCGATCACGCTCGACGCGCAGC
The DNA here is from genome assembly GCF_018408855.1 of Caballeronia sp. NK8. Taxonomy (GTDB): domain Bacteria; phylum Pseudomonadota; class Gammaproteobacteria; order Burkholderiales; family Burkholderiaceae; genus Caballeronia. Next base: position 819,129 of record NZ_AP024322.1, on the reverse strand, counting down.
ATCGCGTGACGGATGCGCGCATCGCGTTCGGCGGCATGGCCGCGACGCCGAAACGCGCGACCCAGGCGGAAGCGGCGCTGATCGGCGGCGACTGGACCGAAGACACGGCGCGCGCCGCGATGGCCGCGCTCGACGCCGATTTCCAGCCGCTCACCGACATGCGCGCGTCGAGCGCGTATCGCGCGAAAGTGGCGCGCAACGTCCTGTGGCGCTTCTATCTGGAAACGCGCCGCGATGCACCGCTCGCGCTCGCCGACGTGAGCGCCTTCGCCTACGAAGCGCAGGAGCAGCCATGAACAAGGTCACCGAACCGATCGCGCTCGATGCCGCCGGAGCCGCGCTGCCGCACGAATCGGCGGCGCTGCACGTGAGCGGCGAAGCGGTCTATATCGACGACATTCCCGAACTGCGCGGCACGCTGCACGCGGCGCTCGGACTGTCGCGGCATGCTCACGCGCGCATCGTGTCGCTCGATCTGGACGCGGTGCGCGCAGCGCCCGGCGTCGTCGCGGTACTGACAGCCGCCGACATTCCCGGCGAGAACAATTGCGGCCCGGTGCTGCACGACGACCCGATCCTCGCCACCGATGAAGTGCAGTACCTCGGCCAGCCGGTGTTCGCCGTCATCGCCGAGAGTCACGATCTGGCGCGCCGCGCCGCCGCGCTCGCGAAAAGCGAGGATGTGGTGCGCTACGAGCCGCTCGAAGCCGTGCTCACGCCGCGCGAAGCGAAGGCGCGCAATCAGTTCGTGCTGCCGCCGCTGCATCTGCTGCGCGGCGATCCGGCCGCACGCATCGCGGCGGCGAAGCATCGCTTGAAGAGCGAGTTCGAAGTAGGCGGCCAGGAGCAGTTCTATCTCGAAGGCCAGGTCGCCTACGCGATGCCGAAAGAGCAGGACGGCATGCTCGTCCACAGTTCGACGCAACATCCGAGCGAGATGCAGCAGGTCGTCGCGCACATGCTCGGCTGGCCGACCCACGCCGTGCTGTGCGAATGCCGGCGCATGGGCGGCGGCTTCGGCGGCAAGGAATCGCAATCGGCGCTGTTCGCGTGCGTGGCCTCGCTCGCGGCGCATCTGCTGAAGCGCCCCGTGAAGCTGCGCGCCGACCGCGACGACGACTTCATGATCACCGGCAAGCGCCACGACGCGGTCTACGAATACGAATGCGGCTTCGACGACGACGGCCGCATCGTCGGCGCGCGCGTCGAGATCGCGTTGCGGGCGGGCTATTCGGCGGATCTGTCGGGCGCGGTCGCAACGCGCGCCGTCTGCCACTTCGACAACGCGTACTACCTGAGCGATGTCGAGATTCGCGCGCTGTGCTGCAAGACCAACACGCAGTCGAACACCGCGTTTCGCGGCTTCGGCGGACCGCAAGGCGCGCTCGTGATGGAAGTGATGCTCGATGACATCGCGCATCGGCTGAAACGCGATCCGCTCGACGTGCGGCGCGCGAATTACTACGGCATCGGCGATCGCAATGTGACGCCTTACGGCCAGCCGGTCGCGGACAACGTGATCGCGGCGCTGACCGACGAACTCATCGCGTCGAGCGATTATCAGAAACGCCGCGCCGAAGTCGCCGCGTTCAACGCAAAAAGCAGCGTGCTCAGGCGCGGCATCGCGTTCACGCCGGTCAAGTTCGGCATCTCGTTCAACGTGCCGTTCCTGAATCAGGCGGGCGCGCTCGTGCACGTCTACAAAGACGGCTCCGTGCTCGTCAATCACGGCGGCACGGAAATGGGCCAGGGGCTCAACACGAAGGTCGCGCAGGTCGTCGCGAGCGTGCTCGGCATCGGCCTGCCGCGCGTGCGCGTGACGGCGACGGATACGTCGAAGGTCGCGAATACCTCGGCGACGGCGGCATCGACGGGCAGCGACCTCAACGGCAAGGCCGCCGAGGACGCGGCGCTCACGATCCGCGCGCGGCTTGCCGAACTCGTCGTGAAGCAGCTCGGCGGCACTGCGTCGGATGTACGGTTTCGTGGCGGCGTCGTGGAAGTGAACGACGGTCAGATGCCGTTCGATCAGCTCGTCGCGGCCGCGTATCTCGCGCGTGTGCAGTTGTGGTCGGACGGTTTCTATTCGACGCCGAAAGTCCACTGGGACGCGAAAACGCTGCAGGGCCATCCGTTCTACTACTTCGCGTATGGCGCGGCGGTGTCGGAAGTGATTGTCGATACGCTCACCGGCGAATGGAAGCTGTTGCGCGCCGATCTGCTGCACGACGCCGGACGCTCGATCAATCCGGCCATCGATATCGGTCAGGTGGAAGGCGGCTTCATTCAGGGCATGGGCTGGCTCACGACTGAAGAGCTGTGGTGGAACCGCGACGGGCGTCTGATGACGCACGCGCCGTCGACCTACAAGATTCCCGCCGTCAGCGACGCGCCTGCGATCTTCAACGTCGCCCTCTTTCGTAACGCGGGCAACGACAACGCCGAACCGACGATTTTCCGCTCGAAGGCGGTCGGCGAGCCGCCGCTCCTGCTGGCGTTTTCGGTGCTGCTCGCGATCCGCGCGGCGATCGCCTCCGCCGCGCCGGATTCAGCCGATGCGCCGAAACTGCGCGCGCCGGCGACGCCCGAGGCAATTCTTGACGCGCTGACGGTCGAAGCCTTCGAACCCGCCCCGGTAAACTAGCGCCTGCGACGACGCAAACACGACCATTTTTGGAGCTCACTCGATGCAAGTTTGGCTGAACGACCTGCAACACCTGCTCGCGCACGGCGACGCCGTCGTGCTCGTGACGGTCGCGCGTGTCGAAGGCTCCGCGCCGCGCGAGCCGGGCACAAAGATGATCGTCACGCGCGAGGACGCGCGCTACACGATCGGCGGCGGCCATCTGGAATGGAAGGCCATCGAGACCGCACGGCAAGTGCTGAAGGACGGCATGCGCAGCCCGCGCATGAGACGGCTGGAGCGTTTCGCTCTGGGCCCGAGCCTCGGCCAGTGCTGCGGCGGCGCGGTCGTGCTGGCGTTCGAGCGGCTCGACGTGGCGGATCTGAACTGGGTAACGACGCTGTCGAAACGCACCGCGCAGGGTCTCTCGACCGTGCGCAGCGTCTCGTTCGCGCCGATGCCCGACGCCGTGATGCTCTCCGATCCCGAACCGGGCGCGACCGACACCGACTGCCTTCTGTGGGACGGCGCCGGTTTCGACGAGAGCGGCGCGCTGCTCACCGAAACAATCGCGCCGCGCGATTTTCAGGTCGTGCTGTTCGGTGCGGGCCACGTCGGGGCCGCGCTCGTGCGCGTGCTCGCGACGCTGCCCTGCCACGTGACCTGGGTCGACGAGCGCGACGCCGCCTTTCCCGCGCCGCAGTTCGTGCCTGACAACGTGACGATCGAGCCGAACGACGCACCCGACGAAGCCGTCGACCGCGCGCCGCCGCACACGTACTTCATCGTGATGACGCACAACCACACGGTGGATCTCGCGCTGGCCGAATGCATCCTCAGACGCGGCGACTTTGCGTTCTTCGGCATGATCGGCTCGTTCACGAAGAAGAAGCAGTTCGAACACCGGCTCGCGGCGCGCGGCATCGACCCGGCGCGCATCGCGAGAATGGTGTGCCCGATCGGCATCGACGGCATCGTCGACAAGGCGCCCGAGGTGATCGCCGTTGCAGCGGCAGCCCAACTGCTGCAGGCGGTCGAAGCCAACGCTTCGAGCCACGCGTCGTCGCAACAGACCGCCTGACCCACAGGCGCAACCGTAGCCCCAACACCACAAAGCCCACATGAATCCCACACTCGCCGACAAGATTGCGCACGCGCCAAAAGCGGAGCTGCATATCCATATCGAAGGGTCGCTCGAACCGGAGCTGATTTTCGCGCTCGCGAAGCGCAACAACGTGAAGCTCGCGTACGACTCGATCGACGCGCTGCGCGCCGCGTATGCATTCACCGATCTGCAATCGTTTCTCGACATCTACTACGCGGGCGCGAGCGTGCTGCTCACCGAGCAGGACTTCTACGACATGACGATGGCCTACGTCGAGCGCGCGCTCGCGGACCACGTCGCGCACACGGAAATCTTCTTCGATCCGCAGACGCATACCGAACGCGGCGTGCCGATCGAAACGGTCGTCGCGGGCATCGATGCTGCATTGGCCGATGGCGAGAAGCGCGGTCTTTCGAGCAAGCTGATTCTCTGTTTCCTGCGCCATCTTTCCGAAGAAGACGCGCTCGCGACGTATGAAAGCGCATTGCCTTTGTTCGACAAATACGCGCATCGGCTGATCGGCGTCGGGCTGGATTCGTCGGAGCGCGGCCATCCGCCCTCGAAGTTCGAGCGCGTGTTCGCGAAGGCGCGTGAGCGCGGCCTGAAGCTCGTCGCGCATGCGGGCGAGGAAGGCCCGCCGTCGTATGTCTATGAAGCGCTCGATCTGCTGAAAGTGGATCGCGTCGATCACGGTGTGCGCAGCATCGAGGACGCGGCGCTCGTCGCGCGTCTCGCGGATGCGCGCATCGCCCTGACCGTGTGCCCGCTGTCGAACCTCAAGCTCTGCGTGTTCGACGACATGACCAAACACACGCTGAAAGACCTGCTCGATCAGGGCGTCGCGGTGATGATCAACTCCGACGATCCCGCGTACTTCGGCGGCTATGTCAACGCGAATTACTTCGCGATCGTCGATGCGCTGAAGCTCACGGATCACGAGGTCTACACGCTGTTGAAGAACAGCCTCGAAGCCTCGTTCGTCACCGAAGAAGAACGCGACGCAATGGTCGCGCGCCTGGATCAGCACTGGAAGCAGTAAAGCGCATGGAAACGACAGCAACCACACCACAACAGGACACGACCGCGCTCGAACGCTTCTTCGGCATCCGCGCGGCGGGCTCGCGCACGAAGACGGAAATCGTCGCGGGCATCACGACGTTCCTCACGGCGATGTACATCATCGTCGTCAATCCGGGCATTCTTTCGCAGGCGGGCGTGCCATTCCCGGCCGCGCTGACGGCAACCGTCATCGTCAGCTTTCTCGGCAGTTGCGCGATGGGCCTGTACGCGCGCAATCCGGTGCTCGTCGCGCCCGGCATGGGCATGAACGCGCTCTTTGCGTTCGTGATGGTCCACGGCGGCAAGATGCCGTGGCAGACCGCGCTCGGCTGCGTGTTCTGGTCGGGCGTGATCTTCGCGGTGCTCGCGGTGTTCAACGCGCGCAAGCTCGTCGTCGATGCGATTCCCGCGAATCTGCGGCACGCGGTGTCGTGCGGCATCGGTCTGTTCATCAGCCTCATCGGTCTGGTGAACGCGAAGTTCGTCGTCGGCGATCCGGTGACGATCGTGCATTCGGCGTCGCTGAATCCGGTCGTCATCACGTTCCTCGTCGGCCTCGCCGTCACGACGATTCTCGTCGCGCGCAAGGTCACCGGCGCGCTCATGCTCGGCATCGTGTTCACGACGATCATCGCGATTCCCATCGGCCGCTTCTACGGCGACGGCACCGCGTACTGGCCCGCCGCCATCGCCACCAAGACGCTCGTCAACTGGAACGGCTTCATTTCCGCGCCGGATTTCTCGGCGGTTGGTCAGCTCGATCTCGTCGGCTCGCTCAAGGTCATCTACTGGCCGTTCATCTTCGTGATGCTGTTCACGTCGTTCTTCGACGCGCTCTCCACCTTCATGGCGATCTCGGAAGCCGGCAAGCTCTATGACAAGGACGGCAACCCGCGCAACATCCGCCAGTCGATGATGGTCGATTCCTTTTCCGCGCTCATCTCCGCGCCGCTCGGCACGAGCCCGGCGAACGCGTATATCGAATCGGCGGCGGGCATTTCGGCGGGCGGGCGCACGGGTCTCGTCGCGGTCGTCGCCGGATTGTGCTTCCTGCCGTTCCTGTTTCTTTCGCCGCTTCTGTCGCTCGTGCCGGCGATCGCGACCGCGCCCGCGCTCGTGCTCGTCGGCGTATTCATGATGGAAGCGATCACGCAGATCGAATGGCATCGCTTCGATGAAGCCATTCCCGCGTTCCTCGCGATGATCCTGATCCCGCTGACCTACTCGATCACCGATGGCGTCGCGTACGGCTTTCTCGCGTTCGTCGTGCTGAAGTCGGCGACGGGGCGCGCGAAGGAAATCAAGCCGGCGATGTGGATCATCGCGGCCTTTTCGTTAGTGCTGCTTTCGCAGTTGTAAAAACCTTAGAGAAATCGGAGACGTTGCATCATGACTCAGACCGCCTACCGCGCCCAGTTGCTGACCTTCCGGGAAGATCCCGCGCATGCCGCTGACGGCGCGGTCTACGAGGCCGATGGCCTTTTGATCGTCGAGGACGGGAAAGTGGTCGCGGCGGGCGCGTATGCGTCGATCCGTGACAAGCTCAGCCCCGACGCGACCGTCCACACCATGCGCGACAAGCTGATCGTGCCGGGTTTCATCGACTCGCACATTCACTATCCGCAGACGGACATGATCGCGTCGCCCGCGCCGGGCCTGTTGCCGTGGCTGAACACGTACACCTTCCCGACCGAGCGCGGCTTCGAGAATCCGGCGGTCGCGCGTGAAACGGCGAGCTTTTTCATCGACGAGCTGCTCGCCTGCGGCACGACGACGGCGTTCGTCTATTGCACCGTACACAAGCAATCCGCCGACGCCTTCTTCACCGAAAGCGAGGCGCGCAATCTGCGCATGGTCGCGGGCAAGGTGCTGATGGATCGCAACTGCCCCGAGTTCCTGCGCGACACGGCGCAATCCGGCTACGACGACAGCGCCGAACTTATCGCGCGCTGGCATGGCCGCGGACGTCAGCAATACGCGCTTACTCCGCGTTTCGCGCCGACCTCGACGGAAGCGCAGCTCGAAGCCTGCGGCACGCTCGCGCAGAAGCATCAGGACGTGTTCATCCAGAGTCACGTCGCGGAAAACACGGACGAGATCAAATGGGTCGAGAGCCTGTTTCCGGGACATCGCAGCTATCTCGACATTTACGATCACTACGGTCTGTTGCGCCGCCGCGCGGTGTACGGTCACTGCATCTATCTCGATGACCGCGACCGCGAGCGCATGGCGGAAACCGGCGCGGTGGCGTCGCACTGCCCGACGTCGAACCTGTTCCTCGGCAGCGGCCTGTTCGACTTCGAGAAGGCGGGCGCGTCGAACATGCCGGTCGCGATGGCGACGGACGTCGGCGGCGGCACGTCGTTCTCCATGCTTCAGACGATGGGCGCGGCGCACAAGATCGCGCGTCTGACCGGCCATCATCTGACCGCGACGCGCATGTTCTGGCTCACCACCACGGGCGCCGCGCAGGTGCTCGAACTCGACGACAAGATCGGCACGCTCGCCGCTGGCAGCGAAGCGGACTTCGTCGTGCTCGATCCGAACGCCACGCCGCTGCTCGCGCGCCGCACGTCGCGTACGGAATCGCTGGAAGAACTGCTGTTCGCGTTCGCGCTGCTCGGCGACGATCGCGCGGTGTTCGAAACGTATGCGGCGGGCAGGCGCGTGCATTCGCGCGACACGCGCAATACGGCGAAGCTGGAGCTGGCGGCCTGAGGCGCCATCGACGATTCATCCGACGAGCGGCCTGCGGGCCGCTTTTTTGTTGGCTCGACCACGCGCCCGCGACGATTCGCTCAACGATTCGTGCAGATTCCTTGCAATCTCGCTAAAGTGCAAGCTGTCCTGAACATCGCGTCAACATGAAGCACGTCGCCCGACTCTACCGAATCGCCCTGGCCGTGACGCTCGCGTCACTCGGTCCGCTCGCGCACGCGAAGTCGATCGACGCGCAACTCGATTGCAAATCGACAGCGCATGATTTCGTCGCGCCGTTGCAGCGGGAAGGACTGCTGGAAACCAAGCCGATGCGCGTGGAGCCGAACTCCGTCAACGCGTTCAAGCCCGTAAAAGGCGCGACGCTGACGGCTTATGGCTTCAAGGTCTACGTGGTCGTCGCGTACCAGAAGGATGATCCGATCTTCAGGCCCGGCAAGGGCGAGCCGATCGCCGATTCGGCTTACGGTACGGTCGTGTGGGGCGGCGATAAAGAGGTCGAGCAGCAGGTGCGCGCCGCAGGCAGCGACGCGGATGTGCACCACGTCGCGCCTTTCATCACGGCGATTTTTTGCAAGCAGTGACTCAGCGCAGCAGCGCCACGAACGACGAAATCAACCGGTCCATATCGTTCGCATCGAGCGCGCCCATCGTCGAAATGCGGAACAGTTCCTTCGAGAAACCGCCCTGCCCCGCGTAGATCACGAAGCCCTTGGCCTTGAGCGCATCGTGCAGGGTTTCATACGTCACGCCCGCAGGCAGCCGATACGCCCGTAACACCACCGACGACTCCTCCGGCGGCAACGCGCTCTCGATACCCAGCGACGCCAGCCCCGCGCGCACCTGCTCCGCCAGCCGCGCATAGCGCGCGTGACGCGCACGCCAGCCGCCTTCTTCCTCGAACTCGCGCAGCGCTTCGACCAGCGCATAGTACGCATGCACGGACGGCGTGAACGGCGTGTTGCGCTCGTCCTGCAGCTTCGCGAGGCGCGCGATGCCGAGGTAGTAGTTGCGGCTCGCGGCCTGCTTCAGCGCGTCACGTCGGGCGATGACGAACGCCGCGCCCGGCACACCGTGCAGGCACTTGTTCGCGGTCGCCGCAATCGCGGCGATGCCGCCGCCGTCGAAATCGATCGCTTCAGCGCCGAAGCTGCTCACCGCGTCGAGCAGCAGGCCGATGCCGCGCTCGCCGCACGCGCGCGACAGTTGATCGATTGCGTTCAGGCGGCCCGTCGTCGTTTCGTGATGGATGATCGCGACGTTCGTGAACTTTTCGCTGTCGAGCCGCGCGATGATCGCGTCGATGTCGGGCGCCTGCATCCACTCGTACTTCACGACTTCGTGGTCGATGTGATACTGCCGCGCGATCTGCGCGATGCGATCGCCATACACGCCGTTTTCCACGACGAGCAGACGCCCGCCTTCCGGCACGAGACCGGCGATCATGCTTTCGACCGCGGCGGTGCCCGAGCCCGTCATCAGCACGGCGCTCCAGACGGCCGGATCGAGCTCGTAAGCGGCGACGAGACGCCGGCGCGCCTCATCCTGAAGATCAAAGAACTCCGGCTCGCGATGGCACAAGTCGGTTTGCAGCAGGCTCCTGCGCACGCGTTCGCTCAGCGTGACAGGACCCGGATTGAGCAGCAGCATCAACGGCCTCCAATGTGTTGTTGCAAGCGCGCGCGCACGTCCTCGGGCGTGACCTTCGGGCGCGGCAGGTCGCCGGGCGTGCCGGTTCGGATCGACAGACGCGCGAAACGGGCGCCGTCGACATCCTTCGCGTCGAGGAGACGATCGATCACGCCGATGTCGTCGCCGTCGAGCGCGAGCGCGTAGCCGCACGCCGACGCGATCGACGCGAAATCGACTTCGCGCGAAACGGTCGCCTGGCCGCCCGTCGATTCGTGCGCGCCGTTATCGAGCAGCAAGTGAACCAGATTCGACGGACCGTACGCGCCGAGCGTCGCGAAAACGCCCATACGCATGAGCGCCGCGCCGTCGCCGTCGAGCGCGACCACGCGCAGATCGGGGCGCGAGAGCGCGAGGCCGAGCGCCATCGGCGTGACGCAGCCCATCGAGCCGACGAGATAGAGCTGGTTCGCGCGGTCATCGATCGCGTACAACTCGCGGCCGCAAAAGCCCGTCGATGCGAGCACGACGGTCGAATCCTCCGGCGTGCCGGCGATGACTCTTTGCAGCGCGTCGTGACGCGTGACGCGCTCGCCTTCGAAGCGCTTCACGGTCGCCGGACGCGCATTGGCGCGCACGCCCGACAGACCCGTCTTCTTCAACTCGTAGGGCGCGACGCTGCCCTTCTGCATGACGAGCGCATACGGACGGCCGGTGCTGTCCATGTACGCCGTCACGCGATCGAGCGCCGGGCCGATCTGGTCGGCTTCCGTCGGGAACAGTTCCCACGGAATCTCCATCGTCTCGAGCATCTGCGGGGTGATCGGGCCCATCAGCGCGTGCTGCGGTTCATCGTGCACGCCGGGCTGGCCGCGCCATGTGACGATCAGCAGTTGCGGCAGCCGGAACGTCCAGGTGAGCGACGTCAGCGGACTCACCGCGTTGCCGAGACCGGAGTTCTGCATCATCGCGATGCCGCGACGCTTCTTCCCGCCGCCCAACGCGACGCCCGCGATCAGCGCGACCGCATCGCCTTCGTTCGCCGCCGATACGTAATGCAGCGATTCATCCTGCAACACGTAGTTGATGAAGGGCGTGAGAAACGAGCACGGCACGCCCGCATACCAGTCGAAACCACGCTCGCGCGCGGCTTCGACGAACTGGGCGGCCTCAATCACGCGCGTTCTCCGAGCCTTCCGAACCGATCGGCGTCTGACCGTGCGCGAAATCGCCCGCGCGACGGAAATCGTCGAGATCGTTCACGCCGCGCCAGTGACCGTGCACGTATTGCACTTCGATCTTCTGACCGGCCGCGAGCAACGCGTTGAGCAGCGCGGCCGTGTCGAGCGTGTCGAAGTCGGCGCGCTCTTGCAATGCTTGCAGCGTCGCGAGCAGACGTTCACGCGCACCCGCGCGCACCTTGATGAGACCCATCCAGCGGCCTTGCGGCGCGCGGCCGTCGGACAACGCCTGGCCCGCGCCGACCACGCTTTCCAGCCAGACTTTCTGGCCAAACAGCGCGCGGTCGTCGGCGGTCGAGCAGTATGCGAAGTCGGTTGCGCTCGCGCCCGTCTGCGGCGTTTGCGACGAATCGACGACCACGCAGAAGTCGCTGTCCGACTCGGTCAGATCGCGCAGGATGTAGCTGCGGAACAGCAGGTCGCCGTAGGAAATCACGGTATCGCCATTCATGTGCCCGACCGCGCACGCGAGCGACGCGAGTTCGCCCGTGGATTCGTGCTTCTCGTTGACGACGACTCGGATGCCGCCCTTTTCGATCGCATCGGCGCGATAACCGCCCACCACGGTGATGTCGTTGATGCTTTCCTTCTTGAACGCTTCGACCAGATGGCGCAGAAGCGGCTTGCCCGCGACCGGCAGCATGACCTTCGGACGGTCTTCGGTGAGCGCTTCGAGGCCTGCGCCGCGGCTCGCGGCCAGCACGATCGCGCTGCGCTTCTCGTTGGCCGCGCTCAGATAAATGTTCTCGGCAGCCGAGTACTCGTCCGCGTCCTGCAGACGGAAGATCTCATTCACCGAGGCGATGCGGTCTTCCACGTTCACGAGCGTCTCGCTGTCGTGGATTTCCTTCGCGATCGCCTGCATCGCGGAGACCGCGCCGCGAATCAGATGGTTCGCCCAGATCACGCAGCTGATGCCGGCCTGACGGAACGCGTCGGTCGGCGTGCTGTAGTACTTCGTCGGCACGATGACGAGCGGACCGCGACCGGCCCACTCGCGTGCGAACGTCAGGATCTCGTCGGGCTTCGAGAGCTTGCTGTGGATCAGGATCGCGTCCGCGCCCGCCCGGCGATACGCCTCGGCGCGCTTGAGCGCTTCTTCCATACCCCAGCCCGCGATCAGCGCTTCCACGCGCGCGACGATCGAAAAGTTCGGATCGCTCTGCGAATCCTTGCCGGCCTTGATCTTGCCGCAGAACTCGTCGATGTCGGCAAGCGGCTGCGCCTCGCCGTTGATGAAGCTGTTGGTCTTCGGAAACTGCTTGTCCTCGATGCACACGCCCGCGATGCCGCGCTGCTCCAGCTTCTTCACGAGCCGGCGCACGTTGTTGAAGTTGCCGTAGCCCGTGTCGCCGTCGAGCAGGATCGGCAGATCGCTCGCGTCGGCCATGAATTCGAGGTTGTCGACGACCTGCGTCCAGCTCGCTTCGTTGTTGTCGCGTACGCCGAACTGCGCGGAAATCGACAGGCCGGAGCCCCAGATCGCCTTGAAGCCCGCTTCCTTCGCGATGCGCGCCGAAATGCCGTTGTGCGCTTCCATCAGGAATTCGAGGCGATTGCTTTGCAGCATCTCGCGCAGACGCATGGTGCGCGAATAGCCGACGGGAATGTTTCCGGGTGCGTTCATTGTTGTGATGCTCCTGCAAACTGACTCAGCGCGTTCAATTGCGGCAGCACTTCGTCGGCCGCGCGCTTCACGTCGTTCTGAAAATCGATTTCGATCCACGGTGCGCCGGTCACGTCGGCGATATCGAACACGTGGGACGGGTTTTGCACATTCTCCAGCAACAGGTCGCGCACCGCTTCTTCGTGCGGCATCTTCGCGCGGCCGGTCGCGACATAGTCCGCGCAGATTTCGGCGAGACGCGTGGCCGTCGCCTGATCGAAGCGGAAAAAGCCGACCGATTCGCCGATCGTGTCGTACTTCAGGCCCGCCGCGACCTGCTTGCGCAGCTCGACCGGCACGCCATTGTCGACGCACAGCTTCACGGGTTCGTCGCCCGCTTCGAAATCGCGGTCGATCAACAGGCGATTCACCGGGCCGCCCGCGACGAGCGGCTCGAAAATGCGTTCGTCGTAGAGCACGTCGGCGTCCATCAGCAGAACGTCGCCGCCGCGCGTCATCGCGTCGCGCGCGGTGTGCACCGACAGCACGCTGCCGAGCGTGAATTCGTCGTTGACGACGATTTCGGTCTTCGGCTTCCAGTCGATCGATGCGAGTTCCGCCTCGATCTGCTCGCTCTTGAAGCCGGTCACGAAGACGACTTCATCGACACTCGCGGCTTTCAAAAAGTGCAGATGACGCTCCAGCAGCGATGCATCACCAAACCGCAGCAGACACTTCGGCTTTTGCTGGCCTTCGGGCTGAACGAGGCGCAAGCCCATCCCGGCCGCAAGAATAATTGCGCGCATGCTTGTTTTCCCTTCGTGGGTGGGTCAGTCGATGTCCGGCACGCGCGCGAGACGGCGGCGCTGCCAGCCTTTTTCAACGAAATGCAGATAGACGATGCCCGGCACGCCGAGCAGCAGTTCCCGCGCGCGCTTGGCGAGCGACAGCGCAAGCGCCGCCTCGGGCGGCAGGCCGACCAGACGCGCGAGCAGCAGATAGCCGCCTTCCTGCACGCCGAGCGAGCCGGGAATGGCGAACGCGGCGCCGCGAATCGCCTGGCCGAGGCTTTCGAGCAACAGCGCTTCCGCCCAGCCGACCGGATGGCCGAGCAGATGCAGCGCGAGCCACACCTCGCCCGTGCCGACGATCCAGCCAACCAGACTCAGGCCGAAGCTCGCCGCGACCTTGCCGCGCTCGCGATACATCTCGTGCACGGCGGCATCGACGGCTTCGGCGCGCGTGACGAGCGACGACCAGTCGCGCTTCGCCGAGAATTTCGCCGCGATGCCGGACGCGAAGCGCATCGCGCGGCCAAACAGACCGCGCCGCTGCGCCAGATAGAAACCGAAGATCATCACGCCGATCACGCCGATCACCGCCAGCACGGCGATCGTCACGGTCGACGACGAACCGCCCCCGACATAACCCGTCAGGAGCACGACGCCGATCAGCGCGAAGATCAGTTGCGCGACGGTCTGCATCGTCGTGCTGACGGTGATGACGGCGGCGGCGTCGCGCGCGCGCATGCCGCGCTGCGCAAGGTAGCGGACCATCAGCATCGGCCCGCCGATCTGGCCGGCGGGCATCAGGCTGTTTACGGATTCGCCGGCCCAGCGTGCGAGCAAGGCGTCGCGCAGGGAAACGTCGCGCTCCTTGTGCGAGAACAGCACGCTGATTGCGCCGGCGTCGATCAAAAGCGGCACGAAGTGAAAGGCCGCGACCGCGAGCAGACCCCAGCCGGCCGCGGCCAGCGTCGATGCGACCGAACCGAAGCCTTGCCAGCCGAGCAGCGCGATGAACAGCACCACGCCGACGGACAGCAGAAATGTGCCCGCGCGGCTCATGCCTGTCCGGTCTTGCCGCTTTTGCGGCGAAAGACCTGCCTGAAACCGAAATACGCGATCGAGTCCTTCATGTTCGAAATGAAGCGCTGGAACGGCCGCATGTTGGGGTTGGTCACGTACTCGAACGTGAGCGACACGCGCATCTCGTTCTCGCCGAGCGGCGTGATGCGATGGCGCAGCTTGTCGCCGTCGAAGAACACGAATGCGCCCGGCGGATATTGCACCGAACCCGGCTGATCCGGAATGCCGGGCGTTTTGGTGTGCAGCTCGTAATCGAGCCGGCAGGAGGAATCGTCGATCACGCCGAGCAGGAGCGTATAGCGGCGGCCTTCGTAATACGACGTGTCGTAGTGCCAGCCGATGTGATCGCCCGGGCGCGTGTAGAAATACAGCGCGTAGGCGTGCGGATCGTCTTCGGGCGAGAGTTGCAGCTTGTCGCCGGTAATCGTCTCCAGCCACTTGATGAGCGCTTCGGAGCGGTACAAATCCGCGATGAACGGCGCGAGCTTGTCGAGCGTATGGCGGCTGACGCTGCCGCCCGCCTTGTGGCCCGGCAGATAATTGCGGTTCACGGCTGGCATCACGTCGTGCACGGCGGCGATCAGGCGCTCGGTGTAATCGCGCGGCAGGAAGTCCTCTATATAGAGAAACGAACCTTGCTGGCCGTAGTCGTCGCGCAGCTTCGGCGTGTGCAGCGCGGCGAGGCGCGTGTTCAGGGTCGAATCGATGTCGCGCGTCGACGGGCCCGCGCCCGTTGCCGTTTGCGCCGGCCGGGTCAGCGTGTTGTCCGGAGTTGCCGTATCGCTCATCTCACCGCCTGTAGATCATTACCGTCTTTTGCATGCGACGCTTGCGCGTGCCGCTTCAACCGCCGCACGACGCGCCGATAGTCGACCGCCACGTAAATGGCGAAGAGCGGCGCGCCGATCGCCGCCGCGATCAGAAACGGCGTCATGCCGTTCAGGATAGTCACCACCGGCACCAGATACAGCACGTCTTCCGTTTCGAAGCCGGCCATCGACGCCTGCTTCGTGCCCGACTTGCCGACCATCGACTCGACGCGCATGCGCAGGAAGAAAATCAGCGCAACCGCCACGCCCGCGATGCCGCCGAGCCACTGCGCGGGGACGATGATCGACGGATGATGCACGGCGACATAGAACCCGAGGCCGAGGAACAGCAGCACGGTCACGAGCGCGTCGCTCGCGAGGTCGTAGAAGTGCCCGATCTTGCTCGACTTGCCGCTGATGCGCGCGAGTTCGCCATCAGTGTGATCGACGAAATTTGACAGTGCGATCAGGAGTGCGCCGAGCGTGCACATCCAGAACTGACCGAGCGACAGATAATACGCGCCGGCCACACCGATGGCGAGGCGCAGCGTGGTCAGATGGTTGGGTGTTACCGGCGTGCCGACGAGCGGTGTGACGAGACGGCGGGCGAGCCGCGCATCCCATGTGGTGGGCTCGGGAACGGCTTTAGGATTGGGCGGACACGATTTTGTCATCCCGCGAATATATCGCTATTTGGCCGGACCTGCATATATTGCGGCCCCGCGTCGCGGTGATAAATCCTTGTTTGATCAAGGCCCGCGGGCGACTCTGAAATGCCGCGCGGCGCTGTCGACAAAATCGATGTCGACGCGCCGCGGCAAAAATTTCCGACGCGTTCTTGCGCGCCGCTCAGTCGACGGTCTTGGGCGCGGGCGGCGGCGCCGCCGCCGTTTCGTTCGACATGCCGCCGTTCTTGTCCACCGGCAAGGTCACGGTACGCACCGTGCCGTTGCCCAGCGGGAAATCGGCGAGCGCGCTGCGGGTGAGATAGGGCATTGCCTGATAGAGCGAGGCATCGCCCGTGGAATTCACCGCGGTCACTTTGTAGACCTCGCGGCTGTTCTGGCGGTCGGTAATGCGAATCTGCAACGCGTGGATGTACACGGGATAGCTCTGGTCGACATAGCCCGTCGGACCCCACGGACCGTACGGGCCCCAGCCGCCCCACGGGCCCCAGAACGGACGTCCGTAGGGACCGTACATCGGCCACGGATCGTAATAGACCGGCTGGCGCACGGTCATCATGTCGCCACGGACCGAATACGCGAGCGCCACCGAATAACGCGCGCTGGCTTCGGGCACCTGCCGGAAGTTGTACTTCGACAGCTCGTTCGCGACGAGCGTTTCGTAGGTCGTCTGCTCGATGCTGTTCTGCTGCTCGCCCTGTCGCGCGAACGCGTAGGTGCGCGTCACGTCGCTGCCGCTCCAGTCGGAGAAGGCGGTCACCTGCGTCTGCACGTAGGTCGTGCAGCCCGCGAGCCACATCGCCGCCAGTATCAATGCCCATCTGCAGAGCGCCTTGATCGGGAAATTCATGGTCGTCCTCACTCGGAAACTGCCCTTCCTGGTTAGTTATAGTTAGTGCAAGCGCCCGGCGCATGACCGCGCGCGTCGGCGAGACGCCGCTCACGATCGACGGGCGTTTTGTACAATGGTCCGACATGCCGCGCCTGCGTTCGTGCCCTGAACGACACGTCAGGCAATGCGCCCGCGCCGCTCAATTCACTTTGAAGATCTTGCCATGTCCAACACGACCGCAGCCGCAGTGATTCGCCGCCAGGACTACACGCCGCCCGCTTTCCTGATCGACTCCGTCGCACTCGAATTCGACCTCGTGCCGGCGCGCACGGTCGTGAAGAACAGGATGAAGCTGCGCCGCAACCCCGACGCGCAAGGCGACGCCTCGCGTCTCGAACTGATGGGCGAACAGCTCGAATTCGTGCGCGCGACGATCGACGGCGTGGCGCACGCGGATGTCCGCGTCAGTGAGAACGGGCTGTCCATCGGCAATATTCCTGCGGATGACTTCGAGCTTAGCATCGAGAACATTTGCAATCCGGCCGAGAATACGACGCTCTCCGGACTTTATGTCTCCAGCGGCAATTTCTTTACGCAGTGCGAAGCCGAGGGCTTTCGGCGCATCACCTATTTCCTCGATCGCCCGGACGTGATGGCCACCTATACCGTCACGCTGCGCGCCGACAAGACCGCTTATCCGGTGCTGCTGTCGAACGGCAATCTGATCGGCGAAGGCGATCTGCCCGATGGCCGCCACTTCGCCCAGTGGGAAGACCCGTTCAAGAAGCCGAGCTATCTGTTCGCGCTCGTCGCGGGCAAGCTCGTGTGTATCGAAGAGCGCATCCGGTCGGGCTCGGGCAAGGAGAAGCTGCTGCAGGTCTGGGTCGAGCCGCAGGACCTCGACAAGACGCGTCATGCGATGGATTCGCTCATCAACTCGATCCGCTGGGACGAAAAGCGCTTCGGGCTGGAGCTGGATCTGGACCGCTTCATGATCGTCGCGGTAAGCGACTTCAATATGGGCGCGATGGAGAACAAGGGGCTCAACATCTTCAACACGAAGTATGTGCTCGCGAATCCCGAAACCGCGACGGACACCGACTTCTCCAACATCGAAGCCGTGGTCGGCCACGAGTATTTCCATAACTGGACCGGCAACCGCGTGACCTGCCGCGACTGGTTCCAGCTGAGCCTGAAGGAAGGCCTGACCGTGTTTCGCGATCAGGAATTTTCCGCCGACATGTCCGCCGGCGATGTCGATGGCGCCGCCAGCGCCGCCGCGCGCGCGACCAAGCGCATCGAGGACGTGCGCGTGCTGCGGCAGATGCAGTTCGCCGAGGACGCCGGCCCGATGGCGCATCCGGTGCGCCCGGAGAGCTACGTCGAGATCAACAACTTCTACACGATGACCGTCTACGAAAAAGGCTCGGAAGTCGTGCGGATGTATCAGACGCTGTTCGGCCGCGACGGTTTTCGCCGCGGCATGGATCTCTACTTCCAGCGCTTCGACGGCCAGGCCGTGACTTGCGACGACTTCCGCCACGCACTCGCCGACGCAAATCAGCGCGATCTCGCGCAGTTCGAGCGCTGGTACAGCCAGGCGGGCACGCCGCGCGTGTCGGTCCGTGCGTCCTACGACGCCGCGAACAAGCGCTATACGCTGTCGCTCGCGCAGGGCTACGGCGACGCATCGGAGGCGGCCCGCGACACGCAAAAAGGCCCGCTGCTGATTCCGTTCTCAGTCGGCCTGATCGGCAGCAACGGCGCGGATCTGCCCCTGCGGCTCGACGGCGAAAAAGAACCGAATGGCACGACGCGCGTGCTCGAATTCACGGAACGCGATCAGTCGTTCACTTTCGTCGACGTGAACGAGGCGCCGCTGCCTTCGCTGCTGCGCAATTTCTCGGCGCCGGTGATCGTCGAATACGACTACACGAACGATGAACTCGCGTTCCTGCTCGCGCACGACAGCGATCCGTTCAACCGCTGGGAAGCCGGCCAGCGCCTCGCCACGCGCGAGCTGCTCGCGCTCGCCGAGCGCGCGGCGAAGGGCGAAGCGCTTGCCATCGACGATCAGGTGATCGCCGCCTTCGCGCGCGTGCTCGACGACACCACGCTCACGCCCGCGTTCCGCGAACTCGCGCTGATGCTGCCGTCGGAAAGCTATCTCGCCGAGCAGATGGCCGTGTCCGATCCCGCCGCGGTGCACGCCGCGCGCGTCTTCATGAGCCGCCGCCTCGCGTCGCAATTGCGCGACAAGTGGCTCGCGACCTATGAAGCCAATCGCACGCCGGGCGAATACCGTCCGGTGTCGGAAGATGCCGGCAAGCGCGGGCTCAAGAACCTCGCCCTCGCCTATCTGAGCCAGCTCGACGATCCGCGCGAAGCGGTCAAGCTCGCGCAGGCGCAGTACGATGCCGCCAACAACATGACCGACCGTTCGGCGGCGCTTTCGGCGCTGTTGCTCGCGAGCGCGACGAAGGGCGCGGACGCGAGCGTCGCCGACGCGGCGCTGGCCGACTTCTATCGCCGCTTCGAGAACGAGGCGCTCGTCATCGACAAGTGGTTCGCGCTCCAGGCGACTCAGCGCGGCGGGCCGGACCGCAAGGTAATCGAGATCGTGCGCAAGCTGATGCAGCATCAGGCGTTCAACCTCAAGAACCCGAACCGCGCGCGCTCGCTGATCTTCAGCTTCTGCAGCGGCAACCCGGCGCAGTTCCATGCCGCCGACGGCTCCGGTTACGCGTTCTGGGCCGAACAGGTGATCGCGCTCGATGCGCTCAATCCGCAGGTCGCCGCGCGGCTCGCGCGCGGACTCGAACTGTGGCGCCGCTTCACGCCGCAACTTCGCGAGAAGATGCACGCCGCCTTGAGCGAAGTCGCGTCGAAGGCGAAATCGCGCGACGTGCGCGAAGTGGTCGAAAAGGCGCTCGCCGCTTAAGCGCTGTTCGTCAGGCGTTTTGCCTGTTCAACGGCCGCCGCGCGAGGACTTCGCGCGGCGGCCGTTCTCGCTTATGGCGGATGTCCGCTGTCGCTGTCACATGGAGCGGCCGGGTCGAACGGTTAGAATCGTGAATATTCGTCTAACGCTCACGGAGCCCCAGCATGTCCTCCATCTCCAGCCGCACCACGCTGTCGAAATACCTGATCGAGCAGCAGCGTGAACACCAGAACCTGCCGGCCGACCTGCGTCTCCTGATCGAAGTCGTCGCGCGCGCGTGCAAGCAGATCAGCTATCACGTGAGCAAGGGCGCGCTGGGCGAAGCGCTCGGCAGCGCCGGCAGCGAAAACGTTCAGGGCGAAGTGCAGAAGAAGCTCGACGTGCTCTCGAACGAAATCCTGCTCGAAGCCAACGAATGGGGCGGCAATCTGGCCGCGATGGCATCGGAAGAAATGGAAAAAATCTTCCCGATTCCGAACCGCTACCCGAAGGGCAATTACCTGCTGACATTCGATCCGCTCGACGGCTCGTCGAACATCGACGTGAACGTGTCGATCGGCACCATTTTTTCGGTGCTGCGCTGCCCGGACGGCGTCGAGCCGAGCGAGCAGGCGTTCATGCAGGCGGGTTCGCAGCAGGTCGCAGCAGGCTACGCGGTGTACGGCCCGCAAACCGTGCTGGTGCTGACGACTGGCAACGGCGTGAACTGCTTCACGCTCGATCGCGAACTCGGCTCGTGGGTGCTCACGCAGCGCGATATGACGATTCCCGTCGAAACGCGCGAGTACGCGATCAATGCGTCGAATTCGCGCCACTGGTATGAGCCGGTGCAGCGCTATATCGGCGAACTGAACGCCGGTAAGGACGGCGCGCGCCAGGAAGACTTCAACATGCGCTGGATCGCATCGATGGTCGCGGACGTGCACCGCATCCTGAACCGTGGCGGCATCTTCATGTATCCGGCCGACAAGCGCGATCCGTCGAAGCCGGGCAAGCTGCGTCTGATGTACGAGGCGAACCCGATGGCGTTCATCGTCGAGCAGGCCGGCGGCGCCGCGACGAACGGCGAGCAACGCATTCTCGACATCCAGCCGACCAGCCTGCACCAGCGCGTGCCGGTGTTCCTCGGCTCGAAGGGCGAAGTCGATCGCGTGACCCGCTACCATCTCGAAAAGAAAAATTGATCTAAGGTATTGCCAAGAGGAAAAAGCCTCTGCATAATCTCACTTCTTCGTTGCTGACGAACTAAACGAACGCAACAATGGAGCCGGAATAGCTCAGACGGTAGAGCAGCGCATTCGTAATGCGAAGGTCGGGGGTTCGATTCCTCTTTCCGGCACCAACGAGATTCAGCAGTATCGAGACCCGTGATCACGCAAGTGACACGGGTTTTTTGCTTTTGAGGCGCCTTCTGCGTTTCGCATTTTCGCAACGATCACTCGACGCGTTCACAACATTGCGATTCGCACAGAAAATCGGCCCCACCGATTTCAAGAACCGCCC
Source organism: Caballeronia sp. NK8 (assembly GCF_018408855.1). Taxonomy (GTDB): domain Bacteria; phylum Pseudomonadota; class Gammaproteobacteria; order Burkholderiales; family Burkholderiaceae; genus Caballeronia. Next base: position 798,509 of record NZ_AP024322.1, on the reverse strand, counting down.
CGCCGCGTGGCTGATTCGCCTCATATGTGCGCTTTCGTACAACAACGAGCTATTTTCCGCTTTGCACCATGAAGCGTCAACGCAGGTTTCCCGGTATCGTTATATCCATAGAGGAAAAGCTACAGTCTAAGTAAGCGACTGACGCGTTTCGTGCAGAGCCAGGCGGGACGCGGCTCGCCGGGCTGCCGTCAGCACTGGCGAACCTGTATTTTTTGCAGCAGTGGATTCGAGGGACAGCGAATAATTACCGATGCTTTCATCCGTTGATAATCAGACGCACCAAGTCGGCTCAAGCCGAAGCGGTTCCGATCCGATAAAGCATCCATAGAGGGAAAGGTTAACTGGTATTTCAGCTATTTCAGCCGCATGCGGCGGCGCAAAAGCCGCAACGGCCAGGTTGGCGCAATTGTTGTAGTCATTGAGGAGAGAAATCATGGACGCAAAACCGACGAAAATCCCGACGCCCGACAAGGTGTACTGTCCGGATCCGGAACCGGTTGGCGTCGAATTTCTCGCGACTGAGCTGCCCGAGCATGTGCGCGCGTTCTTCGACGAACAGCGCAACTCGGCGCAGTCGAAATAGGCGGACACGCTGGATCACGCCGTCGTCGTGAGAACGACGCCCGTTGCGCGCGGCGCAACCGGACCGTCCGGTCCGCACATGGCTCACGCCAGGCCGCGTCGCGCCCCTCGTCCATGACCACATCGGGGTGAGTCGTGCGGTGCGGCTCGCCTCGTCGATTCGTCCTTCCGATCGGAGAGCAGTGCGCTATTCTGGCGCTTTTGCCCGCTAACCGATGCGCCGTCGATCGAAATCTTCCCTCCTCGCCTCCGCCGCTGTCGCCTGCGCACTCGCGTTCGCCGCGCCCGCATCCGTGCATGCCGACGGCGACGACACCCCGTTCACCAATCTCATCGCGCTCGTCTCGCAACGGCTCGCGCTCGCGGAGCCGGTCGCGCGCTGGAAATGGGCGCATCAGGAGCCGATCACCGATGCGCCGCGCGAAGAGGCGCTGCTCAAGCAGGTCGAAGCCAAGGCCAGCGCCGCGCAGGTCGATCCCGAGTTCGCGCGGCAGTTCTTTCGCGACCAGATCGACGCGAGCAAGGATGTGCAGAACGCGCTGTTCGCCAACTGGCGCGCGCTGAAAGCCGCGCCGGAAACATCGCCGCCCGATCTCGCCACGGACACGCGTCCGAAGCTCGATCGGCTCACGCAGTCGCTCGTATCCGCCCTCGCGCACGTCGAGCCGATTCGTCATGCGGAAGATTGCCCCGTTCGGCTAGCGGAAAGCGTCGCGCGATGGAAGCATCTGACGCGCTACAACTCGTCGATGAATGCGCCGCTCATGCACGCGCTGTCGCACGTCTGCGCGACAGGCGGCGTGGGCGCGGTCGGATAATGCCGCTTCAGACAGCGGTGGCGAGCGTGGCCGAGACAAGCGGCGTCACGACGAGCCCACGCGCGAGGCGCTCGCCGAGGATGCGATAGGTCGACAGTTCGAATGCGGGTTCGTCGGCGCTCGCGCGCAGTGCGCCGGCTTGCGCGAGCGTGCTGGTCGTGCCGAGATAGCACCAGTTGTCGATGACGTGCCACGCGCGCTCGCCCGATGCATCGTCGCGCTCTTCGATCGCGATGCCGCCCGCATACGGCCACGGCGCGCCGCGCGCGTCGCCGGGACGCGACTTCGGCGCGCGATTGAGTGCCGGACGCGCGTTCGCGATCCATTGCGCCTCCGCCAGCAGCGCGCCGATTTCGCCACCGGTCGCTTTCCATTCCAGGCGGCGCACCAGCGCCGCAAGACGCAGATCCTTCGCCGAACGCCGCGGCCCGACGAGATGCGAACGCACCCGCTGACGCAGGCGCACGCTGCGGCCTGCGTAGACCGGTGCGTCGTCGTCGCCATAGAACATATAGACGCCGCAGCCGGCGGGCATTTGCTCGATGGTGTCTTCGTCGATGTGCGCGGCGAGCTGGAAGCGGCGCGTCACGCGGTCGAGATGCGCGCGCAGCACGTCCGGCGCGTGCGCGCGATGCAGGTGTTGCCAGAACTGCCAGAGCAGGTCGGCATCGGCGAGCGCACGGTGCCGTGCGGCGGGGACGAGCGCGTGTCGTTCGACGAGCGCGTCAAGACCATGACGGCTCTCGGCCGGATACACCGCGCGCGAAAGCTGCACTGTGCACAGCACGTCGGGCGCGAAGCGAAGACCCATGCGCCTGAATTCGCCCTTGAGAAAGCCGTGATCGAAGTGCGCGTTATGCGCGACGAACAGCCGGCCGTTCATCCGTTCGAGCAGACCGGCGGCGAGCTGTTCGAAAGTCGGGGCATCGCGGACCATGGCATCGGTGATGCCGGTCAACTGCTGGATGAATGCGGGAATCGGCTTTTGCGGATTGACGAGCGATGTCCATTGCGACACCCCCGTTGGCCCGACCTCCACGATGCCGACCTCGGTGATGCGATCCACGCCGAAAGTCGCGCCGGTCGTTTCGAGATCGACGAATACGATGGGTGCGGAGGGATAGGCAAAGCTTGCGGACGGATCGAGAAGCATCGTGGACGACGGGAAGACGGCGCGTCAGGCCTGGATGGAGCGTGTGCTGGATTGCCCATTCTAACGCAGCGTAGGGCCTGGGCTTTGGATGGCGCCCGTCGCGCTGATGCCGCTCAAAATTCTTGCCCGATACCATCGACGCTTTTTATTTTATTTGAGCCGGACCGTTGCGGTGTATTGAATAGTCACTGCAATGTTACATCAGGATTAAAAATCGCAATAGCGAGTAACCCGTAATCGCATTCCCTTATTCCATGATTACTGAGTGCTGGCGTAAGGCTTCGTCAGCATGGACCGCACCATCGCTCGCGAGCGCGCTCCTGCACGGGACCACGCACCTGCGCCGAAGCCGCGCGGAGCTTGAGTGTCATGGCGCTTCGTGGACTCATGCCGAGCAAAAATCATAATCAATTTTCGCGATAAAAAACGTGTATTTTAAATCACCTTCGCGCCGATCCTTTGTGCTTGCTGCGATTTTAATATCCGCAAAAACCATACCGAGCGAATATCACCAAACTTGAATTGATCGTGAAAACATTCGATTAAAAACAAACGCGCCATTTCCAGCGACGAGATTATCCCGAGCGTGACTGCCGATTCAAATTGCCCGATCCTCCAGCATTAAGCAAGATGGAAACTAAGCGACAACTTAAATGTAATAGAGAACGCCGACGATGATCCAAACATCAAGACGACCGAAGCCGTTTCATCGCGCGAATTCGTTACCGCATGGCATCGCGATTACTGGCAGAGCCTTCCCGCTCCGCCCCTGTACGCAAGGCGCTTCGCCACCCGCATCTGAGAGAATCGGGCAAAAAAAAGCGCGACCGGAAAGTCGCGCTGACAAAGTTTGGAGATCTTTTTCCGTCAACGAAAAAGTCTGCTTCGGAAAGCAGAAATGACAGTATAGCGATGAGGCCCGCATTAATTACCTGCAAAATTCGCAAACTTCTGTTTCGAATACATCAACAATCGAATTTGGGAAATATTACGTTGTATTTTCGCGCCAACTCATGTCGCGCTTGCGCAACGTCGTTTAGTTGACACCTCTTCACTTACGACTTTATTCGCCGATAAATCATTGTATATAAAGAAAAATATACGCCCCGTCGATCATTGCCGCATCAACAATGGTTTATTGCGGAATTCGGAACGCCTCGCCTGTAACGCCGTCTTTACACTTCGTCTGGTCCGGAAACAAATGTGTCGGCGTCGCCGATGCATTGCTCCTCCGCCCGCGCCTCTCGCAGCGCCACGGAGCGAAGTTTCCACAAAGCCTGGGTCCTCGGCCCCTATCTGCTCTCGGAGTTACAAAGATGAAAAAGACTCTCATGGTCGCCGCCCTGTCGGGCGTTTTTGCTACCGCCGCCCATGCGCAAAGCAGCGTCACGCTTTACGGCCTGATCGATGCGGGCATCACCTACACGAACAACCAGATCACGCAGGTCGGCGGCCCGGGCCACAGCAACTTCAAGGCGACGAGCGGTTCGGTCAACGGCAGCCGTTGGGGCTTGCGCGGGTCTGAAGACCTCGGCGGCGGCCTGAAGGCGATCTTCACGTTGGAGAACGGCTTCAACATCATGAACGGCACGAACGGCCAGGGCGGTCGTGAGTTTGGCCGTCAGGCATTCGTCGGTCTGTCGAGCAACCAGTTCGGCTCGATCACCCTCGGCCGTCAATATGACTCCGTGGTCGACTTCATGGGCCCGCTGGCTCTGACGGGCACGCAGTACGGCGGCACGCAGTTCGCCCACCCGTTCGACAACGACAACCTCGACAATACGTTCCGCGTCAACAACTCGGTCAAGTACACGAGCGCGAACTACGCTGGCTTCAAGCTGGGCGCGATGTACGGCTTCTCGAACGAAGCAGGCGGCTTCGCGGATAACCGCGCATACAGCGTCGGCGCGTCGTACAACTACGGCCCGTTGAATGTCGCTGCTGCGTACATGCAACTGAACAACGTCGGCTCGCCGACCAACAACGTCAACGGCGCGATCACGACCGACAACACGCCGTTCGTCGCTGGCCGTCAGCGCATCTTCGGCGGTGGCCTGAACTACGCGTTCGGCCCGGCAACCGTCGGCTTCGTGTTCACGCAAACGATGCTGGACAACGCTTCGTCGATCACGAGCGTCGGCACGCAAGGCGCCGGTTCGATCAACCTGACCGATGGCCACGTCCGCTTCACGAACTACGAAGTCAACGGCCGCTACAATCTGACGCCGGCTCTGTCGCTGGCGGGTGCGTACACGTACACCGACAGCCGCATCGACGGCGAAAAGCCGAAGTTCCATCAGTTCAGCCTGCAAACGGCGTACGCGCTGTCGAAGCGTACCGACGTCTACCTGCAAGGCGAGTACCAGCACATGACCGACCAGGAAAACCTTCCCATCGGCGCAGTGATCAACGGCGTCGGCATGTCGTCGGGCTCGAATCAGGTGTCGGCAACGGTTGGCATGCGTCACCGCTTCTAAGCTTCACCCGCAGTATCGCTGTAGAAAAGCCGCTCTTTCGAGCGGCTTTTTTTCGTTCTTGCGACAGCGAATCAAAACCGGTTCACTGCAGATATCGGACGTCCAGGATATCGATCTGCTGCACGCCGGCCGGCGTGTGCAACGCGACCGTATCGCCGATCCTCGCCTTCAGGAGCGCCCGCGCGACCGGCGAGATCCAGCTCACGTAACCGCGGTCGAGATCCACCTCGTCCACGCCGACGATCGTCACCGTTTTCACGTCGCCGTCCTCGCCCGCATATTCCACCGTCGCGCCGAAGAACACCTGATCGACATTCTCCTGCCTGCTGCTGTCCACCACTTCCGCGAGATCGAGCCGCTTGGTCAGAAAACGGATGCGCCGGTCGATTTCGCGCAGCCGCCGCTTGCCGTAGATATAGTCGCCGTTCTCCGAGCGATCGCCGTTGGAGGCCGCCCACGAGACCAGCTTGACCACGTCCGGACGCTCGTTGTCGAGCAGCTGCAGGAGCTCGTCTCGCAGCCGCTGATGGCCGGCGGGCGTGATGTAATTCTTCGTGCCCGCCGGAACATCGGGATGGCCGAGTTCGAGGTCGTCGTCGGCGTCGTCCGACTCTTTGACAAATGCCTTGTTCATGGTGCGATACGCTGTCGATTTCCGGGAGTGAGCTGCTTTCGAAACAACAACTTACCACGCCTCGTGCCCTTCCCGCCGAGCGAATCGTCGAAGGAAAACCGATAATTTGGCCGAAACCCCTTCCTTTTCGGAACAGGCTTGGCTATAATTCCGCTTCTGCGTGCGGCTGTAGCTCAGTTGGATAGAGTACTTGGCTACGAACCAAGGGGTCGTGGGTTCGAATCCTGCCAGCCGCGCCACTTATTCTGATGTTTTCGCCCGCTGAAAGCATCAAGCGCTAACCATAGCGCAGCGAAGTACAAGCAGTACCGTTTTGCGTGCGGCTGTAGCTCAGTTGGATAGAGTACTTGGCTACGAACCAAGGGGTCGTGGGTTCGAATCCTGCCAGCCGCGCCATCTTTTGAAGGGCCTTCCATACGGAAGGCCCTTTTTGTTTGCCGCGCCGCTCACGCGCGCAGCGATCAACGCGGCGCCGAGCCGATATCGCCGATGTGCTTATCAGGCGATGGCACGTCTTCCACCGACGCCACCGCGCTCGACTCGCCGATCGCCTCCGCGCGCGCGCCGAGCAGCGATTGTGGACGGCGCAGAACTTCATCCTCGACAGCATCGCCGAACGCATGCCGCACGAACGCGCGCAGCAAGGCAATGCGCAGCGACGGTCCGCGCCCTTCGACCGGTTGCCCGTCCTTGCCGAAGGTGACGGTGCAGATCACCTCACCACGCCCGTGATCGTGCATCTCGAGCCGGCAGGCGCGCTCCAGCACGACCGACGCCGCTTCCCACGACGTCGACGGCAGGAAGCGCCCGTCCCACGGCTTGCCGCGGTCGTTGCCGCGTATCGAGAGCGTCTCGCCGCTATCGGTGAAGTGAATCTCGCGGATGAATTCGTGCAGCCCGCGCGCGACCCAATAGTCGAGCGTGGAGCCTTCGAGATCGGAAGTGTTCATTGCGGCGCTCTCTCCTGTTCGTCGAATGACGACAGGCATGCATGCCGCATACCCGCGCCGCGTCAGTAGTCGGCGCGCTCGCGGTCGATGCGCATGCCGCCGTCCTGATTGCGGTGATGCGGTTCGTCGCTGGGACGCTCGCGCGCGATGCGCATCACATCCGGATTGGTGCGCACACGGCGCATGACGTTCGCCAGATGCACGCGGTCGCTGACCTGGATCACGAAGCGCAGCATCTTCGCTTCCTGCGACACGTCCTCGTCCATCGCGATGTGCACGATGTTCGCGTCCGCCGACGTGATGTCGGCCGCGACACGCGCGAACACGCCCTTCGTGTTCTTCACGAGCACCTTGACGGCGACATCGAACAGACGCCCCGGCTGCGGCGCCCAGGCGACGTCGATCCAGCGGCCCGGATCGCGCCGGTGAATCCGTTGCGCGACGCGGCATTCGGTCGTGTGGATCGCCATGCCGAGCCCGATGCCGATGTAGCCCATGATGTCGTCGCCGGGAATCGGGCGGCAGCACGGCGACAATTGCACCGACATGCCTTCCGTGCCGGTGATGACGACAGGCGGCGCGGTATTGGTGTTGTGATGCTCGCGATGCGGATGATCTTCGTCGTCGGCGATGCCGTTCATCAGCACTTCGATGCGCTTGGCCATCACCGCCGCCACGCGCCGGCCGAGGCCGATGTCCGCGAAGATTTCCTGGCGCGTCTTGTTGCCGGTCCACTGCACGAGCCTTTCCCACACTTCCGGCGTGACGTCCGACAGCGCGAGGCCGTAGCCCTTGAGACTCTGATCGACGAGCCGCTCGCCCAGCTGGACGGACTCGTTCAGGCGCATCGTCTTGAGATAGTGACGGATCGCCGAGCGGGCCTTGCCGGTACGCACGAAGCCGAGCCACGCGGGATTCGGCTTCGAGTACGGCGCGGTGATCACTTCGACGATATCGCCGCTCTTCAGCTCCGTGCGCAACGGCAGGAGCTCGTTGTTGATCTTCACCGCGACGCACTGATTGCCGAGGTCGCTGTGGATCGAATACGCGAAGTCGAGCGCGGTCGCGCCGCGCGGCAGCGGCATGATCTTCGACTTCGGCGTGAATACATAGACCGCGTCCGGGAACAGGTCGATCTTGACGTGCTCGAGGAATTCGCTCGAATCGCCCGCTTCGCTCTGAATGTCCAGCAGCGACTTGAGCCACTGATGCGCGCGCTTCTGCACGTCGTTCAGATCTGCGCCGCCGTTCTTGTAGAGCCAGTGCGCCGCGACGCCCGCCTCGGCGATCTCGTGCATCTTGCGGGTGCGGATCTGGAACTCGATCGGCGCGCCGAACGGGCCGACCAGCGTGGTGTGCAACGACTGATAGCCATTCACCTTGGGTATGGCGATGTAGTCCTTGAACTTGCCCGGCACCGGCTTGTAGAGCGCGTGCAGCGCGCCGATGCACGTATAGCACTCGAGCGCGCTTTCGACGACCACGCGAAAGCCGTAGACATCGAGCACCTGCGAAAACGACAACTGCTTGTCGCGCATCTTCTTGTAGATGCTGTAGATCGTCTTCTCGCGGCCGGTGACTTCCGCGTTGATCTTCGCGTCCGCGATGGTGCGCTGCACCGCTTCGAGAATCTTGCCGACTACTTCACGCCGATTCCCGCGCGCGGCCTTCACGGCCTTTTCGAGCGTGGCGTAGCGGTTCGGATTGAAGTTCGCGAACGAAAGATCCTGCAGCTCGCGATACGTATTGTTCAGACCGAGCCGATGCGCGATCGGCGCGTAGATGTCCAGCGTCTCGCGCGCCACGCGCCGGCGTTTCTCCGGCGGCACCGCGCCGAGCGTGCGCATGTTGTGCAGCCGGTCGGCGAGCTTGACGAGAATGACGCGCACGTCGCGCGCCATCGCGAGCAGCATCTTGCGGAAGTTCTCCGCCTGCGCTTCCTCGCGATTGCGGAATTCCATCTTGTCCAGCTTGGACAAGCCGTCGACCAGTTCCGCGACCTTCGCGCCGAAGCGCTCCGCGATCTCGGTCTTGGTGACGCCCTGATCTTCGATCACGTCGTGCAGCAGGGCCGCCATGATCGATTGCGCGTCGAGCTTCCAGCCCGCGCAGATTTCCGCGACCGCGACGGGATGCGTGATGTACGGCTCACCGCTCTGGCGATACTGCCCGAGGTGCGCTTCGTCGCTGAAGTGGAACGCCGCCTTGACTTCCTTGATCTCTTCCGGAGTGATGTAGTTCGCGAGGCCGTTGGTCAGTTTCGCGATGGAAACGACGTCGTGCTTGCGCGGCTGCTCCGGCGTGGCGGTCGGCCCGAACAGATGGCGGAAGGACTGTTCGAGGACCGCGTCGATGTACTTGCGCGCCGCATGCGGCTTGTCCGCATCGAGCATCGAATCCTGATCGATTTCGAGGTCCGGATCCACGGCGGCGGAGATGGGCAATGGTGTCTGACTCATCTTCGCCTCCGTGGTGGTGTGACGCGCGTGGTCGTCGGTTGCGGGAATTGACGGGTAAAGCTGTTGCCCTTAAACGGGCACCTTCTTCAACATTTCGATGCCAACCTGGCCCGCGGCGATCTCGCGCAGCGCGACGACGGTCGGCTTGTCGCGGCTCTCGATCTTCGGCGTATGGCCTTGTGCGAGCTGACGCGCGCGATAGGTTGCCGCGAGCGCGAGCTCGAAGCGATTCGGGATTTGTTTCAGGCAGTCTTCGACAGTGATGCGGGCCATGTTTGCTTCCTTCTCAATATGGGTTTTATTCTACCTTATGTGACCGTACGACCCGGCCACTGCACTCCGTCAGACCTGCGGCGTGGAATGAATGCCGAGGTCCACGAAAAGCTGCGTATTGCGGGCGTATTGCGACGTGAAGCGCAGGCGCGTCGCGGCGACGAGACAGCGCAGTTCGTTGAGCGCGCGATCGAAGTTCTCGTTGATCACGACATACTCCGCTTCCGACGCATGCGCCATCTCGCTACCCGCCGCGAGCAGACGCCGCACGATCACTTTTTCGGAATCCTGGCCGCGTTTCTTGAGGCGGTCTTCGAGCGCATCGAGCGACGGCGGCAGAATGAAAATCTCCACCGCGTTGCGGAACTGCTTCTTCACCTGCTGCGCGCCTTGCCAGTCGATTTCGAGCAGCACGTCGTGGCCCTGCTTCATCTGGTCCGCGATCCACAGCTTCGAGGTGGCGTAGTAGTTGCCGTGCACTTCGGCGCTTTCGAGAAACTCGCCCTTTTCGCGCCGCTCCATGAATTCATCGACGGACACGAAGTGATACTGCACGCCGTTGGTTTCCTTCGAACGCGCTTCACGCGTCGTGTACGAAACCGACAGGAGAATGTCCTTGTCCTCGGCGAGCAGCGCGTTCACGAGCGTGGACTTGCCCGCGCCCGAAGGCGCGACCACCATGAACAGGTTACCCGGATAGATGCCCGTGTAGTGGCTATGCGAGCGGTGCGTAGTGTTCGGCATGATGTTGCGTTACTCCAGATTCTGTACTTGCTCGCGCATCTGTTCGATGAGCAGCTTGAGCGTCATCGATGCATCGGCGAGTTCCTTCGCGGCTGCCTTCGAGCCGAGCGTGTTCGCTTCGCGGTTGAGCTCCTGCATCATGAAGTCGAGCCGCTTGCCGACCTTGCCGCCCTTCTGCAGCACGTGACGCGTTTCGGAGAGATGCGCGGTGAGGCGCTGCAACTCTTCCGCGATGTCGATGCGGATGCCGTACATCGTCACTTCCTGACGGATGCGTTCGGCGATCTCCTCGCGCGGCACGCTGGTGGCCGTGGCGCCTTCGGAGGTCGCGATGCCGAGCGCGTCGTGCAGACGCTCGACGATCTTCTGCTGATGCTTCGCGATCAGTTCCGGCACGAGCGGCGTGATGCGCGCGACGATCGCTTCCATCTCCGTCACGTTCTCGATGAGCACGCGGCCGAGCGCCGCGCCTTCACGCGCGCGCACTTCGATGAGATCGGCAATGGCCTGCTTGCCGCATGCGAGCACGGCTTCGCGCAGCGTTTCCTGCGACACCGCGCTTTCCGCGAGCACGCCGGGCCAGCGCAGGATTTCGCCGGTACGCATGCGTTCGGAGTCGGGGAAGACGTCGAGCACGGCGCGCTCGAGCGCGGCGAGTTGCGTGAGCGCTTCGCGATTGAGCGCGCCCGCATTCGCCGTCTGCTCGACGCGATTCAGGTTGATGCGGATATCGACCTTGCCGCGCGAGAGCTTGTTCATCAGCATTTCGCGCAATTGCGGCTCGCTTGCGCGCACGTCTTCGGGCATGCGGAAATTCAGGTCGAGAAAGCGCGAATTCACCGTGCGCAATTCCACCGATACACCGACGCCCGAACCGCCCGCGCCATTGGGTCCGGCGCCATCCGCGACGACTTCGCGCGTCGCGCTGGCATAGCCTGTCATGCTGTAGATCATGGTACGTCTCGCGATTGAAACCTTCGTTGCGAAGGCCGTTTCGATACGAAGCGCCCGGCGCTCTCGAAGTGCGTTGGGAGTGGCACGCGTCTGGCCGCCGGGCGAGGAATCCGCATTATCCCATTTTTGACGGGAAGCCCGCCGATACGGCTTGCTCCGGCGCGTGCCATGCGCGCAACGCCGGCGGGTGATTGACGATAAAATCGCTCCATTCCGCGGGGTTTGCCCGTCCACTTCCAGTTTTCAACGTCCATGACCGACTCTCCCCTGCTGAAATCTTCTCCCCCGCGCCCGAGCGGCCGCCGCGCGAATCAACTGCGCGAGGTGCGTATCACGCGCAATTACACGAAGCATGCGGAAGGCTCGGTGCTCGTCGAATTCGGCGATACCAAGGTGATCTGCACGGCGAGCGTCGCCGAGCGCGTGCCGGAATTCCTGCGCGGACGCGAGCAAGGCTGGCTCACCGCGGAATACGGCATGCTGCCGCGCGCGACGCACACGCGCAGCGACCGCGAAGCCGCGCGCGGCAAGCAGACCGGCCGCACGCAGGAGATCCAGCGCCTGATCGGCCGCGCGCTGCGCTCGGTATTCGATCTCAACGCGCTCGGCGCGCGCACGCTGCATATCGATTGCGACGTGATCCAGGCGGACGGCGGCACGCGCACGGCGAGCATCACGGGCGCATTCGTCGCCGCGCACGATGCAGTCGGCAAACTGCTCGCGGCGGGCAAGATCGCGAAGACGCCGGTGAAGGACTTCGTCGCGGCGATCTCGGTCGGCGTCTTCGAGGGCTCGCCCGTGCTCGATCTCGACTACGACGAAGACTCGCAATGCGACACCGACATGAACGTCGTGATGACGGGCGCGGGCGGCTTCGTCGAAGTGCAGGGCACGGCGGAAGGCGCGCCGTTTTCGCGCGAGGAAATGAACGAGCTGATCGCGCTCGCCGACAGCGGCATCAAGGCGCTGATTCTGAAGCAGAAGGAAGCGCTGGAGATCAAAGGTGTCTGAAGCAACGGAGTTGGGCCGCGTCGTGCTCGCATCGAACAATGCGGGCAAGCTGCGCGAATTCGCGTCGCTGCTGGATGCGGCGGGCATCGAACTGATCGCGCAGGGCGAGCTCGGCGTGCCCGAAGCGCCCGAGCCGCACGCGACTTTCGTCGAGAACGCGCTGGCGAAGGCGCGGCACGCGTCGGCGCTCACCGGCCTGCCCGCGCTCGCCGACGATTCCGGCCTGTGCGTGCGCGCGTTGAATGGCGCGCCGGGCGTGTATTCGGCGCGCTATGCGTCGATGAACGGCGGCGAAAAGAGCGACGCGGCCAACAATGCGCGCCTCGTCGCCGATCTCGCCGGCGAGACCGATCGCCGTGCGTATTACTTCTGCGTGCTCGTGCTGGTGCGTCACGCGGACGATCCCGAGCCGCTCATCGCGGAAGGCCGCTGGCACGGCGAAGTGATCGATGCGCCGCGCGGCGCGAACGGCTTCGGCTACGACCCGCACTTTTTCCTGCCGACACTCAACGCGAGCGCCGCCGAGCTCGATCCCGCGCGCAAGAATGCGCTGAGTCATCGCGCGCTCGCGCTGCGTGATCTGCTGCAACGACTGAAGGAACTTGCGTGAGCGCCGGACCGAAGACCATCAACGTCGTGCAGGCTTTCACGTCGCCGGGGAGTATCCGGCTGACGTCGCTGCCGCCGCTCGCGCTGTACGTGCATTTCCCGTGGTGCGTGCGCAAGTGTCCGTACTGCGACTTCAACTCGCACGAATGGAAGGACGATACGTTCCCCGAGGAACGCTATCTCGACGCCTTGCGCGCCGATCTCGAAAGCGCGTTGCCGCTCGTGTGGGGACGGCAGGTGCATACCATCTTCATAGGCGGCGGCACGCCGTCGCTGTTGTCGGCGAAAGGCCTCGACCGGCTTCTTTCCGATGCGCGCGCGTTGCTGCCCATCGACGCCGACGCCGAAATCACGCTCGAAGCCAACCCCGGCACGTTTGAGGCCGCGAAGTTCGCGTCGTTCCGCGCGAGCGGGGTGAACCGCTTGTCGATCGGCATTCAGAGCTTCAACGAAGCGCATCTGAAGGCACTCGGCCGCATTCACGATGCGACGCAGGCACGTAAAGCCGTCGAGATCGCCGCGAAACACTTCGACAACTTCAATCTCGATCTGATGTTCGCGCTGCCGCAGCAGTCGCTCGACGAGTGCAGGCATGACATCGATACGGCGATTTCCTTCGCGCCGCCGCATCTGTCGCTGTATCACCTGACGATGGAGCCGAACACGGTCTTCGCCAAGTACCCGCCCGCCCTGCCCGACGACGACGCCTCCGCCGACATGCAGGACTGGATTCACGAGCGCACGCGCGATGCGGGCTACGCGCGCTATGAAGTGTCGGCGTATGCGAAGCCGCATCGCCAGAGCCGGCACAACCTCAATTACTGGCGTTTCGGCGATTACCTCGGCATCGGCGCGGGCGCGCATACGAAGCTGTCGTTTCCTTCCAAGATCCTGCGGCAGGCGCGCTTCAAGCATCCGGCGAGCTACATGGACCACGCGCTCTCACCCGCCGAAACCGCGATTCAGGAAGAACGCGAAGTCGGCCCGCGCGATCTGCCGTTCGAATTCATGCTGAATACGCTGCGGCTCGTCGAAGGCTTTCCGGTGCATTCGTTCATCGAGCGCACGGGGCTCGCGCTGTCGGCGATCGAGCCCGCGCTCGTCGAAGCGGAGAAGCGCGGCCTCATCACGCGCGACATCGAACGCATCGCGCCGACCGAGCTCGGGCAGCGCTTTCTCAACGATCTGCAGGAGCTGTTCTTGAAGGACCCGCAAAATTGAGCGCACCGACGATGGCGCCGGACTCGGTGATGCGGCATCGCCCGTTTGCGCTGTTCTGGACCGCGCGGGTGATGTCGTCGGTGGCGTTTCAGATGATGTCGGTCGCGATCGGATGGCAGGTCTATTCGATCACGCATAGCGCGTACGCGCTCGGTCTCGTCGGGCTCGCGCAGTTCGTGCCGATGTTCGTGCTGACGCTCGTCGTCGGGCACGTCGCGGATCGTTACGACAGGCGCACGATCGCGTATGTGTGCCAGTCGATCGAAGGCATCGCCGCGCTGGTGCTTTGTCTCGGCGCATGGCAGGGCTGGCACGATGTCGCGCCCATTTACGCGATCGCCGCCGTGACGGGCGCGGCGCGCGCGTTCGAATCGCCGTCGATGGCGGCGCTGCTGCCCAATCTCGTCGCGCGAAACCAGTTGCAGCATGCGAGCGCGTGGTCGACGTCCGCGAACCAGACCGCGCAGATTCTCGGCCCCGCGATGGGCGGCGTGCTCTACGGGCTCGGCGCGCTGACGGTGTACGGCGCGGTGACCGTCGCGTTTTTCGTCGCGGCGTGCGCGGTGGTCGGCATCAAAATCGATGAAGCCGTCCGCATGCGCGCGCCGTTGTCGTTCCGGGCGCTGTTTTCGGGCATCGGCTTCATTCGCAGCAAGCCGGTGATCCTCGGCGCGCTGTCGCTCGATCTCTTCGCGGTGCTGCTCGGCGGCGCGACCGCGCTCTTGCCTGTCTATGCGCGCGACATCCTGCACACGGGACCGTGGGGACTCGGGATTCTGCGCGCGGCGCCTGCCGCTGGCGCGCTCGCCGGATCGATCTGGCTTGCGCATTTTCCGTTGCGGCAGCGTGCTGGCACGGCGTTGTTCGGCGGCGTGATCGCATTCGGCATCGCGACGATCGTGTTCGGGCTGTCGCGCAATATCTATGTGTCGCTGGTCGCGCTCGCGACGTTGGGGGCGTCGGATGTGATCAGCGTGGTCGTGCGGATGTCGCTCGTGCAGTTGCAGACCCCCGATGAGATGCGCGGACGCGTCGGGGCGATCAATTCGCTCTTCATCGGGACGTCGAATCAGCTCGGCGAGTTCGAATCGGGGATGACGGCGGGATTGTTCGGCGCGGTCCCGGCGGTGCTGATCGGCGGGATTGGCACGATCGTCGTCGCGCTTTTGTGGATGCGTCTTTTTCCTGCGCTGAGGGCGACGAAATCGCTGGAAGGCTGAACTTCTGCCCGCCGAGGAGTTGCGCTACAATACGCGCCTTGCTGGAGGTGTGGCCGAGCGGTTTAAGGCACCGGTCTTGAAAACCGGCGAAGGAGCGATCCTTCCGTGAGTTCGAATCTCACCGCCTCCGCCAGCCCTCCTATGCCCGCTTGTCCGTAACGCCCTGATCTGCACGGCGCGCACCGCGCCAGGGGTCAGAGAACGGCCGACAACGCGCCGCCTATCGGTATTCGTCAATCTCGACGGTTCCATCGATCGCCTCCATCATGGCGCGAATGTCGTCGGGAACGTGACGGGTGATCAACGCGACGAACCCTAGCACCGACATACCGCTGCCACTTTGCGCGCCACGGAATGCGCGAGAGAGTGCTCGGCGCGAAGTCCTCTTCCTCACTTCGATATCCTGACAAATATCGTCGAGCAGCAACCACACCATACCGTTCCCCCGCAAATTCGGACAATACGCGTATGCAACGCATCGAGAGCCAAGTATCGTCGCCCTGCCTCCTTCCCGAGTTTCCCCATTCTCGTGCGTCGGAGGCCTTCAATGGGTAAGGTTGGACTTGGGCCTCGTTGCAATCGAGGCCATTTTTTCGTCCGTCGCCCAGTCGAACGCGCGTTTCGATGAAAATCGCTGTGAACACACCGGCCATCTCGCCATCTAACGGCCTCATCGATAACAAACGCGGAGAATCGCCCATGAAGTCAGGCCGCATCCTGCCCATCCTCTTCGGCTGCGTCGCCGCCGTAAGCCTGTCGGCGCATGCCCAGCCTCAGTCCAACGCGCAATGGCGCGCGACCGAAGCGACCCTCTTCGACCTGATTCAGAACGGATATGGAATCGTCGCGGTGACGAGCGTCGCCGCGCGCAGTTCAGGCTTGCCCGAAGACACCTATGTGCTTCAGAAAACCAATAGTGTCTATCGCTGCGTGGAAACACGCGCAGCCGAAACCGGCACGGTCCGGGCGACCGCGCCGATACGCTGCGCCGAACTCGTCAAACCCTATACCGACTGACTTTGACTGACATCAATTGTCATCGGATCTGACGGGCGGGCGGACGTGCGGAACCGGCTCCGCGCGTGCCGCGTCCTGCTTGGGCGCGGCACGTTTCGATTCGCTCTTCGGATGCGCGGCGGAAGCCGGTTGCTGTTGCCGCGCGGGCGCACCTGACGGCACCGGATGTGACTTGCGTGACATGGCGTTCTCCCGAAAATAGACGGGGACATCCCCCTGCTACCTTAGCACTGCCGCGCCCCCGCCGCACGCGTGCGGCGGGACTCAGCCGACCGGCGCTTCGCCCTCGCCCGATTGCTTGCCCGGCCTGTCGTTCGGACCTTGCTTGCGGTTTTCGTCGTCGCGCTCAGGCAGCTTGCTCTTCTCGTTGTCGCTGTGCTCGACAGGCTGCTCGCCTTCCGGATGATTCGTCTCGTTGCTCATGGCTTCCTCCCTCGGTGCTTTTGAATGCAAGGATCGTGAGCAAGCGCCGCGCCCGAACGCGCGCGACCACACGTTTTCTCCGCTTCGCTGCCTTTGCAGCGACTACTATTGAAGTAACGCCATCTTCATCGATGCCTGCGATGTCCGCGTCACGTTTCAGCCTCATCCTCATCGCGATCGTCGGCGCGCTCGCGATGAGCGCCTGCACGATCACGCCGCCGCCGAGCGTCGTGGCCGCGCGCACCGCCGCGCCTACCGTCGCCGGTCCGACGCTCGACGAATACAAGACGCGCATCGCCCAACGTATCTTCGAACGTAATCCGTCGCTCGTGCTCAAAGGCACGCCGCAGGCCATGCTGCGCTCGTTCGTGCTGGTCTCGTTCACGGTGGACCGTGGCGGACGGCTCGTCGAATCGTCGGTGTATCGCACCAATGGCGATGACGAAGCCGAAGCCACCGCGCTCGCCTCGCTGCGCCGCGCGTCGCCATTGCCCGCACCGCCCGCAAAGCTCCTGAACGGCAAGGGCCAACTGGAGCTTTTCGAAGGCTGGATGTTCAACGACAACGGCCAGTTCCAGTTGCAAACCTCGCATTCGCCGCAAGCCACGACCATCGATTGATTGGCGCTCGTCCGGCACGCTCGTTATAATTTTCGACACCCCTGCCGGACCCGCTTCCGGCGCGGCCTTCGCCGTGCGCTCACCCCGCGCGTCGCGCGAGAGGCCTCGTGCGCAGCCCACTGCGCCGCGACATCGCGCGCTACTCGCACGCGCCGTCGACTTCTGGCATGCCTGCCATTGCATCGCAATCCCTACAAAAAGCTGACGCGCACAACACGACAACGGAGACCCTATGTCCTCATCCTCGCTTTCCGCCGCCAAGCCCGGCGACGGATCTCAAAGCGCGTCTCGCGTGATCTTCGCGAGCTTCATCGGCACCGCGATCGAGTTCTACGACTTCTATGTCTATGCAACCGCCGCCGCGCTCGTCATCGGTCCGGTGTTCTTTCCGCACGACTCGCCCGCCGCGCAGGCGCTTTCCGCTTTCGTCACGTTCGGCATCGCGTTCTTCGCGCGCCCGATCGGCTCGTTTCTGTTCGGCCACTTCGGCGACCGTATCGGCCGCAAGTCGACGCTCGTCGCCTCGCTGCTGGTGATGGGCGTGTCGACCACGCTCATCGGCTTCGTGCCGGGCTACGATTCGATCGGCAGCCTCGCGCCGATCCTGCTGTGCGTGCTGCGCTTCGGGCAAGGCATCGGGCTCGGCGGCGAATGGGGCGGCGCGGCGCTGCTCGCGACCGAATACGCGCCGCAGGGCAAGCGCGGTCTGTTCGGCATGTTTCCGCAGCTCGGGCCGTCGATCGGCTTCCTCGCGTCGAACGGCCTCTTCTTCGGGCTCGCGCTTTCGCTCTCGGACGAGCAGTTTCGCAGCTGGGGCTGGCGCGTGCCGTTCCTCGTGAGCGCGGTGCTCGTCGCGCTTGGGCTTTACGTGCGCCTGAAGATCGCGGAGACGCCGGCGTTCCGCACGGCCGTCGAACGGCACGAACGCGTGAAGGTGCCGATCGCGACGCTGCTCGGCAGCCATCTCGTGCCGACACTGCTCGGCGCGTTCGCGATGGTCGTCTGCTACACGCTCTTCTACATCTCGACGGTCTTCTCGCTGTCCTACGGCGTCGCCAAGCTGCATTTCGCGCGCGAGACGTTCCTCGGCCTGCTGTGCTTCGCGGTGCTGTTCATGGCGATCGCCACGCCGATCTCCGCGATCGCGAGCGACCGCTTCGGCCGCAAGCCGGTGCTGATGGTCGGCTGCCTGCTCGCGATCCTCTCCGGCTTCGCGATGGCCCCGCTCCTCGGCAGCGGCGACACGATCAAGGTCGCGCTGTTCCTCACCATCGAACTGTTTCTGATGGGCGTCACGTTCGCACCGATGGGCGCGCTGCTGCCCGAACTGTTCCCGACCAACGTGCGTTACACGGGCGCGGGGGTCGCGTACAACCTCGGCGGGATTCTGGGCGCGTCGGTGGCGCCGTATATCGCGCAACTGCTCGCGAATCGCGGCGGGCTGACGTGGGTGGGCGGCTATGTGTCGGCGGCGGCGGCGGTGAGCCTGATCGCCGTGCTGTGCATGCGCGAGACGCGCAACATCACGCTGGAGTAGTATTCAGCGCTCGCGCCGACTGGCGGCGTGCACCGGCACCGGACGTGTTTCGATGACGGGCAACCGCGGCGGCGGAGTCTGCCGCTCGACGCCCTTCGCGCGCGCTGCTTTGGTGGCCTTGCGGTTGGCCCAGAAGCGCGCGAGCCACAGCAGGGTGGCGATCGCGATGCCATCCGCGATAAGCCCCAGAATCCAGTGCGACGGATAGCGGCCGAGGCCGAGCACGCCCATCGCGCGCAGCGCGGAATCCAGCACGAGCGACACGCACGTTCCCGCGATGAAGCACACGAGCCCCTGCTGCCCGATCGTCACGATGCCCGGCAGCTTGCGCGCGAGCTGGCCGACCCATCCTGCATGGACGCCGCGCGCGACGACCCAGGCGATCGCCGCAAAGCTGACGATGCGCAGCGTCGCGAGGTTCTGCTTCATGTATCCCGGCGGCGCCTGGGTTTCGAGGAAAAGCTTGTAGAACGCGAACGTGAGCGCGACGCCGATGGCGCCCGCGGTCAGCCAGCGCGCGATCCTGCCCGCGTGGAATTCGCCGCTGATCGGCTGGACGCGCGCCAGTATGCCGGTCATGAACATCAGCTGCCAGGCGAACGGATTGAACGACCACGCCTCGCCGTAGGTGCCCGGCAGGAAGCGCAGGAGCGGCATGGCGGCGAGCCACACGAGCAGGCTGCCGAACATCGCGACGACAGGCTTCTTCTGCGCGAGCGGCACTATCACCGGCACGGCGAGCGCGAACACGGAATACATCGGCAGCACGGCGGACAGATACGGCTGCTGACGCAGCAACGCGATATCGACGGTCAGGCCGAACGGACGCTCGAGGAAATTCGGCCATTCGGTGTACTGGACCATCGGCGTGTCGACCTTCAGGGCCATCAAAAGCGCGCCGCCGATCAGCATCAGGAACGCCGTGAACAGGTACGCGCGATAGATTTCCCAACTGCGTTTGAAAAAGCGTCGGCGAGCGGCTGAATCGCTACGGCGAGTCGCAAGCGCCGTAAAAGCCGCCGCCGACGCATAACCTCCGAGAAACACGAATACCTCAGCGGAATCACAGAATGCGTATTGATGCAGCGTAAAGCGCGAAAGCACACTTCCCGTTATATGGTCGACCGCGATAATGAGCAGCACGATTCCTCGAAAGAAATCGACTTCGAGAGAACGTGTCGTCGGGGAAGTCATTGGCGAATGCTCCACGAGCCTGCGGTTCGGCGCGCTGCCGGGCTGGCTCGCGCACATACGGGGTTTGTACCTAGTCTAGAAAGAAAATTCCGTGAATCAACGAGTATTTAAATTAACACTCGATGGCAGTCGGCAAGCTGGCGGCAAAATGACTTTTTTGTCCGCTTTCCAGTAAATATGCCACTGCCTATACTCGAAACAAGTTCGACAAAAACCGCCGCGCGGAAAGTAATGCCGCGAATGAAAAAGGAGGCCGCCATGCGCATTTATCTGGAGAGTTCGCATCTGGTCGCGATCGTGGCCATCGCGCTTGTGACGGCTTTGCTGCTCGCCGTGAAATTCCGTCCCGCGACGTGGCGCGGCGTGCTGTTCGAAGCGGTCATCGCGAACGTCGGCGCGATTGTCGCGGTGCTCGCATTCGAAGTCCTGACAGCCTGAGACGGCCGCCCGGCTTCCCACAGCGAACCTACAAAAAATTTTCAACGTGGTTGAACTTTCCTTGGAACGGACACTCTGAGCAGGTAATGCGGTTCGTGCAGCTGGTGGTCATTGCTGGGCGAATTGCTCTCTTCTCCTCTCCGTTCCTGCTTCTGGCGGGAGCGTTTCCTGGGCGCCCGGCGAAAGCCTCGCGCCTGTTCTTTTTTCTGGCTCCCGCAATCATCCGTGCCGACGCATCGAACCGATGCGAACAGCGCTCGCGCATCGCCCGAGCCGAGCGCGCAAACGATAGCGCGCACAACAAAAAAGCCAGAATCACCTGATTCTGGCTTTCGCTTTTTTCTCAGCGGCACGCGCCCGGCCCTGACCGGACGCGGCGCCGCGCGCTGACGTTCGTTACTACGCCTGCGGAATCTCGATCTTCACTTCAAGCACTTCGAGGTCGTCCTGACGTTCGAGGCTGACTCGAATATCGTCATCGGAAATCTTCACGTACTTCGAAATCACGGCAACCAGTTCCCGTTGCAACGCCGGCAGATAATCGGCGGCGGCTCTGCCACCCGCGCGCTCGTGCGCAATGATCAACTGCAAGCGTTCCTTCGCGACCGAAGCGGACTTTTTTTTCTCGCCCAGCAAAAACGAAAGAATCGACATTGCGTCCCCTTACTTGGTGCCGAAGATACGTTGCAGCAGACCTGGCTTCTGATAATCGGTGAAGCGCAGCGCCTTTTCTTCTCCGAGGAAGCGCGACACCACGTCCTTGTACGATTCGGCGACATCCGTGCCGTCCAGATGCACCGCCGGCAAACCCTGATTCGATGCATGCAGCACCGCTTCCGATTCCGGAATCACGCCGATCAGATCGATGCGCAGGATTTCCTGGATGTCCGAGAGCGACAGCATCTCGCCCTCGCTCACGCGCTTCGGGTTGTAGCGCGTGATGAGCAGATGCTCCTTCACCGGCTCCTTGCCTTCGACCGCGCGCTTGGTCTTCGACGACAGAATGCCGAGAATGCGATCCGAGTCGCGCACGGACGACACTTCAGGATTCGTCACGATGAGCGCTTCGTCGGCGAAGTGCATCGCCATCAACGCGCCGGATTCGATACCCGCCGGCGAGTCGCAGATGATGTACTCGAAGTCCATCTTGATCAGTTCGTTGATGACCTTCTCGACGCCTTCGAGCGTGAGCGCATCTTTATCGCGCGTCTGCGATGCCGGCAGGATGAAGAGGTTCTCGCACTTCTTGTCCTTGATGAGCGCCTGATGCAGGTTCGCTTCGCCCTGAATGACGTTGATGAGGTCGTACACCACGCGGCGTTCGCAACCCATGATGAGGTCGAGATTGCGCAGACCGACGTCGAAGTCGATCACGGCCGTCTTGTGGCCGCGCAATGCGAGCGCCGATGCGAAGCTCGCGCTGGTGGTCGTCTTGCCGACGCCGCCCTTCCCCGAAGTCACCACAATGATTTTTGCCATACAAGTACCTTGTGTTCGTCAATAGGTCCGCTCGCGGTGCTGCCGAGCGCGCGCCAGGGGCATCGGGCGCGCGAGTCGATCCGACCCGTCAGGTCAGCCGCAGCGGTTCGATCATGAGTTTTTCTTCGTTCAGCCAGATCTGCACTGGCTTACTGAGCACGTCGGCCGGCAGCGGGTTCTCGGTCGTTCGATAGATGCCCGCGATGGAGATGAGTTCCGGCTCGAGACACGTGCAGAAGATCCGCGCGTCGAGATTGCCGTGCACGCCCGCGAGCGCGCGGCCACGCAACGGCGCATAGATATGGATATTGCCTTCCGCGATCACCTCGGCCCCATACGACACGAGACCGAGCACGATGAGATCGCCCTTCGCGTAGACCTGCTGGCCCGAGCGCAGCGGCCGGTCGATGATGGTCGCGGGCGCGGGCAGCGCCGCGGGCGCGGGCGCCTTCGCAACGGCCGCTTCGATCACGGCGGCGGCTTCGGTGTTCGGCTTCGCTTCGTCGACGGAGGGCTTCGGCGCGCCGCGCCGGTCGCGCGCTTCGAGCACCGGCAGGCCGCCTTCGTTCGCCCATTGGATCGCCCACGTCTGCGCGGGCAGCGCGACGATGCCGATTGGCCGCATACGTACGATCTTCAGCAAGGTCTCGAGTTCCGCGAGCGACACGCGCTCGCCTTCGCCGCCCTTCGCGGCATCAGCCAGACGGCGCACGTCGATGGCGACGACGTCGCCCGCGAAGAATTCGGGAGTCGCTTCGAAGCGCCGCGTGAGTTCGGTACGCAGGGCGTCGAGGTCGGGAGTCTTGACGACGAAGAGAAGCGTGTCGACGGAGCCGCTGCGCAGTTCAAAGAAGGGCGTTTTGTTGAGCGACATAGGAACGGCCAAAAATTTTGCGTATTTTACAGGCGTTGTCGCACACGGCCATAATTTTTAGGACCGATTTCGGCGATCGGAAACGAGGAACGTGTGCCGCGCGTACGCACGGGATGCGCGCGGGAAGCGAGGACGGAGCTCGAAGTTACGTGCGTCAGGCGTGATGTTCGGAGTGCATGTGGCGCACGTAGAGCGACTCGGCTTCCTGCTCGTGCGAAGGCATTGCGCGGCGATCGCCGGTAGGGCCGAAATGAAGGCGCTCGTAGAAGCGCATCGCGGTGCGGTTTTCCTCGGAGATCCACGCATGCACTTCGGCGGCGCCCTGCTCCGCGAGCCATTGCGATGCAGCGTTCACGAGCAGCTCGCCGCCGCGCAGATGCCGCACCGCGGGCGCGACCCACAGCGCGCTCACGAACGCGCGCGCGTTCGGCGCCTCTTCGATGTAGGCGTGCACGAGACCGCAGGGATGACCTTCCGTGTAGAGCAGAAACGTCGCGAGCCGGGGGGAATTCGCGTGCAGCTCGGCGGTTGCGTCGAACGACGACGGCTCGACGAGCAGCGCATCTTCCAACGTCTCGCCGAATGCATACGGCGCTTCGCGCAGCGATGCCGTGCGAAGCTCACGCAGCACGAAACCTTGTTGCGCGGCGATGCGGCTGACGGTCAATGAGGGACTCATGCGGGCTATTTCTCTCTGGCTTTCAGGCTCATGCGCGTGCGGCTCTGTCGGCCGGTCCGGCGCGTGGACCACTCATATAGCTTCAACCGAACGGGCGTACCCGTCAATTCATAAATCCGGGAAAGTGCTTTACAGCGCACACGACGCGGCCCAAAGCGGCGAATGCGCGCTCATGGCGCCGCATAACTGCCCGTGCCGTCGGGCCACGGCGTGAGCAACTCGAAGCCTTCATCGGTGACGGCGACCATGTGCTCCCATTGCGCGGAAAGCGAGCGGTCCTTGGTCGTCACGGTCCAGCCGTCGCGCGATTGCTGCGTGGCCGCGCGGCCCGCGTTGATCATCGGCTCGATGGTGAACACGAGGCCGGGCTTCAGACGCAGGCCCGCGCCGCGCTGACCGTAGTGCAGCACTTGCGGGTCTTCGTGATACACGCGGCCGATGCCGTGGCCGCAGTACTCGCGCACCACGGAGAAGCCTTCCCGATGCGCGACGCTCTGAATGGCCGCGCCGACATCGCCGAGCGTCGCGCCCGGGCGCACTTCGCGGATGCCCGCGATCATGGCTTCGTAGGTCGTTTCGGTGAGGCGGCGCGCTTCGGCGCTCGGCGTGCCGGCGTAATACATACGGCTCGTGTCGCCGTAGTAGCCGTCCTTGATGATCGCGACATCGATGTTGATGATGTCGCCGTCCTTCAGTTCTTTCGGCCCGGGAATGCCGTGGCACACGACATGATTCACCGAGGTGCAGACCGTCTTCGGAAAACCCATGTAGCCGACGTTGGCGGGAATGGCCTTCAGTTCGTCGACGATGAAGCGATTGCAGATGGCGTCGAGTTCATCCGTGGTGACGCCCGGACGGACGTGTTCGGCGATCATCGCGAGGACTTGGGCGGCCATGCGGCCGGAGATGCGCAACTTTTCGATGTCGGCGGGGGTCTTGAGCGTGATGGCCATTGAGCAATGCGAATGGGTTCGTGCCGGATGCGTGCTGCCCGCGCGTGCGCTTTCGCCGGTGTTTCAGGCAGGCCGCGCGCGAGGACAATGGGGCCGATGATAGCACTCCCGAGCGGCGTCGCCGCTTGGAGAGCCGCTTGGGCGCTGCATTTCGACGCTTCGTGTGCGCTCTACCGAACGCGAAGCGAACGGCGCTCGCCCTTGTGATGAAAGCGTGTTTGTGTTTTAGTGGCGCGAATTCGAACTTGCCGGAACGCTATGACCTTGCATCGATTTGCCTTGATTTCCGCTGTACTTTCGAGCGCCGCCGCCCTCGTCGCCTGCAGTTCGACGAGCGATCCCGAGCTGCGCGCGTCGAAGCCCGTGATCCACGTTTCGTCGGCGCGGCCTGCGTCGGATATATCGAGTTGTCTGCAACGCATGATTCCGTCCGCGCAGACGAGGCGCGCTCAAGGGACGACCGAATTGCTGGTCGGATCGAACGCGTGGCTCGTGACGCTCACGCCTTCGGCGTATGGATCGATCGTGAAGGTGCAGCAGTCGTCGAGCGACGATGGCGGTGTGCCGGAGCCGGAACTGCGCTTCGATATCGCGCGTTGTACGACTTGACGCTGTCGCTCCGCTTCATCGAAGCGGAGCGACGAATTGAAGCCGAAACTCGAAGCCCAAAAGCAAAACCCCGCAGTCTCACGACATGCGGGGTTTCAGTATTTTGGCGGAGAGGGTGGGATTCGAACCCACGGTACGGGAAAACCGTACGCCTGATTTCGAGTCAGGTACATTCGACCACTCTGCCACCTCTCCGTCTACCCTTTCGGGTCTTCGTGAACTGGTCGTTGCTCAACGAAGAACGAAAGTATATCGAACCCTTTCGTGCTTTCCAAGCCCCTTTTTGAAAATAAACGTCACACTACTGCGGAAACTTCGATTCTTTCCGCACCGCGCATATACGGACGCAACACGGCCGGAATCGTCACCGAGCCGTCCGCATTCTGGAAGTTCTCCAGCACCGCGACGAGCGTACGGCCGACCGCCAGACCCGAACCGTTCAGCGTATGCACGAACTCCGGCTTGCCCTGCGCATTGCGGAAGCGCGCCTGCATGCGACGCGCCTGGAACGCCTCGGTGTTCGAGCAGCTCGAAATCTCGCGATACGTGTTCTGCGCCGGCAGCCACACTTCGAGATCGAACGTCTTCGCCGCCGAAAAGCCCATGTCGCCCGTGCACAGCGTGATCACGCGATACGGCAGTTCCAGCTTCTGCAGAATCGTCTCCGCCTGCCCGACCATCTCGTCGAGCGCGGCATAGGAATGCTCCGGCGACACGACCTGCACCATCTCGACCTTGTCGAATTGATGCTGGCGGATCAGGCCGCGCGTATCGCGCCCGTACGAGCCCGCTTCCGAGCGGAAGCACGGCGAATGCGCGGTGAGCTTGACCGGCAGCGCATCCGCTTCGAGGATGCTGTCGCGCACGGTATTCGTGAGCGAAATCTCCGAGGTCGAAATGAGGTACTGCGTGACCGTGTTCTCGTCGCCGCCCTTTTCGACGCGGAACATGTCGTCGGCGAACTTGGGCAACTGGCCCGTGCCGTAGAGAATCTCCGGATTCACGATGTACGGCGTGTACGCCTCGGTATAACCGTGCTGTTCCGTGTGCGTGTCGATCATGAACTGCGCGAGCGCGCGATGCAGCCGCGCGATCTGTCCGCGCAGCAGCGTGAAGCGCGCGCCCGAGAGCTTCGCGCCGGTTTCGAAGTCGAGGCCGAGCGGCGCGCCGACATCGACGTGATCGCGGACTTCGAAGTCGAACGCGCGCGGCGTGCCCCAGCGCCGCACTTCGACGTTCTGCGTCTCGTCGTTGCCGACCGGCACGCTTTCGTGCGGCAGGTTCGGCACCGTCAGCATCAGATCGGACAGCCGCTTCTGCACATCGTCCAGCTTCGCCGCCGATTCCTTCATCGTGTCGCCGATGCCGCCCACTTCCGCCATCACCGCCGACGTGTCCTCGCCGCGCCCCTTCATCGCGCCGATCTGTTTCGACAGGCTGTTGCGGCGCGCCTGCAGTTCTTCGGTGCGGGTCTGGATCTCGCGGCGCTCGGTTTCGAGCGCGGCAAAGGCGGCGACGTCGAGCGCGTAGCCTCGATCGGCGAGGCGCTTCGCAACGCCGTCCAGGTCTTTGCGGAGGGTTTGGATGTCGAGCATGGCGGGGGCTGCTTTGTTAAGTAATCGGAAACGCTGATTTTAGCGCACGGTCATTGCGCGCCGGGCGCAATCGGCGACGCGCCCGGCGAAACGCAGTGTGCCCGCGCGCGAAACGCACGGCGCGGTTTTCATCGCTTCTTCTCGTCGCGATGCTCGCGCCGCCAGGCTTCGTCGAGTTCGGCGAGGCGCGCGAGCTTGTCGCCGATCTTGCCTTCGAGCCCGCGCGGCGTCGGCTGGTACCAGCGCGGATCGCGCATGCCGTCGGGCAGATAGGTTTCGCCGGCCGCGTAGGCATCCGGCTCGTCGTGCGCGTAACGATACTCGTGACCGTAGCCGAGTTCTTTCATCAGTTTGGTCGGCGCGTTGCGCAGATGCACCGGCACGCCGCGCGACTGATCTTTGCCGACGAAGCGCCGCGCCTCGTTGTACGCGTTGTACCCCGCGTTCGATTTCGGCGCGACGGCCAGATAAATGAGCGCCTGCGCGAGCGCCAGTTCGCCTTCCGGCGAGCCGAGCCGCTCGTAGGTCTCGGCGGCGTCGAGCGTGATGCGCGCGGCGCGCGGATCGGCGAGGCCTATGTCCTCCCACGCCATACGCACGATGCGCCGCGCCATGTAGCGCGGGTCCGCGCCGCCGTCGAGCATGCGGCAGAACCAGTAGAGCGCGGCGTCCGGATTGCTGCCGCGCACCGATTTATGCAGCGCGCTGATCTGATCGTAGAACGCGTCGCCGCCCTTGTCGAAACGCCGCAGATTCTCCGCGAGGGCACTGCCGAGCAGCGTGCCGTCGATCTCCGTCTGCTTTTGCTGCGCCGCCGCGCGCGCGACGATCTCGAGGTTGTTCAGCAGCTTGCGGCCGTCGCCGTCGGCGGAGCCGATCAGTGCGTCGCGGGCTTCGTCGGTGAACGTGAGGCCGCCGAGTTCCTTCGACGCGCGCTCCAGCAGTTCCTTCAGCTCGTCGGCATCGAGACTCTTCAGTACGTAGACCGCCGCGCGGGACAGCAACGCGCTGTTCACTTCGAACGACGGATTCTCCGTCGTCGCGCCGACGAACACGAACAGGCCCGACTCCACGTGCGGCAAGAACGCGTCCTGCTGACTCTTGTTGAAGCGATGCACCTCGTCGACGAACACGAGCGTCTGATGCCCGTTCGCGCGATGGATCTGCGCGGTTTCCACCGCCTCGCGGATATCCTTGACGCCGGAAAGCACCGCCGACAGCGAGATGAACTGCGCGTGGAACGCATCGGCCATGAGACGCGCGAGCGTGGTCTTGCCGACGCCGGGCGGGCCCCAGAGAATCATCGAATGCGCTTCGCCCGATTCGAACGCGACGCGTAGCGGCTTCGCTTTGCCGAGCAGATGCTTCTGGCCGATCACGTCGTCGATGGTGCGGGGGCGCAGGCGCTCCGCGAGCGGAACGGTGCCACGGTTTTCTTCGAACATGTGCTGTGCGATGCAGGTTGACGCAGTTGGGTGGATCGCGGCGATAATCTCGCGCTTCCCGAAAAGCGCGGCGCGGCCGCAGAATCGGGTCATTATGACAGCCTGACGGCGCACGGCTTTCGCACGAAGCGGGCCACGCGCCGGTTGAATCACGCTCTGACCATATAAAGGACGCAATCCGATGGGGCAAGAACACGCCACGAACGCCGCAGCGCACGGCGAAACGTCGACCTACGCGCCGCTCACGCCGGTTCCGCCCGAGCGGCGCGCATTCGGCACGAGCGATGCCTTCGCGCTGTGGTTCTCGCTCGGCATCGGCCTTCTGGTCGCGCAGGCGGGCGCGCTGCTGGTGCCGGGACTGTCGCTGCCGCACGCGCTCGCGGCCATCGTCATCGGCACGGTGATCGGCGTCGTGCTGCTCGCGCTCGCAGGCGTGATCGGCACGGATACCGGGCTTGCGGCGATGTCGTCGCTGCGGCCGACGCTCGGCGTGCGCGGCGCGTCGGTGCCGGCGGTGCTCAACGCGATCCAGCTCGTCGGCTGGGGCTCGTTCGAAATCATCGTGATGCGCGATTCCGCCGATGCCCTCGCGAAGCAATCCTTCCATTTGTCGATGCCGCTCGTCTGGACGCTGATCTTCGGCGCGCTCGCGACGCTGCTCGCGATCAGCGGCCCGCTCTCGTTCGTGCGGCGCTTTCTGCGTACGTGGGGCGTGTGGCTCCTGCTCGGCGGCGCGGGCTGGCTCACCTGGAATCTGCTGGCCAAACAGGACATTGGCGCGCTGATGTCGCGCGCCGGCACGGGCGAGATGGCGTTCGGGGCGGGCATCGATCTGGTCGTCGCGATGCCGCTCTCGTGGCTGCCGCTGATCGCCGATTACACGCGCTTCGGCAAGAGCGCGGGCGGCACGTTTCGCGGCACGCTGCTCGGCTACGGCATCGCGAACGTGTGGTTCTACGCGCTCGGCGCGATCTACGGCCTCGCGGCGGGCGGCGGCGATACGCTCCTCACGACCGCGCTCGCGCAGGCTGGCGGCGGCCTCGCGCTATTTCTGATTCTGATCGATGAAATCGACAACGCCTTCGCTGATATCCACTCGGCAGCCGTATCGACGGGAACGTTCTGGGCGCGCGCCAGCGTGCCGATGCTCTCGTGCGCGTTCGGCGCGTTATGCACGCTCGTCGCGCTCGCCGTCGAGATGGGCAAGTATCAGAACTTCCTGTTGCTGATCGGCTCGGTGTTCGCGCCGCTCTTCGGCGTCGTGCTGGCGGATCACTTCATCGTGAGGAAGCGCCGCATCGATGCCGCCGCGCTCGGCGCTGCCGACGGGCGCTACGGCTATTCGGGCGGCTGGCACGTGAGCGCGTTCGTCGCGTGGGGCATCGGGATCGCGGCGTATCACGCGATCAATCAATGGCTGCCGAATCTCGGCGCGACGCTGCCCGCACTCGCGCTCGGCGCGGTGTGCTATCTGCTGCTCGTGTCGGGCAGGCGTCGCGCTTACGCGTGACCTACTTCGCCGCGCGATACTCGACGCCCGGCAACACGCACAGCAATTCGAACGCGAGGTTCGCGCCCAGCAGCGCCGTCGTGCCGAACGGGTCATAGGGCGGCGCGACTTCCACCAGATCCGCGCCGACGATATTCAGCCCGCGCGCCCCGCGCACGATCTCCAGCGCCTGCGGCACGGTCAATCCGGCGATTTCCGGCGTGCCGGTGCCCGGCGCGAACGCCGGATCGATGCCGTCGATATCGAACGTGATGTAGACGGGGCCGTCGCCCATCTGCGCGCGCACTTCGTCCATTAGCGGCGCGAGCGACTTGTTCCAGCATTCTTCCGTCTGCACGACGCGAAAGCCCTGCTCGCGGCACCAGTCGAAATCGCCGGCTTCGTAGCCCGTGCCGCGCAGACCGATCTGCACCACGCGCGAGCAATCGAGCAGGCCCTCCTCCACCGCGCGACGGAACGGCGTGCCGTGCGCGATCTTCTCGCCGAACATGGTGTCGTTGACGTCCGCGTGGGCATCGATATGAATCAGCCCGACCTTGCCGTGCTTCGCGTGAATCGCCCGCAGGATCGGCAACGCGATGGTGTGGTCGCCGCCGAGCGTGAGCGGCTTGCAGTCGTGCTTGAGGATTTCGCGGTACGCGCGCTCGATGCGGTCGATCGAATCGAGCAGGTTGTACGGATTGATCGCGACATCGCCGATATCCGCGACGCGCAGCGAATCGAACGGCGCGGCGCGCGTCGCCATGTTGTAGGGGCGCAGCAGCACGGATTCGCTGCGCACCTGGCGCGGACCGAAACGCGCGCCGGTCCGGTTGGACGTACCGAGATCGAACGGCACGCCGACGAAGCACGCATCCAGCCCTGAAGCCGACTGCACGTGCGGCAGGCGCATCATCGTCGTGATGCCGCCGCAGCGCGGCATCTGGTTGCCCGACAGCGGCTGCGGACGCTCGGCGCGCTGTTCGAGAAAGTGCGAATCGAAATGTTCGGCGGGCGCGAAAAGTGAGGATGTATTCATGGCGTCGGATGTGTGCGCGTTGAGATGACACCATTAATAGCCGCTTTTTCGCGAAGATGAAATGGCGATGAAAATAACTTAACATCGATATTTATCGATGTATCGGCGACGCCCATGTTCACTCACCTTTCCGACCTCGACCTGCGCCTGATCCGCGTGTTTCTCGCCATCGCCGATGCGGGCGGCGTCTCGTCGGCACAGGCGACGCTCAACGTCGGGCAATCGACCATCAGCACGCAGCTCGCGACGCTCGAAACGCGGCTCGGCTACCGGCTCTGCGAACGCGGGCGCGGCGGCTTCGCGCTGACATCGCGCGGCGAACAGTTCGTCGACGCGTGCAGGACGCTGCTCGGGGCCATCGATACCTTCGATTCGACCGCGCGCAACGTCGGCAAGAAGCTCGTCGGCACGCTCACGCTCGGGATGATCGGCAACACGCCCGTGAGCGCGAATGCGCGCGTCAGTCAGGCGATCGCGCGGTTCCGGCAGCGCGACGAATCCGTGCGCTTCGCGGTGCTCGTGCGCTCGCCGGGCGAACTGGAGGAAATGCTGCTGGCCGAGCGCATCCAGATGGCGATCGGATATTTCTGGCATCGCGTGCCGTCGCTCGACTACACGGAGATCTTCGCGGAGGACCAGCTCGCGTATTGCGGGCACGAGCATCCGTTGTTCGCGCAGGCCGGGCGCGTCGGCGTGACGCAAGCGTTCGAGCATGACTGGGCGTGGCGCAGCTATCCGCTGCCGGAGGCGGGCGAACTCACGCCGCGCAATATCGGCGCGCTCGCGGACAACATGGAAGCCGTCGCGATGCTCGTGCTGTCGGGACGGCATCTCGGCTATCTGCCCGAGCATTTCGCCGCGCCGTATGTGAAGGACGGTCTGCTCGCGCCATTGAATCCGCAGGCGATGCGCTATCGCGTCGCGTTTCAGATGGTCACGCGCGCGGAGCGTGCAAGCGGCGCGCGTGACGCAAAACGCGAAATCGTCGAGGCGTTTATCGAGGATATGGCCGCGGCGCACGCGGCTATCGAATGAAAAAAGGGCGCTTTGCGTCGCGCCCTTTGCGGATCAGCCGTTGATCACGTCCGCGCCCTTCGGCACGGTGAACTTGAAGGTATCGCTCTTGATCGGCGGGTTCTTCTGGATGTTCGAGAACGTGAGCAGCGTGACGTTGCCGAACACGTCGTGCAGTTCCATCGCCTGCAGGTTGCCGTCCTTGAAGCCGATGCCGACCGTCTCGAACTGCGTGTCCTTCGCCTTCGGCGTAAGTTCGAGCCAGTCGATGCCGCCCTTCTCGCCCGCATCACGCAGATTGAAGTTCTTTTCCAGATCGTTGCTGCCGAACAGAATCGCCGCCGGGCTCGCGCCGAGCGAACCGCCGAGCGTGCGCACCGTGACCTGGTTCAGGTCCTTGTCGTAGACGTAGAGCTTGTCGCCATCGGCCTGCAGGATTTGCGAATACGGCTTCTGATAGGACCAGATGAACTTGCCCGGCCGCGCGAACATGAACGTGCCGCTGGAGGTCGCGCCCTTGGTCGGCACCGTGGTCGAGGTGGCGCCGTTGTTCGCGCGGCCGGGCGCCTTGATTTCCTGTTGCGTGAAGTCGCCGCGCGCTGCGCGCACCTGCGACACGAACGCCTTCAACTGTTCCGTGCCGCTCGCGAATGCGTGCGATGCAAACAGCATCGACGCCGAAAACAATGCAGCGCTCAAGACCTTGAGCGTGCGGTTCCCCGTAAGGTGTTTCATCGTTGTGTTCTCCCTTTGATTCCCGGCGCGCGTCATTGCTCGTCGCGCGCCGGCGTCAGGATTTCGCGGTTGCCGTTCGACGACATCGCCGACACGAGCCCCGAGTTCTCCATCTGTTCGAGCAGGCGCGCCGCGCGGTTGTAGCCGATGCGCAAATGCCGCTGCACGAGCGAGATCGACGCGCGCCGGTTCTTGATGACGACCTCGACCGCCTGATCGTACAAGGGGTCCGACTCGCCGTCGGCGCCGGCGGTTCCGCCCGCGCCCGCCGAGCCTTCGTCGCCGTCGCCCGCGAGGCCGCCTTCGAGAATGCCCTCGATATAGTTCGGCTCGCCGTGTTCCTTCAGCTTGTCGACAACGCGATGCACTTCCTCGTCCGACACGAACGCGCCGTGCACGCGCACCGGCAGGCCGGAGCCCGGCGGCAGATAGAGCATGTCGCCCATGCCGAGCAGCGACTCGGCGCCCTGCTGATCGAGAATCGTGCGCGAATCGATCTTCGACGACACCTGGAACGCCATGCGCGTCGGCACGTTCGCCTTGATGAGGCCGGTGATCACGTCGACGGACGGGCGCTGCGTCGCCAGAATCAGGTGGATGCCCGCCGCGCGCGCCTTCTGCGCGATGCGCGCGATCAGCTCTTCGACCTTCTTGCCGACGACCATCATCAGGTCGGCGAGCTCGTCGATCACGACGACGATGTGCGGCAGGCGCGTGAGCGGTTCCGGCTCGTCGGGCGTGAGGCTGAACGGGTTCGGAATCTTTTCGTCGCGCTTCTTCGCTTCGTCGATCTTGGTGTTGAAGCTCGCGAGATTGCGCACGCCCATCTTGCTCATCAGCTTGTAGCGGCGCTCCATTTCCGCGACCGCCCAGTTGAGCGCGTGGCCGGCCTGCCGCATGTCCGTGACGACCGGGCACAACAGGTGTGGAATGCCTTCGTAGACGCTCATTTCGAGCATCTTCGGGTCGATGAGGATGAGGCGCACCTGCTCCGCGCTCGCCTTGTAGAGCAGCGAGAGAATCATCGCGTTGATGCCGACGGACTTGCCCGAGCCCGTGGTACCGGCGACCAGCAAATGCGGCATCTTCGCGAGATCGGCGCAGACCGGATTGCCGCCGATGTCCTTGCCGAGGCCCATCGTCAGACTGGACGCGGCGGCCGCGTAGACCTCGGAGCCGAGAATCTCGGAGAGCTTGACGGTCTGACGGCGCTGGTTCGGCAATTCGAGCGCCATGAAGTTCTTGCCCGGAATCGTCTCGACGACGCGGATCGACACGAGCGACAGCGAGCGCGCGAGATCCTTCGCGAGCCCGACGATCTGACTGCCCTTCACGCCCGTCGCCGGTTCGATCTCATAGCGCGTGACGACCGGCCCCGGATACGCCGCGACCACGCTCACCTCGACGCCGAAGTCCTTCAGCTTCTTCTCGATGAGACGCGACGTGTATTCGAGCGTATCCGCAGCGATGGTTTCCTGCGTCTTCGGCGGCGCATCGAGCAGCGCGAGCGGCGGCAGCGTGGAGTCGCCCGGCAGGTCCTTGAAGAGCGGCACCTGCTTTTCCTTCTCGGCGCGCTCCGAACGCGCGGGCGCGGGCGCGGCGGGCACGATCATCACCGGCTCGTGGTCTTCGCTCTTTTCGCGCGAGCGCACCACCTTGCCTTCACGCTTCGAAGCGGCGGCCTCGCCGAGCTTGCGGTCACGTCCGGCTTCGCGGCGCAGTTGCGCGCCGGTGATCGCGTTGAGGATGCCGTCGCCGACCTTCTCGCATACGGACAGCCACGAAAAGCGGAAATACAGCGACAGGCCGATCGCCAGCGCGATCAGCAGAAAGAGCGTGGCGCCCGTGAAGCCGAGCGCATGCGAAACATGCCGCGCGACCACGTCGCCGACGACGCCGCCCGGCGCGCGCGGCAACTGCACCTTGAGCGACCACATGCGCAGCGCCTCGATGCCGTCGCTCGCGAGCAGCACGAGCACGAACGCGAACGCTTCGGCGAGCCATGTTCGATCCTTCGGCGCGTCTTCATCGACGACGGGCGGCAGCGTGATGCGCCGATAGTTCGCGACGATGCGCCGCGCGAGCAGCACGATCAGCCAGTACGAGGACAGCCCGAACACGAGCAGCAGAATGTCCGACGTGTACGCGCCGACGCGCCCCGCCCAGTTCGCGAAGTGATCGATGCTCACCGCGTGGGTCCAGCTCGGGTCCTTGCGGCTGTACGAGAGGAGCGCCATCACGAGGAAGAGTCCGAGTGCGACCTGGAGAATCCAGCGAATCTCGGTGAAGAGCCGCGACATGCGGTGCGGCAATGCCTGCGGGCTCGCGGAATAAGTAGCTTTGGCCATTGATTCGGTGTCGCTGTGTGTCGCTTGCAGCCTCGCGCGCCGATGCACCGGGGCCGCATGGAACGGTGGCCTATTGTAAACGCTGCATTGCGGTGAACGGCGCAAAAACGGCCTCGTTCTTGCAACCTGTAACACTCGTCACGCGCTCGTCATGCGGCCCGGCCCGCCCGCCGGGCCTATCAAACCGATTGAAAGGTTCACTCGGAAGGCTTTTCCAGCGGCCTTTATAATCCTCCTTTTGCACCTAAATACGGTTCATCGGAAGCGCGCCGGCGCAGTCTCGCGGCCACGCGCCACGCCACTGGCGTCGTTCGCCGGTGTCGGTATTTCCGAGCTGACCATCAAAAACGGACCATCATCATGTCTTCGCCCAAACACGCCAAAGTGCTGATTCTCGGTTCCGGCCCCGCCGGCTACTCCGCTGCGGTGTACGCCGCGCGCGCGAACCTGTCGCCGCTGCTCATCACTGGCCTCGCGCAAGGCGGCCAGCTGATGACCACCACGGACGTCGAGAACTGGCCGGCGGACCCGTCGGGGGTGCAGGGCCCGGAACTGATGCAGCGTTTCGAGGAACATGCGCGCCGCTTCAACACCGAGATCGTGTTCGATCACATCCACACCGCGAAGCTCAACGAGCGACCGTTCCGTCTGATCGGCGATTCGGGCGAGTACACCTGCGACTCGCTGATCATCGCGACGGGCGCATCGGCGCAATATCTCGGCGTGCCGTCCGAAGAAGCGTTCATGGGCAAAGGCGTGTCGGCCTGCGCGACCTGCGACGGCTTCTTCTATCGCAACGGTGAAGTCGCGGTGATCGGCGGCGGCAATACCGCAGTCGAAGAAGCGATCTATCTCGCGGGCATCGCGAAGAAGGTCACGGTCGTGCATCGCCGCGACAAGTTCCGCGCCGAGCCGATTCTCATCGACCGCCTGCTCGCGAAGGAGAAGGAAGGCATCGTCGACATCAAATGGAATCACGTGCTCGACGAAGTCACCGGCGACCAATCCGGCGTCACCGGCCTGCGCATCAAGGACACACAATCGGGCAACACCACCGACATCGCGCTGCAGGGCGTGTTCGTCGCGATCGGCCACAAGCCGAACACCGATCTCTTCATCAACCAGCTCGAGATGAAGAACGGCTACATCATCACGAAGGGCGGCACCACGGGCGACGCCACCGCGACCAGCATCCCCGGCGTGTTCGCGGCGGGCGACGTGCAGGATCACGTGTATCGCCAGGCGATCACGAGCGCGGGCACGGGCTGCATGGCCGCGCTCGACGCGCAGCGCTACCTCGAAACCATCGACGAAACGCCGACGCCGCATTCGATGAGCCACGAAGCAGACCGCTGATCGGGCGTCATCCGGGCGCGGCGACGCGCGGCGAGCCGGTAAAATGGAGATCGCCCGCTTTTGCAGCGCCCCGCCGGTTCATGACGGCGCGTAGATGAAACGGGCCACGGTTCACGCCGTCGGCCCGTTTTCATTGGGGCGCGACGTTGCGTGCGGCGCCCGATTCCTGTCGACTTCCGCTGGCCGAACGATGCCGAAGAACCTCCCCCATCCGAACGAACCGAAAGTCCGGCGCAAGGAA
This sequence comes from Caballeronia sp. NK8, assembly GCF_018408855.1. Lineage (GTDB taxonomy): Bacteria > Pseudomonadota > Gammaproteobacteria > Burkholderiales > Burkholderiaceae > Caballeronia. The sequence goes on along the minus strand of NZ_AP024322.1, from coordinate 762,319 downwards.
GCGCCGCGTCCGGCCGCGTCCGTCGATGCGAAGCCGGCCGACGCGCGCGATGTCACCGCCGCCGTGAAGCGCGACGGCCTCGCAGGTCTGTCGTCGCTGAAGCGCGCGCTGAAAGCCGATGCCGAGAAACGCGAAGTGCAACGCGTCGCGGCGGCGCACGCCGAGCGCGAAGCCGTCGCCGATGCCGACGAGTTCCGCCGTTCGATCGGCGCGGTCGAGCCGCTCAGGACGCCGCCGCGCACGACCGTCACGCGCGTGCCGCCTCCGCCGGTGCCCCTGCAAAGCCGCCGCGACGAGCAAGCCGTGCTGCAGGAAGCGCTCTCGGACGAATACGATCCCGAAAGCCTGCTCGATATCGACGAAACGCTGTCGTTCCATCGCCCCGGCATCAGCCAGGAAGTCGTGAGGAAACTGCGGCGCGGCGCGTGGATCGTGCAGGCGCAGCTAGACCTGCACGGCATGCGGCGCGAGGAAGCGCGCGAGGCGCTCGCGGAATTCATCCGTGAATCGGTGAAGCGCGGCTTGCGGTGTCTGCGCGTGATCCATGGCAAGGGGCTCGGCTCCATCGGCCGCGAGCCGGTGCTCAAGGGCAAGGTGCGCGCGTGGCTCGTGCAGAAGTCGGAAGTGATTGCGTTCTGTCAGGCGCGGCCGCACGACGGCGGTGAGGGCGCGGTGCTCGTGCTGCTGCAGCCGGGCGGCGCGCCGCGGCATCATAACCATCCGCAAGACAAGAGCCACGGCAAGCATTCTTATCCGGGGCCGGACAGTGCATCCTAGACTGACGCTCGCCATCACCATCATGGAGGCGCTCGCGATTTTCGCGTACGCCTTCTCCGGGCTTCTCGAGGCGCGCAAACGCCGGCTCGACGCGGTCGGCGCGTTTCTCGTCGCGCTCGTCACCGCGTTCGGCGGCGGCACGGTGCGCGACGTGCTGCTCTCGCGCCGCCCGTTCTACTGGGTCGAGCATCAGGATTACGTGCTGTTCATCTTCGCGATGGCGATTTTCGCGCCGCTTTTCCTGCGCGTGACCTCGCGCCTCTTCGATCAGCGCGCGCTGCTCATCACCGATGCGATCGGCCTCGGCCTCTTCAGCGTGTCGGGCACCTCGATCGCGCTCGACGCGCAGATGCCCGCCTTCACCGCCACGATGATGGGCGTCGTCACGGGCGTGTTCGGCGGCGTACTGCGCGACGTGCTCTGCAACGAGATTCCGCTGATCCTGCGCGACTCGCGCCCGTACGCGGTCTGCGCGTTCGCGGGCTGCTGGATCTATATCGGGCTGGAGCGGCTCGATGTCGACACGATCTACAACGTCCTCTTTTCGACGGCTTTCATCCTGATCGCGCGGCTCATCACGTTCAAGTTCGATATCCGGCTGCCGCATTAGCGCGAAACGGGCGGGAAAACCCCCCGTTTTGCTACAATCGCGTAGTTTTCTGACCCCGCATCCGGCCGCGACGCAGTGCGCTCCGGTCGCCACCACGCACACAGAACATGAACATCGAGCAAGCGCGTTTCAACATGATCGAGCAACAGATTCGTCCCTGGGAAGTGCTGGACCAGGACGTTCTGAACCTGCTCACGATCGTCAAGCGCGAGAACTTCGTTCCCGCCGCGTATCGCAACATCGCTTTCGCGGACCTCGAAATTCCGCTGCCCGGCGGCGAGCGCATGCTCGCACCCAGGGTCGAAGCGCGCGTCCTGCAGGAACTCGCGGTTCACAAGGGCGAAACCGTGCTGGAAATCGGCACGGGCTCGGGTTACATGGCGGCGCTGCTCGCGCATCGCGGGCGCAGCGTGACGAGCGTCGAAATCGCGCCGGAACTCGCCGATTTCGCGAAGCAGAATCTCACGGCGAACGGCGTGACGAACGTGGACGTGATCACCGGCGACGGCTCGCTCGGCTGGGATCAGGGCGCGCCCTACGACGTGATCTGCGTGTCGGGCGGCCTGCCGGTCATGCCGCAGCAGTTTCTGGAGCAACTGAAGATCGGCGGGCGCATCGCGGCGTTCGTCGGCGCGGCGCCGGTCATGAAGGCGCAGATCATCACGCGCGTGGACGAAAAGCAGTTCCGCGTGTCGGATGTGTTCGAAACGCTCGTCGCGCCGCTGAAGAACGCGGTACACCCTTCGCAGTTCAAGTTCTAAGCCGAAAGCGCGCTGCCGGTCGCAACCGGCCGCGCGCGTCCTGCCGGAAGCCCCATGCAAAATCTCACCGCCCCCGAACTCGCCGCGTGGCTCGCCGATGACTCGCGCCCCGCTCCCGTCCTGCTCGACGTGCGCGAGCCCTGGGAAATCCAGACGGCGAAACTGGCCAACATCGTAGCGATCCCGATGCGCGAGATCCCCGCGCGCAGCGAGGAACTCGACGACGAAGCGCAGATCGTCTGCATCTGCCATCACGGCGCACGCAGCGCGCAGGTCGCGATGTTCCTGGAATCGCGCGGCTTCACGAAGACCTTCAACCTGTACGGCGGCATCGACGCGTGGTCGCGTCAGGTCGATCCGTCTGTTCCCACGTACTGATTTCCTCGGTAACGAGCGCGCCTCATCCCGCGCTCGACCACAGCGCCGTGCCGTGCGGCGAATAGATGACGAGATGCCCGTCCTTCTGGATCGTCGCGTAGGCGCCCGGAACCGAGGTGCGCGTCTGCCAGACCATCGCGCCGTTGCTGTCGTACATCGCGAGGTTGCCGTCCTCCTGCATGCGGATTTCGACGCCCGGCGTGCCGCTCACATGCGATGACCAGATCGTCTCGCCGTTCAGCACGGCGACGAGATAGCCATCGTCCTGCAAGGTCAGCTCCACACTGCCGCTGCACGCCGCGAGCGACTGTCCCATCGCGATACCCTCTCCCGTCGTGAGCCGGCCGCACGCGCTCGGCGCGTTGATCGGCGGCAGCGCGGCGAACCAGGTCAGATCGACGGCATTGGCGATCGCCTGCATGCCCGCGTCGTTCGGATGCAGGTCGTCGCCGCTGTTGTAGCTGCGCGCATAGGCGGCATCCGCGGCCGTGCTTGCCGGGTCGCCCAGCACTTGCGCCTGATCGAGCACGGCATCGCAGCCGCTGCTTCTGCCGCGCAAGAATGCGTTCACGGTCTGGCGCGTGTCTTCGATCGCAGGCGTCCATTCGGCCATGCCTTCGAACGGCGTCAGGGTCGAGCAGATCACGCCGACCTTCGCATCGCCCGCCTGCCGCGCGAGCCGCTGATACGCGGTCATGAGCTGCTGCGCACTCGGCGGATTGCCGCTGATGAGGTTGTTCACCGCATCGTCGGAAATGATCACCCACTTCACGTTCGCCTGGCCGAGCACGTCGCGTGCGAAGCGCGTGAGGCCGGCCTGGCCGGAGGCATCGGTGAAGAAGTCATTGCCGCTGATGCCCTGATTCAGCACGCCAACCGTCATGCCCGCGCGGTTCAGCCGCTCCGCCAGCCGGTTCGGCCAGCGCCGGTTCGTGTTGGGCGTGGACGCCGTCCCCTCCGTGATCGACGCGCCGAATGCAACCACCGCGCCCGTCGCGGCGGCGTTCATCACGTCGACATTGGTGAGGAAATAGTTCGACTGGCCGCCCGCCGCATTCACGACGCCGCCCGCGAAGTTCGAATCCGCGCTCACGTCGCCCGGCGCGATATAGACGTCCTGCATCGCGTCGATGTGGCCGGTCGAGTTCGGCGGCGTCTGCGATGGAATGTGCATGCTCACGGCGATGTCGCCGAGCGTGGGCACCTGAAACGCGACGGCGTCGCTCTGCACCGAGCCGCCCGCGGGAATCGTCACGTACGACTGGCCGTTGAAGGTCACTTGCCGGTCGGTGCCCGCGATCGTGCGGGCACCGTGCTGGCGGCGCGCGATGCGCACGTCGCCGATCGTGACTGGTTTCTCGCCGAACAGATTGGAAAGCGTGAGCCGCGCCGCCGTGCCGCCGATGCTCGTATGCACGATCTGGCGAATCGTCTGATTGTTGAAGCCCGGATCGGACGTGACGGCCGGCGCGCTCGACCAGGTTCCGGTCCATGGCGCGTTCGTGATGAAGCCCTGCGCGAAATAATGCGACGTATCGGGCCAGAACAGAAAGACGACGAGCGCGAGCCCGATCAGCTTTTGAAGCCCTCGTTTCACTCCGCCTCCGTTTCGGTCGCGACTACGCATCGAACACGCGGCGCGATCGCTCTTTTTGGTAGAGGGGAAACTAGACCATGATGTCCCGTTCATGGCCGTGCGCTGGCGTACAGACAACGCAATAACGGTGGTTTTGCCGCGCAGCAAAAAAACGGGCCGCAGGAGCATTTCGCCCATGCGGCCCGTTCCTTGTGCGCCTGACGGCTTGTGGATCAGACCACGTTCATCGCCAGCGCGCTAGCGCGATAATGCTCCGCCGCCTTTTCCGTGTCGCCCAGTTGTTCATGCAGACGAGCAAGCGCGCGATGCGTGCGGATCTTGAGCGGCTCGTTGTCGGCGAGCTTGAGCGCCGATTCGAGGAAAGCCTGCGCCTTGCCCCACAACTGCTGATGCAGGCACAGGCGGCCGAGCGTGAACAGCAGGTCGGCGTCTTCGGTGCGCTCCTTCTGCCACGCTTCGGCGCGCTGGATCAGCGGGAACGCGTCGCCGCCGACGATGCAATCGGGATAGCGCCGCAAGAGCCGCGCGTCCCAGTTGTGCGCGAGCGCGTCCTCGACGATCTTCTTCGCCTCCGCGCGGCGATCCAGCGCGATCAGCAGTTCGGCGGCGAGATCGGCGAGACGCGGCGACTGGCGCTCGGTCGCCGACAGCGACTGCCACAGTTCGAGCAGCGCATCGGGATTGTGCCGGCGATCGCGCAGCAGGTTTTCCGCCGCCACCTGACGCAGCCGCACCGCGACCGCCGGATGCAGCGCCTCGCGCTTTTCCAGCATGCGCACGAGCTTCAGCACTTCGCTCCAGTTCTTCAACTGCTGTTGCGCGCGCAATGCGATCTGCTGCGCGTGGATGCGTCGTCCGCCCTGCGCCTGCATCTCGGTCAGCGCGATGAGCGCGCCGTCGGCGTCGCGGCCATCGGCGCGCATGTCGGCGGTCGCCATCAGACGCGCGTCCTGCCATTCGGCGCCGCCGACCTGCGTAAGCCATTCGTCGCGCCGCGCGTACTCGTGCAGACGATGCGCCGCGTTCGCACCGATGAGACCGGCCGCGCCCTTGTTGGCATCGACGGAAAGCGCGTCGCGCGCGGCCTTCTCGGCCTTCGAGAAGCGTCCGGCGTACAGATGCCCGATCGCATCGCGCAGCGACGCGTTCGCCTTCGCGAGCTTGCTGCGCGCGCGGTAGGCGGCGACGCGCGACGGCATCTTCCACACGCCGCGCGCCGCGCGGATGATCGCGTACAGCACGATGAACAGCACGACGAGCGCCACCGCGAACAGGTTGAGCGACATGTCCACGCGATACGGCGGCATCACGAGCAGGATCTGTCCGCCGTTGAAGCCACCGACCGTCGCGACGATCACCGCGACGGCGAACAGCAGCGCGAGCCAGATGAGTCCACGAATCGTCATCATCCGCCTCGCTTGAACTGATGGACGGCGGCGAGGCTCGCGTTCAGGTTCGGCACGGCGACGGCGAGCGACGCCTGATCGACCTGCTTCACGAGCTCGCGCACGGCCTGCACTTTGCGGGACGACGCATCGAAGTAGCGCGCGAGCGACCCGTCGGCGGCATGCAGATCGGACTTGAGCGTCGGCTCGCTGCGCGACAGCAGCGAAAGACGCGCGGACAGCAGCCGCAGCTTCACGTTCTCGCGCACGAAATAACCCTGATCGGGCGACGTGAGCATGGCGTCGGCATTGTCGATGCGGCGCACCGACACGAGGCTCGACAACTGCTGGCCGATGCCGCTCGTGATCTGACGCCAGAGGACCTTCCAGCGCGGCTCGCCGGTCGCCGCCGCGATCGACGCGCTGTTTGCCGGCTCGGCGGCCTGCGCCTGCGCGCGCGCGATCGGCGCTTCGCCTGCGAGCGGCAGCTGGTCGATCTGGTCGATGGCCGTGTCGAGCTTGATCGCGAGGCCCGTCAGATCAGTGGTGGGCGTGGCCTTCAGCTTGTCGATATCCTGCGCGATCGCCTTGCGGATCGCCACGACCTGCGGGCCGTTGGTCGCGGCGAGGCGCGTGTCGGCGCTTTGCAGCGCGAACAGCGCAAGTTGCACGTTGCCGGTGAGTTGCAACTGCTGGCTCGCGCTCGACAGAATCTGCTCGACCTCGGCGACGGTCCAGTCGTCGCGGTTGCTCGCGAGATCCTGATATTGCTGCTGGAGCGCCTGGCTGTGCGCTTCGGCATCGGCGAGCTTGCCTTGCAACTGGATGATCTGCGTGTTGAGCGCGGTGGTCGCGCTCGCGGCCTGATCAACCTTCGCGCGCAGATCGGCGTTCTGGTCGTCGGCAAGCGCGACGCGCTGCGCGAGTTGTGCATCGGCGCGGTCGAACTTGCGGTTCAGGACGAAGGCGCCCGCGCCCGCCGCCACCGCCAGAATGACGACGACGAACCACAACAACACGATGGCCGCGCCGCCGCGCCGCTTCTGCTGCTCGAAAGGCGTGAAGGGCGTGTTCGGCGGCACGGGCGGTGTCACGTTCGGCTGAGGTGAGGCTTTCTTGGAATCGTTCGAATCAGTCATGCGTGATTGAGCCGTTTGGTGGGCCGGCGCGGTGGCCGGATGGGCGTCCGTCGGCGCGGATGAGGAATGGACCGAACTCGATGCGCTCGATGCGTTCGCTGTAGCGCTCGCCTGTGCGTGGGCCTCCGGATCGCGTGAGTTGCCTGGTGACTCCGCCTGCGCGGTTGCAGCGGCGGCGGCGTGCGGGAACAGCGCTTCCAGTGCGTGGGCAATGCGTTCGTCGCCCGCGCCGGACACCGTAATCCTATCAAAACCCGCTCCCCGCGCGGCTTCGGCGATGCGCGGGTGCGGGCAGACGAGCGGCGTGCGCCTGAGCAGCACGATTTCGTCGGCGGTGAGATGTTCGTGCGCGAGCTCGGCGAGATTGCGCACGCCTTCGGAACTCGTCAGCAGCCACGCGTGCGGTTTGCCCGCGAGCAGTTCGTGGATGCGCTCCCATTTCTGCATCGACGGCTCGGGCAGCACGCGGCGATACGCGGCGGCCTTGTCGACCCGCGCGCCCGCTTCGGCGAGGCGCTCGGCGAGCCACTCGCGGCCGCCGTCGCCGCGCACGATCAGCACGCGCTTGCCTGCCAGACCGTTCGCGCCGAACTGCGCTTCGATCGCCGCATAGAGCGCTTCCGAATCGAAGCGCGGATCGGCATCTTCGGTCGACGGACTGATCACGCGATGCGAAGGCGCATTGACGCCCTGCCGCGCGAGCGCCGCGACCGAGCCCGGCCCGACCACGGCGACCGGCAGATCGGCGGGCCACGGCGCGCCGAACCGGCTGAACGCATGATCGATCGCATTCGGCGACACGAACACGACGAGCGCGTAGCGCGCCGGTGCGTCAGGCGGCAGATAGAGCTCGTCGAGCGCGGCGCGCAGCGGCGCTTCGTCGGCGACGGGCGCGATATCGATGAGCGGAAATTCCAGCGTGTCGAAGCCCGCGCTCGCGAGCCGCGCGAGCAATGCGGACGATTGCCCGTCCGGACGCGTGACGACGATGGTGGCGCGGCGCTCGCTCGCCATCAGGACTTCGGCCCCGAAGGCGCGGTGTTCGGGCCGTCCGCGCGGCTCATGGTCGTGAGCGCGTTGACGATGTCCATCGCGCCCTGCGCTTCCAGGTCCGATGACACGCGTTTGCCGAGCGCGAGCGCGGCGGCGAGATCGGGCGAACTCACCGCTTCTTCCGCGCGCAGCACGCGCTTGCCATCGGGCATCGACACCGCGCCGCGCAGATGCAGCGCGCCTTCACGCCACACGGCATGCGCCGCGAGCGGCACTTCGCAACTGCCGCCGAGCGCGCGCGACACCGCGCGTTCCGCCTCGACCGCGAGCGCGGTGGGTTCGTCGTGCAAGGGTTTGAGCCACGCGAAGAGATCGGCGCGATCCGCGCGGATCTCGATGCCGAGCGCGCCCTGCCCCGCCGCCGGCAGGCTGTCCGACGGATCGAGCAACGCACGGATGCGCGCTTCGAGCCCGAGCCGCTTCAAACCGGCGGCCGCGAGAATGATCGCCGCATACTCGCCGCGATCCAGCTTGCCGAGCCGCGTGTCGAGATTGCCGCGCAACGGACGCACTTCGAGATGAGGAAAGCGCGCGCGGATCATCGCTTCGCGGCGCAGACTCGACGTGCCGACGATGCTTCCCGCCGGCAGCGCATCGAGCGATTCGTAGTGCGGCGACACGAACGCATCGCGCGGATCTTCACGCTCCAGAATGGCGCCGAGCGCGAAGCCTTCGGGCAGTTCCATCGGGACATCTTTCAGCGAATGCACGGCGAGATCGGCGCGGCCATCGGCGAGCGCGGCTTCGAGTTCCTTCACGAAGAGACCCTTGCCGCCGACCTTCGATAACGTACGATCGAGAATCTGATCGCCACGTGTCGTCATTCCGAGGATTTTCACGTCGCAAGATGGATATAATTTGTGCAGCGCACACCGCACATGCTCGGCCTGCCACATCGCAAGCCGGCTTTCCCGCGAAGCGATGGTGATGCTCGCGGGCGGTGTCGTTGAATGCGTCTCGGAATTCATTGATGCTCGATCGAATGACGGGATGGATGAATAGACATTAGCGAACAATGGTAGCACGCACGCCAAGGTCCACAGACACCCAGGCAGCGCGCGAGAGCCTTGTCCGATGCGCCTTTCCGGGCGTCCGCAGTGCGTTTCTTATCGAGTGAACGGCGGCGGCAGCCGCAGCGAGCGCGATGAACGCGTCAGGGCGCGAAGAACGCCGCGGCATGCTGTCGCCGGTTTGACGCACGGCCGTTCGTACGGCCTGCGGTTTCCTGCCCGATGCGGCGCCCGTTTGGGTTGCGGCATCACGTCGATGTGGCTTTGGCTTCGCAGCTTCTGAGAGGAACCCAACGTGACGTCTTCTGGATCGGCTCGCCCGGCGCGCCGCAACGCCGCATTGCCCAAGTCTTCCTCCTCCGACGCGCCCCGCCCGGCGTCGTCGCCCATCGTCACGAAGGCCGCGACGGCCGCGAAGGCATCGAAAGCGGCCATTGCGCCGAAGCCGAGGCCCGCCATCAAACCGGCGGCGAAACGCGTGGCGAGCAAAGCGAAAGCGCCGGCCGTGAACGGCGCGAAGCCCGCCAGCCGCACGCGCGACGACAAGGACCGCCCGCTCTTCGAGGACATCCGCTTCCTCGGGCGCCTGCTCGGCGAAGTGCTGCGCGAGCAGGAAGGCGACGCCGTGTTCGATGTCGTCGAAGCCATTCGTCAGACGGCCGTGAAATTCCGCCGCGAGGACGACAGCGAAGCCGCGCAGGCGCTGGAGAAAAAGCTGCGCGCGCTGTCGCCGGAACAGACGGTGTCCGTGGTGCGCGCGTTCAGCTACTTCTCGCATCTCGCGAATATCGCGGAAGACCGCCATCACAATCGCCGCCGCCGCATTCACGCGCTCGCGGGCTCAGGCTCGCAGCCGGGCACCATCGCCTATGCGATCGAGCGCATGCGCGAGCACAAGAACATCAGTTCCACGCGCAAGCTGCTGGACAAGTTCTTCGGCGATGCGCTCATCGTGCCCGTTCTTACCGCGCATCCGACCGAAGTGTCGCGCAAGAGCATCCTCGATGCGCAGCACGATATCGCGCGCCTGCTCGCCGAGCGCGATCAGGAACTGACCGACCGCGAACGCACGCAGAACGTGGCAGTGTTGCGCGCGCGCGTGACCTCGCTGTGGCAGACGCGCATGTTGCGCGACACGCGCCTTTCCGTCACCGATGAAATCGACAACGCGCTGTCCTACTATCGCGCGACCTTCCTCGCGGAGATTCCCGCGCTCTATGCCGATATCGAAGGCGCGCTCGCCGAACACGGCCTGCCCGTGCGCCTGCCGCCGTTCTTCCAGATGGGAAGCTGGATCGGCGGCGATCGCGACGGCAATCCGTTCGTCACCGGCGAGACGCTCGAAACCGCGATCACCCGCCAGGCGATCGTGATCTTCGAACACTATCTGGAAGAGGTGCACAAGCTCGGCGCGGAACTGTCCGTGTCGAACCTGCTCGCCGGTTCGAGCGATGCGCTCAAAGCACTCGCCGATGCGTCGCCGGATCAATCGCCGCATCGCACCGACGAGCCGTATCGGCGGGCGCTCATCGGCATTTACACGCGGCTCGCGGCGAGCGCGCGCGTGCGGCTGGGCGAAGGCGTCGTCGCGGTGCGCAGCGCGGGGCCGGGCGCGCCGCAGATTCGCGCGAAGCCTTACGCCGACGCCGCCGAATTCGTGGGCGACCTGCATGTGCTGGTCGATTCGCTCGCGGAACATCATGGCGCGTCGATGTCGATCCTGCGTCTGTCGCCGCTCGCGCGCGCCGCCGAAGTGTTCGGCTTCCATCTCGCGAGCATCGACTTGCGGCAGAGTTCGGACATTCACGAGGCGGTCGTCACGGAGCTGCTCGCGCGCGCGGGCGTCGTCGCGGATTACGCGTCGCTTTCCGAGGAGCAGAAGCGCGAGGTATTGCTGAAGGAACTCGCGCAACCGCGTCCGCTGCGCATTCCCTACGCGCAATACTCCGATCTCGCGAAGAGCGAACTCGGCGTGCTCGAAGCCGCCCACGAAACGCGCGCGAAGTTCGGCACGCGCGCGGTGCGCAACTACATCATCTCGCACACGGAAACCGTCAGCGATCTGCTCGAAGTGATGTTGCTGCAGAAGGAAACGGGCGTGCTGCAAGGCTGTCTCGGCGCCAAGGACGATTCCCCGCGCGACGGCCTGATGGTCATTCCGCTCTTCGAGACCATCGCGGACTTGCGCAATGCGCCCGTCATCATGGGCGAGTTCTTCGCGCTGCCGGGCATCGACGCGCTCATCGAGAATCAGGGCAACGAGCAGGAAGTCATGCTCGGCTACTCGGACAGCAACAAGGACGGCGGTTTCCTCACGTCGAACTGGGAGCTGTATCGCGCGGAACTGGCGCTCGTCGCGCTCTTCAACGAACGCGGCACGACCTTGCGTCTGTTCCATGGCCGGGGCGGCACGGTCGGACGCGGCGGCGGCCCGACCTATCAGGCGATTCTGTCGCAGCCGCCCGGCACCGTCGACGGGCAAATTCGTCTGACCGAGCAGGGCGAAGTGATCGCGAGCAAGTTCGGCAATCCGGAAATCGGCCGGCGCAATCTGGAGACGGTGGTCGCCGCGACGCTCGAAGCATCGCTGCTGCCGCACGAGAACGCGCCCGCGCAGTTGCCGCAATTCGAAGCGACGATGCAGACCCTGTCCGATTCCGCGATGGCCGCGTATCGCGCGCTCGTCTACGAGACGCCCGGCTTCACCGATTACTTCTTCCTGTCGACGCCGATTTCGGAGATCGCGGAGCTGAACATCGGCAGCCGGCCGGCGTCGCGCAAGCTCCAGGACCCGAAGCAACGCAAGATCGAGGATCTGCGCGCGATTCCGTGGGGCTTTTCGTGGGGTCAGTGCCGCTTGTTGCTGACGGGCTGGTTCGGCTTCGGCAGCGCGGTCACGGCCTATCTCGACAAGGCCGGCTCCGACGAAGAACGCGCGAAGCGGCTGGCCACGCTGCGCAAGATGCACAAGACGTGGCCGTTCTTCAAGAACCTGCTGTCGAACATGGACATGGTGCTCGCGAAGACCGATCTCGCGGTGGCGTCGCGCTATGCGCAGCTCGTCACCGACAAGAAGCTGCGCAAGACCGTGTTCGACAAGATCGTCGCGGAGCATGAGCGTACGTCGAACGTGCTGGCCGAGATCACCGGCAAAGGCGAGCGTCTCGCGGACAATCCGCTGCTCGCGCGCTCGATCAAGAACCGCTTTCCGTATCTCGATCCGCTCAATCACTTGCAGGTCGAGTTGCTCAAGCGGCATCGCGCGGGGGATCAGAACGTGCGGTTGCGGCGCGGGATTCACCTGACGATCAACGGGATTGCGGCGGGATTGCGCAATACGGGTTGAGTCCGGACGGCGTCGTGCGTTTTCCGCACGACGCCGTTATTTCAGTCTCTTCGATTCGCCTCGATCATCATCGCGTCGAGTTCGAACGAACAATCTTCCTTCACGCCGAAGTACTGGCGCACTTCATCGGGCGCGCTCGCCCACATCGATCTGATCGCCGTCACGCGCTCGGGCGGCGTGCACATCCGCGTCACCCACGATTCGAAATCCAGCGCAATGCGCCAGCGTTCGGTCACTTGCGCGTCGAAGCCGGCGGCATCCAGCATTGCGATCCATTCGTCGGCGCGATAGTCGCGGATGTGGGACGCGTCGCGCAGCAGTTCGATCGCCTGAATGTGCGTGTCGTAGAGCGGATCGTCGATGCCCGCGATATCGATGAACCTGAGCCGCCCGCCCGGCTTCAGCACACGATGCACTTCCTTCAGCGCGGCGGGCACGTCGCGCCAGTGATGCGCGCTCATGCGGCTCACGGCCCAGTTGAACGTGGCATCGGCGAACGGCAGCGTCTCGGCCGCGCCTTGCTGCGTGCGGATCGTCGTCAGGCCGCGCTCCTTCGCGGCGGCTTCGACTGTCGCGAGCATCTGCGGCGCGATGTCGTACGCGACGACCTCCCGCACGTGCGGCGCGATCGCGAAACTCGCGTGACCCGCGCCGCAGCCCAGATCCAGCACGCTCGCGTTGCCGCACGTGGCCGCGAAGGTCGCGGCGAGATTCTGCAGATCCGCACCGCTCGCGTGGACGGCGCTCGTGAGATAGGCGGCGGCCGTGCTGCCGAATGCATCTGCGACCTGGTCGTGGTGTTTCATCGTGTGCTCCGATTTTCGTTCTGGGTGAGGGACCTGCCAGTACAATAGAGCCCGCTTTGTACCAGTACAAGTTGTGCAGCTATCCTGGTATATAAACCACCCGTCGATGTTTGAATGAACCTCACCGAGAAGAACGAACCACTCGCCGAAACGCCCGCCCACGCGCTCGGCGAATTCATCCGCGCGCATCGCGAACGGCTGTCGCCGCAGGCCGTCGGCCTGGCGCCGGGCCCGCGCCGCCGCACGCCGGGGCTGCGCCGCGAGGAAGTCGCGCAACTGTGCGGCGTGAGCCCGACCTGGTACACGTGGATCGAGCAGGGCCGCCCGGTGTCCGCTTCCGCCGATGCGCTCGCGCGCATCGCCGTCGCGCTGCAACTGTCGCGCGCCGAACGCGCGTATCTCTTCGAACTCGCCGCCCAGCGCGATCCCGCCGAACCCGATCCCGCGAGCCAGGACGCGCCCGCCGCCCTGTTGCAGACGGTCGCGCTGATCGGCGCGCCCGCCTACGTGCTCGACCGTCAATGGAACGCGCTGCGCTGGAACGAGCCGGCATCGGCGTTGTTCGTCGGCTGGCTGGATGGCGAACACGACCGCAATCTTCTGACGTACACGTTCACGTCGCCGGCGGCGCGCGCGCTGATCGTCGATTGGGACACGCGCGCGCGGCGTCTCGCCGCCGAATTTCGCGCCGATTCGATCCGCCATCTGAACGACGCGCCGACGCGCGCGCTCATCGACAGCCTGAGCGCCGCGAGCGATGCGTTCGCGCGCTACTGGGCCTCGCAGGACGTGTTCGAGCGCGAAGGCGGCGAGCGCGCGTTCAATCATCCGGCGCGCGGGCGCATCGTGTTCAATCAGATCACGTTCAAGCCGGCGCACCGGGAGGATCTGAAGCTGGTGATTCTCGTCGGGGATGCCTGACGCCATTTGTTAAAATCGTACCTTCCGGCTTGACGTAGAGCCGCCTCAACCGCCACTGCACATCACCATGACGTCCCAACTGCACAAAAAAGGCGAAGCCTGGTCGGCTCGCTTCTCCGAGCCGATGTCGGAACTCGTCAAACGCTATACGTCGTCGGTGTTCTTCGACAATCGGCTCGCGCTCGTCGACATTCAGGGCTCGCTCGCGCACGCGTCGATGCTCGCGGCGCAGAAGATCATCGGCACGGACGACCTCGCCGCCATCGAGCGCGGCATGGCGCAGATCAAGGGCGAAATCGAGCGCGGCGAATTCGAGTGGAAGCTGGATCTGGAAGACGTGCATCTGAATATCGAGGCGCGTTTGACGGCCCTGATCGGCGATGCGGGCAAGCGCCTGCACACCGGCCGCTCGCGCAACGACCAGGTCGCGACCGATATCCGCCTGTGGCTGCGCGGCGAGATCGACCGCATCGGCGATCTGCTGAAGGATCTGCGTCTCGCGCTCATCGACATGGCCGAAAAGCACGCCGACACCATCATGCCCGGCTTCACGCATTTGCAAGTGGCGCAACCGGTGACGTTCGGCCATCACCTGCTCGCGTATGTCGAAATGTTCGCGCGCGACGCCGAACGCATGCGCGATCTGCGTAAGCGCGTGAACCGTCTGCCGCTGGGCGCGGCGGCGCTCGCGGGCACGAGCTATCCGATCGACCGTCACGCCGTGGCGGCCACGCTCGGCTTCGACGGCATCTGCGCGAATTCGCTCGATGCGGTCTCCGACCGCGATTTCGCGATCGAATTCACCGCGGCGGCCGCGCTCGTCATGACGCACGTGTCGCGCTTCTCCGAAGAACTCGTGCTGTGGATGAGCCCGCGCGTCGGTTTCATCGATCTGGCGGACCGCTTCTGCACGGGTTCGTCGATCATGCCGCAGAAGAAGAATCCCGACGTGCCCGAACTCGCGCGCGGCAAGACCGGCCGCGTGAACGGCCATCTGATGGCGCTGCTCACGCTGATGAAAGGCCAGCCGCTCGCGTACAACAAGGACAATCAGGAAGACAAGGAACCGCTGTTCGATACCGTCGATACGGTCGCGGACACGCTGCGCATCTTCGCGGAAATGGCGGCGGGCATCACCGTCAAGCCAGAAGCAATGCGCGCGGCGGCGCTGCAAGGCTTCTCGACCGCGACCGACCTCGCGGATTACCTCGTGAAGCGCGGCCTGCCCTTCCGCGATGCACACGAAGCCGTCGCGCATGCGGTGCGGATCTGCGTGGATCGCGAATGCGACATCGCGGATTTGTCGCTCGAAGAGATGCGTCGCGAATTGCCGAACGTCGCGCATCTGATCGGCGAAGACGTGTTCGAGTATCTGACGCTCGAAGGCTCGGTTGCGAGCCGCAATCATCCGGGCGGCACCGCGCCGGATCAGGTCCGCGCGGCGGCGAAGGCGGCGCGCGCGGCTCTTTGATCGATTTTTCCGAGGCGTTTTCTTCGTGACATTGAAGGCCGTTCGCAAGGACGGCCTTTTTGTTGCCCGACGCGGCGACATGTCTCTGCGCGAGGCGCGACATTTTCGAGATAATCGAGTGTTAGTCACTCGCGCTCATCGAAACGGCCGGTCATGATCATCCGCCCCAAGCTCAATTGGTTCCGGCTGCTGTTCGTGTGGCATGGCTCCGTGCTGCCGCAACTGCTGCCGCGCCTCGGGCTGATCTTCGCGCTGTCCGTCGCGGCGATCTTCATGCACGACCACATGCGAACCTATCCGATCGGCCTCGGCACACCGCCGTTCGCGCTCGTCGGCATCGCGCTCGCGGTATTTCTCGGCTTTCGCAATAGCGCGAGCTACGAGCGCTGGTGGGAAGGCCGCAAGTTGTGGGGTTCGCTGCTCAACACGTCGCGCGCGCTTGCCCAGCAGGTATTGTCGCTGCCTGATCCGCGCGAACGCGCTGAGTCGCGGCGTTTTCTGGCCGCGCTCGGTGGGCTGGCGCATGCGCTGCGGCATCAGTTGCGCGCCACCGATGCACTCGCCGATCTCGCGCCGCGTCTGCCGCCCGATCTGCACGCGCGGGTGGCCGTCGCCAGGTTCCGCCCCGCGCTGATTCTGCTCTGGCTCGGCGAATGGGTCGCGCAACGCAGACGCGAAGGCGCAATCGACGGCTATGCGGTGCTCGCTATCGAACACAATCTGAATGCGCTGTCGGAAGTGATCGGCGGATGCGAGCGCATCGCGACGACGCCGCTGCCGTTCTCGTATTCGGTGATGATTCACCGCACGATTTATTTATTCTGCGCGCTGCTGCCCTTTGGGCTCGTCGATGGCGCGGGCTTGCTCACCCCGCTTTTCGCGTTGCTCGTGGCGTACGCGTTCATGGCGCTGGAAGCAATCGCCGCGCAGATCGAAGATCCGTTCGGGATGGAAGAAAACGATCTCGCGTTGAACGCGATATGTGAAGCCATCGAGACTGCGCTGCATGATATGGCCGCCGATTCCGAATTTGCGATGCCGCCGGCGGGCGGCCCGACGATGCAGCGGAAGTTCGTGATCGATTAGTGAGTCCTTAGCAGCGCTTCGACGTGTCTCGTCGCGAGTTCGCGCAGCTCCTCGCTCTCAAAGAAATCGATGCACTTCTTTGTGCCGAACCCCGATTCGATCGAGCCCGCGTACTTCCGGTTGGCGTAATCCGACGCCAGGCGGTCGGCCGCATCGTACGCGTCCATCGGCAAATTACTCTTCTCGAGGTAAGCGCTCGCTGTGGCGTTCGCGTCACTTTTGGCAACCGGATCGGCGTACATCTTCGCGAGACATCGGCTCAGGGCCCAGTCTTTCAATAATGCGATTTGCACGTCTTTGGGGGCGACTTCCGATGCGGCGTTCGCTAATTGGTTCACCGCAACGAATGCGAGTGCGGTGGTCCGCAGCAATGTCAAAGCCACGCACCAGCAATTGATGGCCTCGCATTCATGAATATCTCCTTTCGGTTGAGCCCACAGTCTGACTGAATACTATTCTTTGCAATGCTAAGTACATACACGGAAATTCCTATTTCCTAGAACGCTTTCACTTCGGGCCAAAGCGCGTACTTGAAAGCATTCATCTACCAATGCGACACAGATAATTTCACATTTTCGACCATCATCCGCGATCGACATCGTTCATAATCGTGCCGGTTCATCCCGGAGAAATCGTTTTGAAACTGTTCTACAAAGCAGGCGCCTGTTCCCTCGCATCACACATCGTCCTCGAAGAATCGGGGCTGCCTTACGAGACCGAAGCCGTCGATCTCAAGACCAAGCTCACCGCGAGCGGCGCGGATTTCACCAAGATCAACGCGAAGGGCTACGTTCCCGCCCTGCTGCTCGACAACGGCGAACTGCTCACCGAAGGCCCCGCGATCATGCAATACATCGCGGATCAGGTTCCGGCGAAACACCTCGCGCCGCTCAACGACGCCATGGCGCGCTATCGCCTGCAAGGCTGGCTCACGTTCATCGGCACCGAACTGCACAAGAATTTCTCGCCGTTCTTCAATCCGGCCGCCAGCAGCGACTGGAAAGCCGCCGCGATGGCCAACCTCGAACGCCGTCTCACCTATGTCGCGCAACAGGTCGACGACAAGCAGTTCCTGCTCGGCAACGAATTCGGCATCGGCGACGCCTACCTCTTCACCGTCCTCGGCTGGGCGAAGCACATCGATCTCGATCTCGGCAAGTGGCCCGCGCTCGTCGCGTATCAGGAGCGTGTCGGCGCGCGTGCCGGCGTGCAGGCAGCGATGAAAGCGGAAGGCCTGATCTGAACGACCGGTAGCGCCTGAAACGACAAACGGCCCTTTGAAAGGGCCGTTTGTTTTTTTACAGCAGCGGATCAGACGAACATCAGCCGCGCACGCAATCGACAAAATACTCGATGCGCCCGTTGATCATCTCGCCGACGAGCCCGTGGATATCCGTATGGAAGCCCGGGAAGCGCTCGTTGAACTCGCGCGCGAAGCGCAGGTAATCGACGATCGTGCGATTGAAGCGCTCGCCCGGAATCAGCAACGGAATGCCCGGCGGATACGGCGTGAGCAGAATCGACGTGACGCGGCCTTCGAGTTCGTCGATCGGTACGCGATCGATCTCACGGTGCGCGAGCTTGGCGAACGCCTCGGACGGTTTCATCGCCGGCTCCATGCTCGACAGATACATCTCGGTCGTCAGACGCGCGATGTTGTTCGCGCGATAGACGCTGTGGATCTGCTCGCACAGATCGCGCAGGCCGATGCGCTCGTACGACGGATGCTGCGCGACGAACTCGGGCAGCACGCGCCACAGCGGCTGGTTGTTGTCGTAGTCGTCCTTGAACTGCTGGAGTTCGGTGACCATCGAGTTCCAGCGGCCCTTCGTGATGCCGATCGTGAACATGATGAAGAACGAGTAAAGCCCGGTCTTCTCCACGATGATGCCGTGCTCCGCCAGATACTTCGTCACGATCGCGGCCGGAATGCCGGTCTCGCCGAATTCGCCGTCCACGTCGAGTCCCGGCGTGATGATCGTCGCCTTGATCGGATCGAGCATGTTGAAGTTTTCCGCGAGCGCGCCGAAGCCGTGCCAGCGGTCGTTGGGCTTCAGCATCCAGTCCTCGCGGTCGCCGATACCCTCTTCCGCCAGTGCGTCCGGGCCCCAGACCTTGAAGAACCAGTCGTCGCCATATTCGGCATCGACCTTGCGCATCGCGCGGCGGAAATCGAGCGCCTCGGCGATCGATTCCTCGACGAGCGCCGTGCCGCCCGGCGCTTCCATCATCGCGGCGGCCACGTCGCACGACGCGATGATCGCGTATTGCGGCGACGTCGACGTATGCATCAGATACGCTTCGTTGAAGCGATGGCGGTCGAACGTGCTGTTCTCGCTGTCCTGCACGAGAATCTGCGACGCCTGCGAAATGCCCGCGAGCAGCTTGTGCGTGGAGTGCGTCGCGAACACGAGCGCGCCCGTGCGCGGCCGGCCCGCGCCGATCGCGTGCATGTCCTGATAGAACGAGTGGAACTCGGCGTGCGGCAGCCAGGCTTCGTCGAAGTGAAGCGTGTCGAGCAGATCGCCGAGCAGGTCCTTGATCATCTCGACGTTGTAGATCACGCCGTCGTAGGTGCTTTGCGTGATCGTCAGGATGCGCGGCTTGATCTTCGGGTTCTTCGCGAGCGCTTCGCGCGCGAACGGATTCGCCTCGATCTTCCTGCGGATGTTCTCGGGCTTGAACTCGTCGCGCGGAATCGGCCCGATGATGCCGAAGTGATTGCGCGTCGGCGTGAGGAACACGGGAATCGCGCCGGTCATCGTGATCGCGTGCAGGATCGACTTGTGGCAGTTGCGGTCGACCAGAACGATATCGCCCGGCGCCACGGTCGCGTGCCACACGATCTTGTTGGACGTCGACGTGCCGTTGGTCACGAAGAACAGATGATCCGCGCTGAAGATACGCGCAGCGTTGCGCTCCGACGCCGCGACCGGGCCCGTGTGATCGAGCAGCTGGCCGAGTTCGTCGACGGCGTTGCACACGTCCGCGCGCAGCATGTTCTCGCCGAAGAACTGATGGAACATCTGCCCGAGCGGATTCTTCAGGAACGCGACGCCGCCCGAGTGCCCCGGGCAATGCCACGAATACGAGCCTTCTTCCGCGTATTGCACCAGTTCCTTGAAGAACGGCGGCGCGAGCGAATCGAGATACACCTTCGCTTCACGGATCACGTGCCGTGCGACGAACTCCGGCGTGTCCTCGAACATGTGGATGAAG
Organism: Caballeronia sp. NK8; assembly: GCF_018408855.1. GTDB lineage: Bacteria > Pseudomonadota > Gammaproteobacteria > Burkholderiales > Burkholderiaceae > Caballeronia. The sequence continues at coordinate 742,760 of NZ_AP024322.1, read as the reverse complement.
CCATGCAGCTCGCGCAAGATGTCGTTCGGCAGATGGCGCGAGGTGCGCGTTTCGCCATACAGGAAGATGGGGATGTCGGCGTTGCGGCGGCGCACGGCGTTGATGAACGCGCGCAGCGCGACGATCGCCGATGCCAGTTCCGGCGTGTCGCCTTCGACGACGACGTTATCGGCGTAAGGCAGCAGCTCGTCGTCATCGATCGAAAGGATGAAGCACGACGCGCGGCTCGACTGCTGCGCGAACGCGGCGAGATCGCCGTAGCTCGTGAGGCCGAGCACTTCGGCGCCTTCTTTCTCGATCGCCTCGGCAAGCGCCCGGATGCCGGAACCCGAGATGTTCTCGGAGCGAAAATCTTCGTCGATGATGACGACGGGGAAGCGAAACTTCATGAGGCGATTCTCCAAATGGAAACGACCGCCGCCTGGGATGCAATCCCGAGGCCAGCGGTCTTTCGACAAGCGTTTGCTATGTGCGTTTCTTAAAGCGCAACGGACGTCAGGTTTTCGGCAGCGTCACGCCGTGCTGTCCTTGATACTTCCCGCCGCGATCGGCGTACGAGGTCTCGCACATTTCATCGCTTTCGAAGAACAGAACCTGGGCGACGCCCTCGTTTGCGTAGATTTTGGCAGGCAAAGGTGTCGTATTCGAGAATTCGAGCGTCACGTAACCTTCCCATTCCGGCTCGAACGGCGTCACGTTGACGATGATCCCGCAGCGCGCATAGGTCGATTTGCCCAGACACACCGTCAGGCACGAGCGCGGAATGCGGAAATACTCGACCGTGCGTGCGAGCGCGAACGAATTCGGCGGAATGATGCAGACATCGCCCTTGAAGTCGACAAACGATTTTTCGTCGAAATTCTTCGGATCGACGATCGTGGAATTGATGTTCGTGAAAATCTTGAATTCGTCGGCGACGCGAATGTCGTAGCCGTAGCTCGACGTGCCGTAACTCACGATCTTGCGGCCATCTTCGGTCACGCGCACCTGATCGCGCACGAACGGCTCGATCATTCGGTGCTCTTCGGCCATGCGGCGAATCCACTTGTCGGACTTGATGCTCATAGGGGACGCTACTCAACGGTGAACGCGAAAGCGCGTATTTTACGCGATCGGGCCGCGACGCCGGGCGCGACGCAAACGGGCGCGGCCTTTAGCGGCGAATCACGCCGCAGGCGAGCGACGGGCCCACGTTGTGCGGCGCGCTCGCGTAAGGGTCGAGCGCCTCGCGGTGCAGCATGATCGCGCGCGAGATGACCGAGCGCACGCCGTCGAGCGAGACGTCCGTCGCGACGATGAAGCCGGTCGCCGCGCCAGTCGCGTCCGCGTGGATATTGCCGAGTTCGCCTTCGAGCCGCGACGACGGCTTTCTGCGCTCGGCGGGCAGCGCGAACACCGGACTCGTGTCCTGATCGTTCACCGCGATGCAGTCGCCGCGCTCGTGCACGGTCAGCGCGTGGTCGCTGTTCGGCGGCATGTCGGTGAAGCTGTACGAAACCTGCACGCCGTCCGAGCGCTCGATCAGCGTGACGTTGCCGCGTGTGGCGTTGCCCGGCGTAGGCTTGAGCACCGCGTCCGCGCGCTTCTCGTGATTCTGGAAGATGAGGCCGCAACCGCTCAGCATGACGCTGCAAGCGGCCATCGCGATCAAGGCGTGCAGCGCCCTCCCGTCGAATCTGTCTCTCATGCGATCCTCTCGGCGGCCCGCCGACGCCCAGTGCGTCCACGCTGCCGCGCATCGAAGGCGACATGATACCGCGAGCCGCATTGCACAAGGCTCGCGGAGATTCGATCGTTCGCTCGAAATCAGGTGTTCTGCACGACGATGCTCGGAAACTTCGAGGTCATGTCACGCTGACGCTCGGCGACCGAGATCGCGACACGGCGCGCAATCGCGCGATAGGTCTCGGCGATGCGGCTGTCCGGCTGCGACACGACGCTCGGCTGTCCGGCGTCCGTGCGCTCGCGAATGGAGATGTCGAGCGGCAAAGACCCGAGAATCTCGACGCCGTATTCCTTCGCCATGCGCTCGCCGCCGCCCGCGCCGAAGATGTGCTCCTCGTGGCCGCAGTTCGAGCAGATGTGCGTGCTCATGTTCTCGACGATGCCGAGAATCGGAATGCCGACCTTTTCAAACATCTTCAAGCCCTTCTTCGCGTCCAGCAGCGCGATGTCCTGCGGCGTCGTGACGATCACCGCGCCGGTCACCGGCACTTTCTGCGACAGCGTGAGCTGGATGTCGCCGGTGCCCGGCGGCATGTCGACGACGAGGTAATCGAGATCCTTCCAGTTGGTCTGACGCAGCAGTTGTTCGAGCGCGGAGGTGACCATCGGGCCGCGCCAGACCATCGGGTTGTCCTGCTCGATCAGAAAGCCGATCGAATTCGCCTGGATGCCATGGCCTTCGAGCGGGTTCATCGTCTGGTTGTCGGGCGATTCGGGGCGACCCGTGATGCCGAGCATCATCGGCAGCGAGGGGCCGTAGATGTCGGCGTCGAGCATGCCCACCGACGCGCCCTCGGCCGCGAGCGCGAGCGCGAGATTCGCGGCGGTCGTGCTCTTGCCGACGCCGCCCTTGCCCGATGCCACCGCGATGATGTTCTTGACGTTCGGCAGCAGCTTCACGCCGCGCTGCACCGCGTGCGCGACGACTTGCGAAGAAACGTCGACGGTCACGTTCGCGACGCCGTCAACCTCGCGCAGCGCGCCCGCGACCTGCTCGCGGATCGCGGCAAACTGGGTTTTCGCGGGATAACCGAGCACGACGCTCACCGCGACGTTCGCGCCGTCGACGGCCACATTGCGGATGCTTTTGGTATCGACGAACTTGCGGTTGGTGTTCGGATCGGTCAGTGTGGCGAGTGCGATGTCGATCTTCGCGCGGTCAATACTCATCGAGACTCCATGGAACGGTTGTTGCTCTTCGCCCTCGGCGATTGCAACAAACTGAGGAAATTGAAAGGAAATGTTAGCGCGATTGCGCACAGGCTCTGGCGCACTGCACTATCCTGCTGCAAATCTTTCCGGGGACGCATCGCATCGGGCAACCCGACGCCTTTCTCATTATTGTAGAGGGTCGTCAGGAAGCTCGTCCGAAGACCCTTTCGCACTGTCGGCACATCTCGCCGAATCGCTCGTCGTTTTTAAGGAGATCGAAGATGAACACTAAATTCTTCACCCGTCTGTCCGTGTTTGCCGTGGCAGGCGCACTCGTCGCCGGCTGCGCTTCGCAGCAAGGCACCAACACCGCAGTCGGCACCGGCGTTGGAGCCGCGACCGGCGCGGGCATCGGCGCCATCTTCGGCGGCGGCAAGGGCGCGGCGATCGGCGCGGCCACGGGCGCGGCGGTCGGCGGCATCACCGGCTACAACTGGCAGTCGATCAAGAACAAGATTTCCGGCGATTCGAAGGGCACGGGCACGCAAGTGACCGAGCAGCAGGACGGCTCGCTGAAGGTGAACATCCCCAATTCGATTTCGTTCGACACGAACAGCTACGCCATCAAGCCGTCGTTCGATCCGGTGCTGAATTCCGTCACGCAGACGATGCAGCAGCATCCGGAGCTGGTCGCAAGCGTGGTCGGCCATACGGACAACACGGGCCAGCCGGCTTACAACCAGACGCTGTCGCAGAACCGCGCGCAGAGCGTGGCGTCGTACGTCGCGACGCACGGCGTCCCGGCGCAGCGCCTGTCGGCTTCGGGCATGGGCCAGAACCAGCCGATCGCCGACAACTCGACGGAAGCGGGTCGCGCGCAGAATCGTCGCGTGGAAATCTATCTGCGTGCCACGGCGCAGCCGGGTCAGGTGCAGTAAAACTGTTGATTTAAAAGGGGAAATCGCCACTGCGAGTGTCGTGGCGAGAGCGGTCCGGCGGGTACGTGCATCAGGTTGAAAAAAATTTGAAACTTGAGCGCGCGGCGCGGGTCTTTCTCTACGGTAGGTGGATGGCGAGGCCATCACCTGCCATTCTCCTCTTGTCGTTGTTGCTCCGGGGCCCGATTGGACCCCGGTTTTTTTTGTGCGCGTGATTTTTTTCCAGGGCGCCGCTCTGCCTCACGCCAACGAAATTTTCAGGCGCTTGCCCAGAGACAGAAACGCGGCTTCGATCGCTTCGAGTTTCGACGAATGTCGCGGGTCGAGCAGGCGGTCGACTTGCGGCATGTGAACGTTGAGTCGCCGCGCGAGTTCGGACTTGCGCACGCCCTGGCGGATCATTTCGTTCTGAAGCAGCACCTTTGTCACGACGAGCGCGGGCAAAGTGACGACCGGTTGGCCTTTCTTCGGTTTCGACGGCATGGGCACTTCGCGTTTTTCGTCGAAGTAAATTTCGATAGCGCTTTCCAGTGCATCGAGTCCGTTGATTAGCGCCTCATCTGCATCGTCCCCTACGGAAAGTGCTTCCGGTATGTCGGGAAAGGTGACCAGAAAAGTGTTGTTTGTGTCGAGTTCCAGATTCACTGGATAGGACAGCATGACGGTGTGTTCTCCTTGCGAGTGCTGAAGGCAGCAAAATACAACACTAGCGGCGTATTTTGCTAAGCGCAATATGCAACTTTTTTGTTGTATTTTGTAGTTGCAAATTAGCAGCTATCAAGCCCCGAATCCAACCTCCCATCTCAGCCCCGCGCGCCCCACTCCCCCGCCCTGCTAAAATCAAAATCCGCTTTTTCCCAACCCCAAGCACTCCCACACGGGCCGCGCCTTTATGTCAGCACCGATTTCAGCCACTGCCACCGCCGCGCCTGCCGCCTCCACCAGCGAAAGCGGCCGCCGCCAGATCCTCGTCACGTCCGCGTTGCCGTATGCGAACGGTCAGATTCATATCGGCCATATGGTCGAATACATTCAGACGGATATCTGGGTTCGGGCGCTGCGAATGCATGGCCACGAGGTCTACTACGTCGGCGCGGACGACACCCACGGCACGCCGATCATGCTGCGCGCCGAAAAGGAAGGCATCACGCCGAAACAGCTGATCGAGCGCGTGTGGAAAGAGCACAAGCGCGACTTCGACAGCTTCGGCATCTCGTTCGACAACTACTACTCGACCGATGCCGAGGAAAACCGCGCCCTGTGCAACACGATCTACGGCGCACTTCAGCAGGCGGGCCTGATCGAGGCACGCGACATCGAGCAGGCCTACGATCCGGTCAAGGAAATGTTCCTGCCGGACCGCTTCATCAAGGGCCAGTGCCCGAAGTGCGGCGCGAAGGATCAATACGGCGACAACTGCGAAGTCTGCGGCTCGACCTATCAGCCGACCGAGCTCATCAATCCGTATTCGGTCGTGTCAGGCGCGACGCCCATCCGCAAGACATCGACGCACTACTTCTTCAAGCTTTCCGATCCGCGTTGCGAGGAATTCCTGCGCGGCTGGGTGAGCGGCCTCGCGCAGCCCGAAGCCACCAACAAGATGCGCGAGTGGCTCGGCGACAAGGGCGAAGCGAAACTCGCCGACTGGGATATCTCGCGCGACTCGCCGTACTTCGGCTTCGAGATTCCGGGCGCGCCGGGCAAATACTTCTACGTGTGGGTCGATGCGCCGGTCGGCTACTACGCGAGCTTCAAGAACCTCGCGGACCGCGTCGGCGTGGACTTCGATGCCTTCGTGAAGCCCGGCTCGAAGACCGAGCAGTATCACTTCATCGGCAAGGACATCCTGTATTTCCACACGCTGTTCTGGCCGGCGATGCTCGAATTCTCCGGCCATCGCACGCCGACCAACGTGTTCGCGCACGGCTTCCTCACCGTCGACGGCGCGAAGATGTCGAAGTCGCGCGGCACTTTCATCACCGCGCAGAGCGTGATCGACACGGGCCTCAATCCCGAGTGGCTGCGCTACTACTTCGCGGCGAAGCTCAACAGCACGATGGAAGACATCGACCTGAGCCTCGACGACTTCCAGGCGCGCGTGAACAGCGATCTCGTCGGCAAGTACGTGAATATCGCGAGCCGTGCGGCGGGCTTTCTCATCAAGCGCTTCGACGGCCGCGTGCAGGACAGCGCGATGAATCATCCGCTGATCGGCCAGTTGCGCGCCGCGATTCCGCAGATCGCCGGCTTCTACGAGTCGCGCGAATACGGCCGCGCGCTGCGCACGACGATGGAACTCGCCGACGCCGTCAACGCCTACGTCGATACCGCGAAGCCGTGGGAACAGGCGAAGGACCCGGCGAACGGCGTCGCGCTGCATGAAACGTGCAGCGTGAGTCTCGAAGCGTTCCGCCTGCTGTCGCTCGCGCTGAAGCCGGTGATGCCGAAGCTCATCGAAGCGGTGGAATCGTTCCTCGGCATCGCGCCGCTCGTCTGGGCCGATGCCGCGAAGCCGCTGTCGTCGGCGAATGCGATCAACGCGTACAAGCATCTGACCACGCGCGTCGATCCGAAGCAGATCGAGGCGCTGCTGGCCGCGAATCGCGAATCGCTCGCGCCGGCCGCGGAAACGGCCGCCGCCGCGCCCGCCAAAACCGTCGCGAAGAAGCAGGAAGACGCGGGCGTCATTTCCATCGACGATTTCGCGAAGGTCGATCTGCGCATCGCGAAGATCGTCGATTGCAAGGCGGTCGAAGGCTCCGACAAGCTGCTGCAACTCACGCTCGATGTCGGCGAGGAGAAGACGCGCAACGTGTTCTCGGGCATCAAGTCGGCGTATCAGCCGCAGGATCTGATCGGCAAGCTCACGGTGATGGTCGTGAACCTTGCGCCGCGCAAGATGAAGTTCGGGTTGTCGGAAGGGATGGTGCTCGCGGCCTCCGCCGCTGACGAGAAAGCCGAACCAGGGCTATACATTCTCGAACCGCACAGCGGGGCGAAACCGGGCATGCGTGTGAAATAAGACACGCACGAGTGCGCTCAGCGCGCGTCTTGCGCAGAAGGCTCATCCACGGATGAGCCTTTTCTTTTTGCCACACGCGGCGGCGCGCACGACTCTCGGCGACAGGTGAACGCGGATGTGGTCAATCCGACGAGTCGGTACCCGCGGATGCATCCGACGCCGCCGACGCCGAATCCGCCGCCGACGCCCGCAAGGCCGATGACGACGAAGACGACGACCACAACCGCGCCCACGAATTGAACCTTCGCGTATACGACAGATCGACGCCCTGATACGTCCCGCCGTACACCGTCAGTGCCCAGGCCCGCGACAGATTCAGCGTCGCCTTGACCGCGTTGCTCGCCGATTGCAGCCCCTGCTCATAGCCGATCACGAGCCGTTCATTAATCGCCTTCGAAAGCAGCACGACCTGCGGGTCTGTCAGGCCCACTTCGCTCGAACCGACGCTGAACTCGTCCAGCCCGACCGTCTGCGCGATCTTCGCCCCGCCCCGGCTGCCGAGCAGCGCGAGCGCGCTCGTCATCGCGCTCTGCTGGCCGACGTTGTTGCCCTGATCCGTGCCGTGGCCGAACAGCAGCCACGAGAGCTTTTCGTTATCGGGCACGCTCGGCTCGGAGATCAGCCTCGCGACCGGCGCCTGCACCGTGCCCGTCACCTGCACGCCCGCCTCGACTTCCTGATTGCGCCGCATCGCCAGAATATTGAGGCCCGGATTCGCCACCGGCCCATTGAACGTGAAGAACCCATTCTCGATGTTCAGCTTGCGCCCGAACGCGGTGTACGACGAACCCGGCGTCGTCACGCGCACGTTGCCGACCGCGCGCAACGGCATGTTCGGCGCGCTCATCGCCGTGATCGTGCCGGCGAGGCCGAGATCCGCGCCCGCGCCCTTGAAGCGGAAGCGCTGACCGAGGTTGATGTCGATGTTCGCGCGCGGCGTGAACGGCCCGACCGGCTTCTCGGTCGCCGCCGTGATCTTCTGGTTCTCGCCCTTGATCGTGCCGTCGGGACGCTCGATCACGACATCGTCGCCGAGAGAAGGCGCCGACGATTCCGGCAGATCGAAGAGCGCGTGATCGACAGTGAACTTGCCATCGATCGCCATGCCGCCCTGCAGTCCCGCGTTGGCGATGGTCGCGCTGCCCGACAGCATCAGCTCGCGGTCCGGCGAGGCGAACAGCTCCAGCTTGTCCGCGATGATGCTCGCGGTCAGATCGGGCTGCTGCTGGTCGAGCCGCACCTTGCCGGTCGCGCGCAGCGTGCCGCTCGCGCCGTGGAATTCCACGCGCTGAAGATCGACGAGATTCTCGGACAGCGCGATGCGAATCACGCCGTCCTTCAGTTGCACGCCCTGATCGACGACCGTCGCGGAGATGTTGTCGCCCGTCAGCGACCCCGACAGATTCGGCTTCGCGACGATGCCCGCGATCACGAGCTTGAGCGCGATCTTGCCGCCGAGCAGATAGTTCGCGCCGAGCAGTCCGCCCGTCGTGCGCAGTTCGGGAATGTTCGCGTCGATGCCGCCGGTGAGCGGCGCGTTGTCGTCGAGCGTGAGCATGCCGTCGCGATTGACGAGCGGCGTGTGCACGTTTGCATCGATCACGCCGATGCGGCTCGCCTGCGCATGCAGCGACGCGTTCAGGCGATTGCCGCCGCTGAAATCCGCGCGCGCCACGATATCCGTGATGCCGAGCGCGGCCAGCCCGCGCGTGCCGTCGATCGTCACGTCGCCGGCGCGGCGCTTGATCTGCGCGTAGCCCGTCGCGCTCGCGCCGAGCGTGAAGTTCCAGTCGCCGTCGAAGACGAGGTCCGTGCGGATCGGCGGCTCCGCGCCCGTCAGTTCCTGACGCACCTCCAGCAGATGCGGCACAGACAGGTTCGTGAGCGTGCCCGCCGATTGCAGGCGGCCGTTTTCCATCGCGAACGATTTCAGGTTCAGCACCGCGCCTTCCGCGGCGAGCCGCGTCGCGCAGAGCACGAGACGCTGCGGTCCGTAACTCACCGTCAGAGGCGATTCGAGGTTCAGCGACGGCACGCCCTTGTTCGAGAGCCTGGTGATCGCGCCGTCCCAGTGCGGGCCGTCGGGCGCATCGGTGAACTTGCCGTTCGCGCCGAGCGCGACATTCACCGGCTGGCCGCGCACCTTGCCGGTCGCGGTGAGGTCGAGCGTGTGATGCGCGCGCGTGCCGTTCAGATTCGCATCGAGGTTCGCGACTTCGACGCCTTCCGTGCTCGCATCGCGCGCCTTCAGCGTGAAGACGAGCGCGCCGTTCGCGCCGTCGCGGATATCCGCGCGGCCTTCCGCGTGGCCCAGACGGTTGGCGCCGAACACGACGCCATCGGCCTGATAGTTCGCCGCGATGTTCGGGTGCGCGATCGAGCCGGTCAGATCGCCGTCCGCCTTGACGGTGCCCGCGATGCCGAAGCCGAGCCGTTCGAGCGCGGGCGCGTCGACCTTGAAGCGCAGGCGATCGCCGGGTGCGCCGAAGCTGCCGTTCAGATCGACCTCATTGCCCGCCACCGACAACGCCGCCTTGCTCGGCAAAAGACGCGTGCCGGCGACCTGCACGGTGCCCTCGCCCGTCAGCGGCAGGTTGTCGTACATGCTGTCGGTGAGCTTGAAGGTCGCTTTGGTCGTGAGCGTCGGCGCGAGCTGGCCCGATGCGGCCAGCGTGCCGTTCACGCGCGCTTCGACGACACGCGGCGTCGCGGCAGGCTTCTTCGCCGCGCCCTTCTTCACCGGCGCGGGCTTCTGCGCGATCAACTGCTGTTGCAGCAGCAGCGGATTGAAGTCGACGATCTTCGCTTTCAGCTCGTAGCTGGAGTTGGCGTCCTTCTTCAGCGCGCCGTTCAGTTCGACACGACCTTTGCCGACCGTCAGCTTCACGTCGTCGAGCGTGGTCTGCTTCGGATCGAGTTTGACCTTGGCCTGCGCGCGGATCGCCGCTTTCGGATCGTTCAGATCGGCGGCGATGCGCTGCGTGTCGCCATCCAGCACGATGCCGATCGGCCCGGCGAAATCCGTCGGGCGCAGCGTCGGCTCGATCGCGTTCAGGTCGAGCTTCGCCACTTTCAGGTCGAACTTGCCCTTTGCGCCCGCGAGCGTGCCGCCGCCCGTCACCGTCGCGTTCTTCAGAAGGCGCACGTTGAGGTCGGTGATGCTTTGCTCGGAGGCGTCGAGCCGCACGTTCGCGCGTGCGTCGATGAGCGGCAGCAGCTTCTTGTCGATTGAACCGGGCTTCGCGTTGACGATCGATACCGGCCCGCTCACCACGAACCCCTTCGGGTCCGCGCCCTCGACGGGCTTGACCTCGGCGCGCACGGCGAGATCGGCCTCGGGCGCGCTCGGGCTGAATGCCTGCGGATTCACGTGATCGAAGGTGACGAGCGCGGATTTGAGCGGCACGTCGGCGAACGGCAGCGCCTCGACGTGCGCCTCGCCCTTGAGCTTCATGCCGCTCGCATCGACGTCCGCGACGAGGTCTTCCAGCGAACCGGACAACCGTGCGCTCACATTCACCGCTTCGCCGTTGACCTTGCCGGCATAGCCCGCGTCGCCGGACAGCGGGAACGGCCGCGCGCCGCCGTCGAGCTTCAGCGACGCCGTCACCGCGCCGAACGGCGTATCGAGGCGCTGGACCGTCGCCTGGTGATGCTGGCCGTCGCTGCGGCCATTGAAGAGCAGGCGCGAGAATTCGGTGGTCGTCGTGCCCTGATGCAGGCGCAGCTTTTCGACGGAGAGATCGTTGATCGTGAGTTGAATCGGCAGGCGCAGATCCTTCGGCAATTCGGTCTTCTTGCTCGGCTCGTTCGACGGCGCGATGCGCGCATCGACGGTCCCGACATGCAGATAGTCGATCGTGAAGCGCAACGGTTCGCGCGTGAGCGCCCAGCGGCCCGACACGCTGTCGACCGCGATGTCCGTGCCCTTGCCGTCCTTCCAGTGCACGTCGCGCAGTTGCAGGCCGGTCGCGATCGCGCCGCCGTCGAGCTTGCCGGTCAGTTGCCCTTTGAGCAGCGACGTGGCCGCATCCCACGCGTAGCGCGTGCCGCGCTCGGTCGTCAGCACGTAGAACACGCCGCCGACGGCCAGCCCGACGATCAGCACGACGACCAGCACGAACGCGCCGAGCCAGCGCGCGAGACGCCGCCAGCCGCTCTTGCGCGGCGGCGTCTCGTTCGCGCCGCCGGCTTCGTCGGGCGGTGGTGCTTCAGCGTCTCTTTGCCTGGTCGGGTCCGTCATGCCGGTTCACTATCCTTCATCGTTCTCACGCGCATCAGAACGCGATGCCGAGCGTCAGATACGGCTTGATGCTCTTGTTCTTCAATCCGTACGCCACGTCGACATTGACCGGGCCGACCGGGCTGCGCCAGCGCGCACCGACGCCTACGCCCGGCTGGAACACGCGCTCGCCCCACGTATCGGTGGCAGTGCCGATGTCGAAGAACACCGCGCCGCCCCAGTCGTGCGTGAACCAGTGCTGATATTCGCTGCTGCCGGTCACCATGTATTTGGTCGGCAGGATCGAGCCGGCCACATTGTTGCCGATACTCAGATAGCTATAGCCGCGCACCGAGTTCGCGCCGCCCGCGCGAAACAGCAGCGACGCGGGCACGCCGCTCGACGGCCCGCTCGTGAACACGCCGCCGAACTCCGCGCGAAACACGAGCAGATCGTTCTTGCCGAGCGGCACGTATTGCAGCGCGTTGGTGTACAGGCGAGCGAAGGTCTGGTCGGACATCACGCCCTTGACGGCGAAGCCCGCCTCCGCGCGAATGATGTTGCCGCGACGCGGGAACAGAGGATCGTCGACGTCGCGGCGCACCCAGCTCCACGCCGGCACGAGCGCGCGCGCCGTCGACGGATTCGGCTCGTTCTGCGTCAGGCGGTCGTCATAGAAAGTCAGCGAATACGTCGTGTCGATGTTCTGACGCGAACGCGATCGCTGCACGCCGACGCGCGCGCTGTAGATTTTCGTGCTCGATACATCGGTGATCGTGTAGGAGCCGAACACGGCGTTCACCCAGCCGTGCGAATCGGGCGGCATCGCGAGCTGCACGCGGCCGTACTGCTGGGTCTGGTCGAGCCGGCCGGAGATCGTGAACGGATACGCGGCGCCGAACGTGTTGAGATAGCTGTACGCGCCCTGAATGTGGAAACCGGTGTCGGTCGCGTAGCCCACGCCGTAGCGGATGCTGTGGAACGGGTATTCGCTCACCTTCACGTGCAGCGGCGTTTCGTTCGGCTTGTTGACGTCGGCGTCCGCGTCGATGGCCACGCTCGCGTAGTACGGCGTGTTCTGGATCTGCCGCTGCAGTTCGTTCAGGCGCGCGACGTCGTATATCTCGCCCGGCTCGATCGGATTCACGTGATCGATGATCCAGGCGGGATAGCGCTTCGGCCCGGTGACATCGAGCTTGCCGAGCGTGAAGGTCGGGCCGCTGTCGAAGGTCACCGAGAGATCGGCGAGATGCGCGCGCGGATTGATGCGCGCCTGCGAGCGCACGATCTTCGCGCCGAGATAGCGTTTGGCTTGCAGCGCCCGCAGCGCCGCGTTTTTGGCGTCGTCCCAGCCGCCTTGCGTGAAAGGATCGCCTTCGTTCACCGAAAAGGCGAAACGCGCCGCGTTTTCCCGCGAACGGTCCTCGGTCGTCACCGCGCCGGTGAAATTCAGCTGCACGGAGCCAATCATCGTGCGCGGCCCGGGATCGACGCTCACCTTGACGTTGCGCTTGTCGTCGACGGTCGTGATATCCGTACGCACGACGGGCGTGAAATAGCCTTCGGTCGCGACGAGGTCGCGCACGTCCTTCGGCGCGGCGGTCACGAGGAACTGGAACTGGTCGTCGCTCACGTCGTCGCGCTTCGCGAAACGGGAAATGTCGAGGTTCTCCTTGAGCAGCTTTTTGATGCTGCGCGGCGCGTCGATGTCGACGTCGTACTTGGCGAAAGCGGGCGCGGCGAAGCCGAACGCGAGGAGCGCCATGACCAGGAGCGACACGGACGGCAGGCGTCTTGCGCCGGCAGGCTTCACGCGCAACGCGCGCAGCGGATCAAACGAACGCCCCGCCAAACGACCTCCGGCATCGGGATATTGGAATTGAAAGGTAAGACATGCGGCCGTTGCGAAAAGGGCGCAGGCGCTATTTCACCACATTGCCATGGGCCGGCACCGCAAAGCGGTCCGGTTCACGCCCGGCGTGCGCCTTTGGACGGCTGCGCGCCGGCGGGGTTCCGCGAAACCTGCACGCGCGTGCGACTTTCGATAAGAGGAACAAACAAGAGCGGGCCGCGCGTCGAGATGCGTTGTCGCCGTACGCTTGCGGTAAAATTGCGATTTCAAACGCCTCGACCCAACGGAAGCCGGATCATGTATCAGTCGGACATCACTCAGTTCATCAATCAGTTGAAAGAGCAGAAGCCGTCGCTGGAAGACGAACAGCGCCGCGGCCGCGCGCTTCTGTGGGACAAGCAGCCAATCGACCTCGACGAGCGCGGCGAGCAACAGCAATCGCGCGTGAACCAGACGCCTTACGTCTACTACCAGAACTTCTGAACGTGAGCGCAGCCGGCCACGAGCCGCAATCGCCCGCGCATGCGCCGCACGAGCCGGCGCGGGAGGGCGTACGGAATGAGCGCGCGGTGGCGCTCGCCACGCCCGCGACCGATTCGACGCCCGACACCATCGACGGCGTCGCGATCGCGCACTTGTACGGCGAGCCGCTCTGGAAGCTGCCCACGGATCTCTACATTCCGCCCGACGCGCTCGAAATCTTTCTCGAAGCGTTCGAAGGCCCGCTCGACCTGCTGCTCTACCTGATCCGCAAGCAGAACTTCAACGTGCTCGACATCCCGATGGCGGATGTCACCGCGCAATATCTCGGCTATGTCGACCAGATTCGCGAATCGAATCTGGAGCTCGCGTCCGAATACCTGCTGATGGCCGCGATGCTGATCGAGATCAAGTCGCGCATGCTGCTGCCGGTCAGGAAAGCGGACACCGGCGAGGAAGCCGAAGACCCGCGCGCCGAACTCGTGCGCCGCCTGCTCGAATACGAGCAGATGAAACTCGCCGCGCAGAAGATCGACCAGTTGCCACAGCTCGGCCGCGACTTCCTGCGTGCGGACATCTATATCGAGCAGGCCGCCGAGCAGCGCTTCCCCGATGTCGACATGAACGACCTGCGCGCCGCCTGGGCCGACGTCATCAAGCGCGCGAAGCTCGTCCAGCATCACAAGATTTCGCGCGAGGAGCTTTCGGTGCGCGAGCACATGAGCGTGATCCTGCGGCGCCTGCAGAGCGCGCGCTTCATGGAGTTCACGGAGCTGTTCGATACCTCGCGCGGCGTGCCGGTGGTCGTCGTGAATTTCATCGCGATGCTGGAGCTGTCGCGCGAAGCGCTGATCGAAATCACGCAGCCCGAGCCGTACGCGCCGATCTACGTGCGGCTCGCGTATTCTCCCGCCTAGTTTTTCTTACCCTTCCCGCGTGGCGGCAACACAAGCCGCTCGACAGGAGACACCCGCTCGATGAAAGTCATCAGCTCCATCCATGAACTGCGCGACCAGTTGCGCGGCCAGAACCGAACCGCCTTCGTCCCGACGATGGGCAACCTCCACGAAGGCCATCTCTCGCTGATGCGCCTCGCGCGCCAGCATGGCGATCCGGTCGTCGCGAGCATCTTCGTGAACCGTCTGCAGTTCGGGCCGAACGAAGACTTCGACAAATACCCCCGCACGCTGCAGGACGACATCGAAAAGCTGCAGAGAGAGAACGTCTACGTACTCTTCGCGCCGACCGAGCGGGACATGTATCCGGAGCCGCAGGAGTATCGCGTGCATCCGCCGCACAATCTCGGCGACATTCTCGAAGGCGAATTCCGCCCCGGCTTCTTCACCGGCGTGTGCACCGTCGTGATGAAGCTGATGTCGTGCGTGCAGCCGCGCGTCGCGGTGTTCGGCAAGAAGGATTATCAGCAGTTGATGATCGTGCGGGCCATGTGCCACCAGTTCGCGCTGCCCACGGAGATCATCGCGGCGGAAACCGTGCGGGATGAGGACGGGCTCGCGCTGTCGTCGCGCAACCGGTTTCTCTCGGCGGACGAGCGCGCCGAAGCGCCGAAGCTCGCCGAACAGCTACAGCGCGTGCGTGAAGCGGTGCTCTCCGGCAATCGCGATATCGCCGCGCTCGAACGCGACGCGGTGAACGCGCTCGCCGAACGCGGCTGGAAGCCCGATTACATCAGCGTGCGCAAGCGCTCGAACCTGCTGCCGCCGGGCGAAGCGGACGTGGATGCGCCGCTCGTCGTGGTCGCAGCGGCGAAGCTCGGCGCGACCCGTCTCATCGACAATCTGGAAATCTGAAGGAAGCATCATGCAGCGCACCCTGCTCAAATCGAAAATCCACCGCGCGACGGTCACGCACTGCGAATTGCACTACGAAGGCTCGTGCGCGATCGACGAAGACCTGCTCGAAGCCGCGAACCTGATGGAAAACGAGCAGATCGACATCTGGAACGTGAACAACGGCGAGCGCCTCACCACCTACGCGATCAAGGGCGAGCGCGGCAGCGGCATGATCTCGCTGAACGGCTCGGCGGCGCGCCGCGCGCAACTGGGCGACCTCGTGATCATCGCGGCGTTCGCGCAGGTGGACGAAGAAGAGATCAAGGCGGGCTGGAAGCCGAATCTCGTATTCGTCGACGACGACAACCGCATCAAGGGCAGCCGCGATCACGTTCCGACGCAGAGCTGGACCTGATTTCGGCGCTGCTGCCTCAACAAGCCGGCGATTCCTCGAAGGACGCCGGCTTTTTCATTTCTTCGACACCCATTCGATGATGGGTTCCCACTGCTCCAGATCCTTCTCGACGCGGCTTTTCGCCACGTCCCAGATGGTGAGTCCGTGCGCGGCGAGCTGCACGTAGTTCTGCGTGTCGCGCAGGAAGCCGAGCACCGGCAGGTCGAGCCCTTCGACGAAACGATGCAACTGGTCCGCCGAGCGCGTGCGGGCATCCACGCGCATGCCGACCACGCCGACTTCGATCGCGCCCTTGCGCACCGCCTTTTCCTTCGCCAGCTTCGCGAGAAAGTCCTGCGTCGCGAGGATGTCGAACATCGACGGCTGGAGCGGCACGATTACCTTGTCCGCCAGCTCCAGCGCGAGCGCGAGCCGGTTGCCGTGCACGCCGGCGGGCGTGTCGACGACGGCTTTCTCCAGACCTTTCGGCGGTTTTGCGGGGGCATCGACGTCGATCGCCCATTCCTCGATCTTCGGCAGCGTCTCGGCGCGCAGCGAGAGCCACGCGTGCGACGAGCGCTGCTTGTCGAGATCGGCGAGCGCGACCCACTCGCCGTCCGCCGCGAAACAACCGGCCAGATTGGTTGCGAGCGTGCTTTTGCCGACGCCGCCCTTCGGATTTGCCACCACGATCACGGTCATGAAGTGTCCTGGATTTTGTTGAGCGCGCGCACGCGCCGCCGCGCACGATTTCGTCTTGATGAGAACAGGTGCATGATTCGAGCGTTGATATTATCGGCAAAAGTGATGCATCCGGCATGTTGACCGAACGGCCATGCCAAATTCAACTTTTCGACACGACGATACCCATGACCGCACTTCGCCCCGACGTCACTCTCGATTTCCTGCGCAACCGCCAGAAAGGCCGCCTGCCCGACCTGCTCGGCGTACAACTGATTTCGCTCGATCAGGGCCAGTTGAGCGGCGAACTCGTGATCCGTCCGGAACTGCTCGCGCCGAACGGCTTTCTGCATGCGGCAACCGTCATCGGACTCGCGGATACGTGCTGCGGCTATGCGTGCATCGCGCATCTGCCGGACAAGGCGCAGAACTTCACGACGCTCGAACTCAAGAGCAACCACGTCTCGACGGCGCGCGACGGGAAAATCGTCGCGAAGGCGACGGCCGTGCATCTCGGGCGCAGCACGCAGGTGTGGGACGCGACGGTGACGAATGGCGACGGCAAGCTCATCGCCATGTTCCGCTGCACGCAGATGATTCTTTATTGAGCGAACGCGGCCTGTAACGCGTCCAGATCGAGCGATTGCGCGAACGAATCGGCCAGCCGGTCGAGCGACGCTTCGCGCAGCGACGGGTAATCGAGCGGCTCGGCGCCCTGCACGCCCGCCCACTCGAGCAGCGCTGCGCACGCTTCGAGCGTGTCGAACAAGCCGTGCAGATAGGTCGCGGCGATCTGGCTATCGTCGGATACCGCGCCGTCGACGCGCCCCGAATCCAGCGCGACGAGCGGCCGCGCGAGCGCCGCGCCGTGTGTGCGGCCCATGTGGATTTCGTAGCCGCGCACGCCCGCGCGCGTGCCGTCGATGGTCAATCGGCCAACGACGTTCTCCAGCTGTTTCTGCGGCGTGAGCACGGTGAAGAGTTCGAGCAACTTGAGGCCCTCGACGCAACCCGGCGCGCCTTCGACGCCGTCCGGGTCGTCGATCGTGCGCCCGAGCATCTGCATGCCGCCGCAGATGCCGATCACCTTGCCGCCGTATCGCAGATGCCGTTCGATCGCGCGATCCCAGCCGTTCTCGCGCAGCCACGCGAGATCGCGCTGCACGCTTTTCGAGCCGGGCAGCACGATCAGATCGGCGGGCGGCGGCGCGACGCCGGCGCGCACATAGCTGAAATCGACCTGAGGGTGCGCGCGCAGCGCATCGAAATCCGTGTGATTGCTGATACGCGGCAACGCGGGCACGATCACCTTCAAAACGCTCGCCGCGCCGCGAACGTGCGGCTGGCTCGGCAGCATGTCTTCGGCGTCGAGCGTCAGGCCGTGCAGATACGGCAGCACGCCGAACACCGGCTTGCCGGTCTGTGCCGTGAGCCAGTCGAGCCCCGGTTCGAGCAAGCCGATATCCCCGCGAAACCGGTTGATGACGAAGCCGCGCACGCGCGCACGCTCGCTTTCCGACAAACACGCCAGCGTGCCGACGAGATGCGCGAACACGCCGCCGCGATCGATATCGGCGACGAGCACGACCGGGCAATCGACGCGCTCCGCGAAACCCATGTTGGCGATATCGCCGTCGCGCAGATTGATTTCGGCGGGACTGCCCGCGCCTTCGACGATCACTGCGTCGAATTCGTTCTGCAGGCGCGCATAGGACGCGAGCACGGCATCGAACGCGATGCGCTTGTAGTCGTGATAGGCGCGCGCATCGAGATTGGCATGCGCGTGACCATGGATGATGACCTGCGCGCCGCGATCGCTCGTCGGTTTGAGCAGCACCGGATTGAAGTCGATGCGCGCATCGACGCCAGCCGCGATCGCCTGAAGCGCCTGCGCGCGGCCGATCTCGCCGCCATCGACGGTCACCGCGCTGTTGAGCGCCATGTTCTGCGGCTTGAACGGCGCGACCCGCACGCCGCCGCGCCGCGCGAGACGGCACAATCCGGCGACGAGCGTACTCTTGCCGGCATCGGACGTCGTGCCCTGGATCATCAGCGTGCCGCGTGGCGTGAATGGCATCGGAAGCGAGTCTCATCAAGAACGACGCGCTATCTTAGCCCGTCAGTACAATATCGCGATGACTTCCGATCTCACGTTCATCCTCGGCGGCGCGCGTTCCGGCAAGAGCGCGCACGCCGAACGCCTTGCCGCCGAAAGCGGATTGCCCGTCACGTATATCGCGACCGCACGCATCGGCGATGATGCCGAATTCGCCGAGCGCGTGCGGCATCATCGCGAACGCCGGCCCGCGCACTGGACGCTGGTCGAAGCGCCGCTCGATCTCGCGGGCGCGTTGCGCGAAGCGGATCACGCCGGGCATTGCGTGCTGATCGACTGCCTGACGCTGTGGCTCGCGAATCTGCTGTTCGCATCGGCGGGCGCGAGCGATGAGATCGCCGTAATGCCCGACAGCGCACGCGAAGCCTTCGCGCAATTCGACGCCGCGCTCGCGCACACGCGCGGCAAGGTGATCGTCGTCAGCAATGAAATCGGGCTGGGCGTGGTGCCGCTCGGCTCGGTCACGCGTCTTTACGTCGATGAACTCGGCCGCCTGAACCAGCGCGTCGCCGCCGCGAGCACGCGCGTGACGATGATGGTCGCGGGCCTGCCCCTCGCGCTCAAGGGATAAGCGCGATGCTCCTCCTCTCCGCCTACGCGATGGCGCTGCTCGCGGTGCTCGGCGTGATCGTCGATCGCATTTTCGGCGAGCCGCGCGCGCGGCATCCGCTCGTCGGCTTCGGCCAGTTCGCGACGAAGCTCGAAGCGCGGATGAATACCGGCTTTCGCGCGCGGCCGGCGGGCATCCTCGCTTGGTTCGTCGCGGTCGCGCCGCCGGTGGTCATCGCGTGGCTGCTCGTCGGCGCGCTGCCGTTCGGCTATGCGTGCCTCGTGCATGTGCTGCTGCTCTGGTTCGCGCTCGGCGCGAAGAGCCTGCGCCAGCATATCGCGCCGATCGCGCGCGCGTTGAGCCTCGGCGATATCGAGAGTGCGCGCACGCTGACCTCGCGCATCGTGTCGCGCGATACATCGAAAGCCGATGAAAACGCCCTGTCGCGCGCGGCCGTGGAATCGGCGCTCGAAAACGGCAACGACGCGATCTTCGGCGCGCTCTTCTGGTTCGCGGTCGCGGGTGGCCCGGGCGCGCTGATGTTCCGCCTCGCCAATACGCTCGACGCGATGTGGGGCTATCGCACGCCGCGCTACCTGCGTTTCGGCTGGGCCGCCGCGCGCTTCGACGACGTGCTCAACTTCATTCCCGCGCGCCTCACGGCGGCGACCTACGCGCTCGCGGGCGACACGCACATGGCGTGGCATTGCTGGCGCACGCAGGCGCGCTCGTGGGACAGTCCGAACGCGGGTCCGGTGATGGCCGCGGGCGCGGGCAGCCTGAACGTGCTGATCGGCGGCGCGGCGGTGTACCACGGCGTGACCGAGACGCGGCCGACGCTCGGCGCGGGACACACGGCGAACCCGAAGCATGTGGTCGCGGCGTTGCGGCTCGTCGAGCGCGCGACGCTGATGTGGCTCGCGGTTTTCTTAGTGCTCGCGGCTCTGGGCGCGACGACGAGTGGCTGACATGGCACAAACCATCCGACACGGCGGCAATCTGCGCGAAGCCGCGCACCGCTACGCGATTCCTTTCGATGACTGGCTCGATCTGTCGACCGGCATCAATCCGCGCGGCTATCCGGTGCCGCCCGTGCCGCCTGACGCATGGCGGCGTCTGCCCGAAGACGGCGATGGTTTGGGCGAGTGCGCCGCGCGCTATTACGGCGCGCCGTTCGCGTTGCCGGTGGCGGGCTCGCAGGCGGCGATCCGAGCGTTGCCCGTGCTTCTGCGTCGCGGCACGGCGGGCGTCGCGCCGCTGACCTACGGCGAATATGCGCCCGCGTTCATGCGCGCGGGACACGCCATCGCGACGCTCGATATCGACGCGCACGATTTGCCCGCGACGCTCGATCACGTGATCGTCGCGAATCCGAACAATCCGACTGCGCAACGCATATCACGCGACACGCTTTTACATTGGCACGCGCAGCTCGCATCGCGCGGCGGCACGCTGATCGTCGATGAAGCGTTCGCCGATGTCGATCCCGCGTCGTCGCTGGCGGCCGACACCGCGCGAGATGGTCTCGTCGTGCTGCGTTCGGTCGGCAAGTTCTTCGGACTCGCGGGCATCCGCGCGGGCTTCGTGCTCGCCGCGCCTTCGATCGCCGATGCCTTGCGCGATGCGCTCGGCGCATGGACCGTGAGCGGTCCGGCGCGGCATGCGGTCGCCGCCGCTTTCGCCGATGTCGCATGGCAGCGCGACACGCGCGCGCAGTTGCAACGCGATGGCGCGCGACTCGCCCCCCTGATCGCGAGCCACGGTTTCGACGTGCGTGGGACGCCGCTTTTCGCGTGGACAGCGACGCCTAGAGCGCCCGAGCTTCAGCACGCACTGGCGCTGCGCGGCATCTGGACGCGCCTCTTCGATCTGCCCGGGCTGACGCCGAGCCTGCGCGTCGGCTTGCCGGGCACGGAAGGCGACTGGGCGCGTCTCACGCTCGCCTTGCGGGAGATTTGCGCGTGATGCTGCGTCATGTGATTGCTTTGACGATCAGTTGCGTGATGACGCAAGCGCATGCGATCACCGTCATTGATGACAGCGGCGCATCCGTCATGCTCGTCAAGCCCGCCGAACGCGTGGTCAGTCTCGCGCCGCACGTCACCGAGTTGCTGTTCGCGGCCGGCGGCGGCGCGCGCATCGTCGGCGCGGTGACGTACAGCGACTATCCGAAAGAAGCGCAGACGATTGCGCGCGTCGGCGACAACAAGGCGCTCGATCTGGAGCGCATCGTCGCGCTGCATCCGGATCTGATCGTCGTGTGGCGGCATGGCAATGCGGCGCGTCAGATGGACCGGCTTACCGCGCTCGGCATTCCGATCTACTTCAGCGAGCCGAAGCATCTCGACGATATCGCGACGAGCATCGACAAACTGGGCGTGCTGCTCGGCACGCAGGCACGCGCACGCGACGCGTCCGAAGCGTTCACGCGCGACATCGCGCAGTTACGCGCGCGTTATGCGCAGCGACCGCCGGTGAGCGTGTTCTATCAGGTCTGGGACGATCCGCTGATGACGCTCAATCGTGACAACGTCTTCGACGAAGTGATCGGGCTGTGCGGCGGCGTGAACGTGTTCGCGGCGGAAAAGCCGCGTGTGCCGACGATATCGACCGAAGCCGTGCTCGCGGCGAATCCCGAAGCGATCGTCACCGCGACGCCGGGCGCGACGCAACCGGATCGCCCGTTGCCTGCGCTCGAACGGTGGAAGCGTTGGTCGTCGTTGACGGCGGTGGCGCGCGGTAATCTTTTTGGCATCGACGGGGATCTTATCAATCGGCCTACGCCGAGGCTCGCGTTGGGCGCGGCGGAGCTTTGCCGCGATCTGGAAAGCGCACGAGCGCGGCGGGTGAAATAGTAGTTTGGGGTTCGTCGGCGGCGGAATCCTAAGCATTCCACCGCACGAGCACCCACTCCCCGCGCACGCGCCTGAACCAAACAACTGCGCCAAAATCCAACGCCCATTGCAACGCATTCTCCCGCGCGATATCAAGCAGATGCGCCGCAAGCACCCGCACGACGCCCGCATGCGCGATCACATGCACGGCCTGCCGATCGACACATGTCGATTCAAACCACCCGATCACGCGTTGCGCGAACTGCGCAAGACTCTCCCCGCCATGCGGACGCGCATGTTCAATATCGCCGGCCCATGCATCGATGAGCGCGCGATCGATCGCGTCCCACGCACGACCTTCCCACGCGCCGAAGTGCATTTCTGAAAGCCGCGCGTCGATATGCGGATCAACGGCCAGCGCATGCGCAAGCGATGCACAGCGCCGAAGCGGGCTCGCATGCCATCCATCGACACACGCAGGCACGTTCAGCGCCGTCATTCGCGTGATCAACGCACCGGCCAGTTCACGCGCATCGCGTTGCAAGGGCACATCCGTTTGCCCATAGCACACGCCCGCTTCAATGGCGACTTCCGGATGCCGGATCAGAACGAGATCCATGCGAGCCCAATGAGATAGATGGCAATTTCGAACACCTGCTGCGCGAACCCGAGGCAATCGCCGGTATAGCCGCCGATGCGCCGCACGAAGTAGCGTCCGATGAAAAAGCGCAACACGACGAGCGCAACGATCGTGAAGCACGCGAACTTCCAGTCGATCACGAAAAGCCACGGCAAGCCGAACACGAGCGCCAGCGCGAACGACGCAAGACTCATGCGCTGCGCGACCGGCTTCGCCTTGCCTTCCGCGCGCACGTAATCGAGCGTGACGAGATAGCTGATCGCGAACACGCGGCTCGCGGCGTGCGCGGCGATCATCGTCCACGCGACGCGTTGCGTCGGCATGACCGCAAGCGTCTGCCATTTCAACGCAAGCGCGATCATCAACGCAATCGCGCCGAACGCGCCGATGCGCGAGTCGTGCATGATGCGCAACGCATCCTCGCGCGTGTACGCGCCGCCGAAGGCATCGACGCAATCGGCGAGTCCGTCTTCGTGGAACGCGCCTGTCAACACGAGCGTCGCGGCCATCGAAAGCAGCACCGCGACACTCGCGGGAAACACACGCAACGCCGCGAGATACACGAGCGCCGCGACGCCGCCGACCATCGCGCCGACGAGCGGAAAGTAACGCGCCGCCGCATTCAGATACGCGCGCTCGAAGCCGACCCAGCGCGGCACCGGCACGCGCGTGAAATAGCCGAGCGCGGTGAAGAAATAACGCAGTTCGTCGAGCGCACGCATCTCAATCAGCTTTGTTCGATACACCCGCCGACTCGAAGCTCGCCATCTCGTCGACGAACGCGACAGCCGCACGCAGAATCGGCAGCGCGAGCGCCGCGCCCGTGCCTTCGCCAAGCCGAAGATAGAGTTGCAACAGCGGCGCGGCATCGAAATGCGCCAGCATGCGGCGATGCCCCGTCTCGTTCGACGCATGCGCGAACACGCAATAGTCAAGCACGTCGGGCGCGATCTTCGCGGCCACCAGCAGCGCCGATGTCGCGATGAAGCCATCGACGAGAATCGTCATGCCGGCGCACGCGGCGGCGAGATACGCGCCCGTGATCATCGCGATTTCGAAGCCGCCGAAGGTCGCGAGCGTATCGATCGCGTCACCCTCATTGCGATGCAGCGCGAGCGCGCGGCCGAGCACATCGCGTTTATGCGCGAGGCCGCGATCGTCGAGACCCGTGCCGCGCCCGACGCATTCGTCGATCGGCAGATCGCACAGACGGCTCATCAGGCAAGCCGCCGCCGACGTATTCGCGATGCCCATCTCGCCGAAGCCGATCACATTGGTGCCGAGCGACGCGTGATGCCGCACGCGCGCAGCGCCACGCGCGATGCCTTCGAGCGCGATCTCGCGCGACATCGCCGGTTCTTGCGCGAAGTTGCGCGTGCCGAGTCCCAGCGACAGGCGTTCATAGCCGTGATCGATGGGGAACGGAAACAAAAGCGGCGTCGCGACGCCCGCATCGACGACTTCGAGCGTCATGCCGACCGAACGCGACAGCGCGTTGATGGCCGCGCCTCCGCTCAGGAAATTCGCGACCATCTGCGCGGTCACTTCCTGCGGATACGAACTCACGCCCTCTTTCGCGATGCCGTGATCGCCCGCAAAGACGATCATCGCCGGACGCTCGATGCGCGGCTTGACCGTGCGTTGAATCAGACCCATCTGCAGCGCGAGGGATTCGAGCCGGCCGAGGCTGCCCGGCGGCTTCGTCTTCATGTCGATGATGCGGCGCAGTTCCGCTTCGATGGCGCGGTCGAGTGCGCGGGGCAGCGGGAGGTCGTTGAGGGTGGACATCGAAATTCCTCTCATGAGCGATGAATGGATGGCACGAGCGCTTCGTGCTCGCCGTCGCGGATCAACGCGAGCGGATAGCCGAAAGCCGCGCTGGCGCGTTCGGGCGTCAGGACGTCGGTGACGCGGCCCGCGAAGGCGCCGCCTCGACCGTCGAGCAACAATGCGTGCGTCGCGAAACGGCGCGCGAGATTCAGATCGTGGCACGAGAACACGATGGTGCGCGCGTGCTCGCGCGCCGCGTCGCGCAGTGCATGAAGACAATCGATCTGATGATGCAGATCGAGATGCGAGAGCGGTTCGTCGAGCAACAGCAGCGGCGCGTTCTGGCACAGCACTGCCGCCAGTGCGACGCGCTGGCGTTCGCCGCCGGAGAGCGTCAGCACGTCGCGCGCGGCGAACGCCGCGAGGCCGAGCATGTCGAGCGCGGCGCGCGCGGCGTTGCGGTCGTCGTCGCTTTCCCAGCCCCAGCCGGCCAGATACGGAAAGCGATTGAGCAGCACGGTATCGAGCACGGTCGCGCTGAACGCGTCGTGGGTGGCTTGCGGCATCAACGCGCGTGCGCGTGCGAGTTCCGCCGCGCGCCATGACGCGAGCGCGCGGCCTTCGAGCGACACACGGCCCAATGCGGGTTTCATGAGGCCCGCCAGCACGTTGATGAGCGTCGTCTTGCCCGCGCCGTTCGGCCCGGCGATGCACCACACCTCGCCCGCCGACATCGTCTGCGTGAGACCGTCGATCAGCGTGCGCGCGCCCGCGCGAAGCACGATGGCATCGAGATGCAGCGTCATCGCGGTCTCCGCAGGAGCATCCACAGGAACATCGGCACGCCGATCAACGCGGTGACGACGCCCACCGGCAATTGCGCGGGCGCGATCACGGTGCGCGCGGCAAGATCGGCGGCCATCACGGCGAGACCACCCGCGAGCGCGGCGGCGGGCACGAGCATGCGCTGGTCGTTGCCGAACGCGAGGCGCAGCAGATGCGGCACCACGAGCCCGACGAAGCCGATGGTCCCGGCTGTCGTCACCGCGGCAGCCGCGGCGATCGACGCCACGAGATAGACACGCAGGCGCAGACGTTCGACCGGCACGCCGAGCGCGCGCGCCGCGGTGTCGCCGCGCAGCAGCACGTTCAGTTGCGGCGCGGCCGGCACGATCGCGGCGAGCGCGACGGCGAGCGCGATCAGCGCGGGCCACGGCGCCGCCGCGCCGTTGAGATCGCCCGTCAGCCAGAAGATCATGCCGCGCAGCCGGCTTTCGGGCGCGATGCTCAGCATCAGCGTGATCAACGCGCCCCATCCGGATGCGATCACGACGCCCGTCAGCAAGAGTCGCGGCGACGCGTCCTGTCCGCTTTGCCAGAGATCGCGGCGCGCGAGTCCGAGCACGATGACGATCGATGCGAACGCGCCCGCGCACGCGGCGAGATCGACGCCCCACCACGGCAACGCGGCGAGCATCGCGGCGAGCGCGAAGGCTGCCGCGCCGCCGGACACGCCGAGCACGTAAGGCTCCGCGAGCGGATTGCGCAACAGCACCTGCAACAGCGCGCCGGCAAGCGCGAGCAGCGCGCCGGATGCGAAGCCCGCGAGCGCGCGCGGCAGGCGCAACGTGAGCACGATTTCATCGGCGATATCGGGTGTCGCGGCATGCGCGTGAAAGAGCGCGCCGATCGCGCGCGATACCGGCAACGCGACGCTGCCCAGCGCGAGCGACGCGACGAGCACGACGAGCGCCGCAATGCCGAGCGCGCTCCAGATCGCGGCCGCGCGACTCGCGTTCATCGCGCGCGGGCGCTCAACGACGCGACTCACGACGCGGCTCACGACGGATGCCAGCCGAGCGTGACATAGGCGCCGCGTCGTGGCGTGTTGTACGAGTACGCGAGTTCATAGTCCTTGTCGAACAGGTTGTCGATGCGCGCCGTGACGTACCACGACTTCGAGATGTCGTAGCGCGCCGACAGATTCACGATGCCATATCCCGCGAGCGTCGAATCGTAATCGCTGCGCTCTCCGCTCACGATCCACTCGCCGCCGACACGCCAGCGCCCGATCGTGCGATGCGCGGTGAGCGTCGCGAAATGCCGCGCGCGGCGCGTCAGGTCCTGGTGATTCGTTTCGTCGACGGGATTCTGGAACGTCACGCCCGCGCGCACATCCGTTGCGCCGACATGGCCCGCCCACGATCCCTCGATGCCCTGCACTTTCGCGCGCCCGACGTTCTGCGCGACATAGTAGAAGCCGCCATCGGACACATAGTCGATCAGATTCGAATAGCGCGTCTGGAACAGCGTGACGCGCGCGACGCCGAGCGCATTCGATGCGTACTGCAACGCCGCCTCCACCGAATGGCTGCGCTCCGGCTGAATCGACGGATTGCCGCTGAACGGATAGTAGAGGTCGTCGAAACTCGGCGCGCGAAACGACGCCGCATAGCTCGCGCTCGCCTTCCAGTGCGTATCGAAGTTGTACGCGTAGCCCAGATAGTAGCTGTTCGCGCCGCCGAAATCGGAATACTGGTCGTGACGCAGATTCGCCTGCAAATCGCTTGCGCCGATATGCCCCACGTAGCCCGCGAACACCGAGTTCACGTGACGATCGGGCGCGCTGAACTGATCGGAATCGAGCGTCTGATCGAGATGCTCGTAACCGAAGAGCAACTTGTGCGCCTCGGTGATCCTGACATCGTTCTGCCAGGTGTATTGACGGTTCTCCGAGTTGAAGCGGCTCGTATAGACGCCGTTCTGCTCGATATTCGCGCGGTCCTGTCCCTGCCCGATGATGAAGTGCGTGGTCCAGCTGTCGGTGATTCTGCCGTTCGCGAACACGGACGCGGAGCGCACGCGGTCGTGCGTTTCGTTGATGTCGGCGGGCTGGCCGTAGGCGTCGTCGAAACTGTTGATGCCGTTCGATTGCAGGAAGCGCACGCCCGCGTCCCATTTGTCGCTGAACTGATGACGCAGCGTCGCCGCAACGCTCTCGTTCAGATAGCCGTTCGCGTTCGGATTCGCGCCCGGCGCGATGGCCGGATCGAGCGACGAAAAGCCGTCGGTCTTCTCGCGCGAAACGTTCAGGCTGAAGGTCGTGCGGCCGTCCTTGTCGAGCGCGCCGTTCACGCCCGCCGACTGACGCTGCGTGTGATAGCTGCCGTACTCGGCCTCGAAGCTGAAACGCGGCGGATGCGGCTCGCCTTCCTTCGTGAAAATCTGCACGACGCCGCCGATCGCATTCGAACCATACAGCGCCGATACATTGCCGTTGACGACTTCGACGCGTCCGATCTGGTCGAGCATCAGTTGCGACAACTGCGCCGCGCCGAGCGACGCCGATTCGACGCGCACGCCGTCGATCAGAACCAGCGATTGCGACGACGCCGCGCCGCGTATAAAGAGACCCGAGTTCGCGCCCGGTCCGCCATTGCGCGTGACCTGCACGCCGGGTGCGAGCGCGACGAGGCCGAGCGCGTCAGTGGCATTGGTGTCGGCGATGTCCTGTTCGTCGAACACCGACGTCTGCGGGATCGATTCGGCGAGCGGCTGCGGCGCGCGCGTCGCGGTGACGACGACCGGCGCAAGCGTTTGCGATGCGTCGTCGGCGGCGTGCGCGGTGCTGGCGAGCGGCAAGGTAATGAGCGCGGCGAGCGCGCCCAGAGGCGATGACATGGTGTGAAGCGTTCCCGTGAAGCGTGAGCGCGACCCCGCTCCCCGCGAGGACGATGCGCGACGAACGCATCGCGCAATATGCGCCGATGCGTCGAGCCTTGGCCGGTATCCGGGCTGGCGACGGATCGTCTCGCCTTCCCGCGCATTCGTGCGCAGTGGCGTCGACACGTTTCTTGCAGTCGAGTCCATGTGATGAAAATCCACACGCTCGCGCTGGAAAAACGCGCATGAGACGACTTGCAACTTGCGTTGCGGTCGCTTACCGTTGCGGGGGCAGCACAGGTTGGCTCGTCCCGGTTGAACTTCGGGGACTTCGCTCCCTGTTTCCCGTTTGACTGCATCCGCGAGATCCGCGGATGCGAGCACCAAAAGTGCGGCAAGTGTAGGAGCGCGGGTTGGGGCCGTCAAGAAAACGGCGTCCACAGATTGGCGCGGCGCATGACGAATCGAACGAGAAACAGCCGGGCCTGTCCTCAACGAGCGAAGCATCGGCGCTCGCGTTTATCTGCACACGAATGCATGACGACATGCGCTTGATTCGATGGATTAAGCGCGAGATCGCATGCTGTTACGTCTCGAAACGAGACAATTATCGGAAGCTCCGTTGAACCGCGCTAAAATGCGAGGTCTTTAGAGGACGCAGCACATGCTCAACGAACTCGAATCACTGTCAGGAAATATCGGCCGGCTGATCCAGATCAGCGAGCGCCACAAGCAGGCGCGCGAAGCGCTGCAGGAACAACTCGAACAGCTGCGCGCCGATCACGCGAACGTGCAGGCCGAACTCGAGCAGGTGCGTGAAGAACGCGACACGCTGCAATCCGAACGCGACTCGCTCTCCGCGAAAATCGACGACGCGCAAGTGCGCCTCAACGCGATTCTCGAAAAGCTGCCGCGTGCGAAGTCCGCGCAACATGCCGAAGCGGACAATCAACTCGATCTCCTCGAAGCCGATTCCCAGGAAACACATGAAGCGGAATTGCACGGCGAACATCATCAGGGAGAGAAGGCATGACGAACACGCAGATCGAAGTTTCCATTCTCGGGCAGCCGTATCGCCTCGCGTGCTCGCCGGAAACGGAAGGCGCGTTGCGCGAAGCAGTCGCGCGCGTCGACGCCGAGATGAACAAGGTGCGCAATGCAAGCAACGTGCGCGGCACGGATCGCATCGCGGTGATGGCGGCGCTTTCGCTGGCGTCGGAATTGCTTAAGCTGCAAGACAGCGTGCGCCACGGCGAGGCTTTCCCCGCCGAGGAAATCCGCCGCACCATGCATTCGATGAACGAACAACTGGGCGCCGTCATCGCGCAATACGAAGCGCAGTAAGGTGCCTGCGCGTCGAGTCAATCAGCGCGCAAAGTCAATCGAAAAAAGAAACCGTCGAATTGATGACAAGAGGCTGCAGAAGGCAAACGATTGGTGTAGAGTGACGTTTCCCTGCCTGGTTCGCCAAGGTCATATATTCCTTGAACCAATGCTACATTGGCACGGTTGCGGAACCTTGCAACATGGGCGCGCGCGTCGCTAGTCCGATGTACCCGAAGTGTTGCTTACCGCGACCAATCTTGAACCCAGGTTCAGGATGCCGGCCTAGCGGCTGTGGCGGGGACCTCTTCAAAAGAACGGCATCGGTGTTTCCGGTGCCGTTTTCATTTGCATCGGCACATCGTCGATTTCCGCATAGCGAACAACCATGCGCTACTGGCTGATGAAGTCCGAACCGGACGAAGCGAGCATCGATCATCTCGCGCACGCGCCGAAAAAAACCTTGCCATGGACGGGCGTGCGCAACTATCAGGCGCGCAACTTCATGCGCGATCAGATGCAGATCGGCGACGGCGTGCTGTTCTATCATTCGAGCTGTCCGGAGCCGGGCATCGCGGGCATCGCGAAAGTGTGCTCGACGTCCTATCCCGATCCCACGCAATTCGATCCGAAGAGCGATTACTACGATCCGAAGTCCACGCAGGAAACGCCGCGCTGGATGCTCGTCGACGTGAAGTTCGTGAAGAAGACACCGCTGGTCCCGCTCGCCGCGCTGCGTGAGCACAAGGAACTCGCCGACATGCAGGTGCTCGCGCGCGGCAATCGCCTGTCGATCACGCCGGTGACCGAAGCGCAATGGCGATTTATTACCGAGCAACTCGTCTAACAAGGAACTTACGACACGCGGGCCGCGCCTAAAGTCCGTCGCGAATCACGCGATATCCCGCGTTCGGAGTCCTTCGATGATCAACAAGAAAACCGCTGCCGCGCTCGCGCTTCTCGCGATGTCGGGCGCAGCGCTCAGCTTCTCTCAAATGGCCGCCGCGCAAACGGTGATTACGCAGCCGCAGCCCTCGGGCGTGCTGTCCCTATCGGCGCAGGCCAACGCGCAAGTGCCGCAGGATGTCGTCGACATCACGCTTTTTTATGAGCAGGAAGCGGCCGATCCCTCCTCGCTCACCAACACGCTCAATCAGCGCGCAGAAGCCGCGTTGCGCGAAGCCAAGGGCGTCGAGAACGTGACCGCCAAGAGCGGCTCGTTCACCGTGTACCCCACCACCGACCGCGACGGCAAGATCTCCGCGTGGCGCGGCCGCACGGAAGTCGTGCTCGAATCGCACGATTTCGCGGCGGCGTCGAAGCTCGCGGGGAAGATGAGTTCGTCGATGCAGGTGGGCAGCGTCGCGTTTTCGCTGTCGCCGGAAGCGCAGCGCGCGGCGGAGCAGAGGCTCGTTTCGCAAGCCATCGATTCGTTCCGCAAGCAGGCGCAAACCGCCGCGCAAGCGTTCGGCTATAGCAATTTCACGATTCGGGAAGTGAATGTCGGACGCAGCGGGAATCAGCCGCGCCCGATCATGATGATGCAGGCGCGCGCGATGAGCAACGATGCGAAGATGGCCGCGCCGATCGCCATGGAAGCGGGCACGTCGACGGTGACCGTCGACGTCTCCGGTTCGGTGCAGATGGGACGTTGAACGATGCGTTGCGGGGCACGCCGCCCCGCGACGCTCAGGCTTTTGCGGATTCGGGCGGCAGGCGCAGATTGCGCTTGTACGCCCACACCATCATCAGCACGCCCGCAATGATCATCGGCAGCGAGAGCCACTGGCCCATCGAGAGGTTGAACGCCAGCAGCCCGAGATAATCGTCCGGCTCACGCGCGAATTCCACGGTGAAGCGCGCCAATCCATAACCGATCAGAAACAGCGCGGAAATTGCGCCCACGGGCCGCTGCTTGCGCGAGAACGTCCAGATCACGATGAACAGCACGAGCCCTTCCAGCGCGATCTCGTAGAGCTGCGACGGATGGCGCGGCAGCATGTGGTAACGCTGAAAGATCTCGGTGAGATGGTATTGCGCATCGAGTTGCGGATTTTTCGCGAGCCAGATCGCATCGTCGTTGGTCGAATTCTGGAACAGCATCGCCCACGGCGCGTTCGGGTCCGTCACGCGGCCCCACAGCTCACCGTTGATGAAGTTGCCCAGACGCCCCGCCGCGAGGCCGAGCGGCACCATCGGCGCGACGAAATCGGTCACCTGCAGCCAGGTGCGTTTGCGATGGAACGCGAACAGCACCATCGCGAGCGTCACGCCGAGAAACCCGCCGTGAAACGACATGCCGCCTTCCCAGACCTTGAAGATGTCGAGCGGATGCGCCGCGTAATAGCTCGCCTTGTAAAAGACCACATAGCCCAGGCGGCCGCCGAGAATCGTGCCGAGGACGCCGTAGAACAGCATGTCGTCGATGTCCTTCGCGGTCCAGCCTTGCGCCGCGACATACGGCAGCCGCAGACGCAGCCGCCCGATGACGATGGCCGACACGAACGCCACCAGATACATGAGGCCGTACCAGCGCACGGCGAGCGGTCCGAGATGGATCGCGATGGGATCGAAATTGGGATGTATGAGCATTCTGAAGTGAGAGCTTGAGCGAACTACAAGGGCGAATCATACAGAACCCGCGCTTTCGGCCCGCGAACGGACGATCTCGATGAACCCGGCGAGCACCGGGCTCACTTCCGCCGCGCGCCACACGAGCCCGGTCTCGACGACCGTTTCCGATGCGCCCGCCACGCGCAGCGGACGATACACGACGCCCGTGCGCCGCAGATGACGCAGCGACTGCGGCACGAGCGCGACGCCCATGCCGGCGGACACGAGACTCACGATGGTCTGCATCTGGATCGCCTCCTGGCCGATGCGTGGCGTCAGTCCCGCCGCGCCGTAGCAGCCCATGATGATGTCATACAAACCGGGCGCGAGCCGTCTCGGGAAGACGACGAGCGGCGCCGCGACGAGATCGTGCAGATCGACGGGCGTATCGGCCCATTCCTGCGGGCCCTGCCCCAGTTCCAGCGCCGCATCGGCGGACATCGCGATGACGAGCGGTTCGCGCGCGACAGCCACATACGACAACGCGCTCGCGTAGCGCGGCGGCAGCGGCGGAATCACGAGGCCCGCGTCGATGCGCCCGGCGACGAGTTCTTCGATCTGCACGTCGCTGGTCGCTTCGGTCAGTTGCAGCCGCACGCCGGGATAGCGCGCGCCGAAATCGCGCAGGAGCGCTGGCAGAAGACCGTAATCGGCGGTGGAAACGAACGCGAGCGACAGCACGCCCGCCTCGCCGCGCGCGAGCGATTGCGCAAGCGGGCGCAGCGCATCGGCGGACGCGAGCAGGCGGCGCACTTCCGGCAACAGGTCCTTGCCGACGGGTGTCAACTCCACGGTCCGTTTCGTGCGCACGAAGAGCGCGACGCCAAGCGCGTCTTCAAGCGCGCGGATCGCCTGCGAGAGCGGCGGCTGCGTCATCGCGAGACGCGCGGCGGCGCGGCCGAAGTGCATCTCCTCGGCGACCGTCACGAAATAGCGCAGCAGACGCAGCTCGATGGGCGGATTTCTCTTCTCCATTGATATGTTTTGCGACCTAGTAAGCCTTGAATAATATATTGGACAGACACATCTCGGGGGCTGCATTCTTGCTGCACTAGACCAAAAACATCCCCTCAGGAGCACACCATGGCCTTCAATCGTCGCTCGAAGCACATCACCCAGGGCGTCGCGCGCTCGCCCAATCGTTCGATGTATTACGCCCTCGGCTACAAGGAGGAAGACTTCGACAAGCCGATGATCGGCGTCGCGAACGGGCATTCCACCATCACGCCGTGCAACGCGGGCCTGCAGCGCCTCGCGGATGCCGCCATCGAAGCGATCAAGAAGTCCGACGCCAATCCGCAGATCTTCGGCACGCCGACGATTTCGGACGGCATGTCGATGGGCACCGAAGGCATGAAGTACTCGCTCGTGTCGCGCGAAGTGATCGCGGACTGCATCGAGACCGCCGTGCAGGGTCAGTGGATGGACGGCGTGGTCGTGATCGGCGGCTGCGACAAGAACATGCCGGGCGGCATGATCGGCATGGCGCGCATGAACGTGCCGTCGATCTACGTGTACGGCGGCACCATCCGCCCCGGCAACTGGAAGGGCAAGGATCTGACGATCGTGTCGTCGTTCGAGGCGGTCGGCGAATTCACGGCGGGCCGCATGTCGGAAGAGGATTTCAAGGGCGTCGAGAAGAACGCGTGCCCGTCGACCGGTTCGTGCGGCGGCATGTACACGGCCAACACGATGAGTTCGTCGTTCGAGGCGCTCGGCATGTCGCTGATGTATTCGTCGACGATGGCCAATCCGGATCAGGAAAAGGTCGATTCCGCCGCGGAATCGGCGCGCGTGCTCGTCGAGGCGGTGAAGAAGGATCTGAAGCCGCGCGACATCATCACGAAAAAGTCGATCGAGAACGCGGTCGCGCTGATCATGGCGACGGGCGGTTCGACCAATGCCGTGCTGCACTTTCTGGCGATCGCGCACGCGGCGGAAGTGGAATGGAGCATCGACGACTTCGAGCGCATGCGCAAGAAAGTGCCGGTGATCTGCGATCTGAAGCCGTCGGGTCAATATGTCGCGACGGACCTGCACAAGGCCGGCGGCATCCCGCAAGTGCTGAAGATCCTGCTCGAAGCGGGCCTCCTGCACGGCGACTGCATGACGATCACCGGCCGCACCATCGCGGAAGAACTGAAGGATGTGCCAGCCAGGCCGCGCGCGGATCAGAAGGTCATCTTTCCGATCGAGAAGGCGCTCTACAAGGAAGGCCATCTCGCGATCCTGCGCGGCAATCTCGCGGAAGACGGCGCGGTCGCGAAGATCACGGGCCTGAAGAATCCGGTCATCACCGGCCCGGCGCGCGTGTTCGACGACGAGCAAAGCGCGATGGACGCGATTCTCGCCGACAAGATCAAGGCCGGCGACATCCTCGTGCTGCGCTATCTCGGTCCGCAAGGCGGTCCCGGCATGCCGGAGATGCTCGCGCCGACATCGGCGATCATCGGCAAGGGGCTGGGTGAATCGGTCGGCTTCATCACCGACGGGCGCTTCTCGGGCGGCACGTGGGGCATGGTGGTCGGCCACGTCGCGCCGGAAGCGTACGCGGGCGGCACGATCGGGCTCGTGCAGGAAGGCGATTCGATCACCATCGACGCGCACAAGCTGCTGCTGCAACTGAATGTGGATGACGCAGAGCTCGCGCGCCGCCGCGCCGCGTGGAAGAAGCCCGCGCCGAAGTACACGCGCGGCGTGCTGGCGAAGTTCGCGGCGCTCGTGCAGCCGGCGAACAAGGGGGCGGTGACGGGGTGAGCGGTGTACAAAGTGAAATAATGCATTAGTGCACGTTCTTCACGACGTGCTTCGGACGACAAAAGGGCTGCCCAGTAACGCTGGAGCAGCCCTTTATTATTTTTTGCGAAGCCCAATAGCAGCAGGAAGAAGCGATCACTCTTGTCTCGCTGCTCGTAGTCATACACTTCAGCCTAGTTCATGACTTAACGCAAAGATTTATCGCTTTGCGATGTTTTAGTCACATCTCTTTACACACTGCAGCCAACATTCCCAACGGTCGCTCCCGACAGTCTTGTTAAAACGGACCATAGTGTTTTATAAACACAATCGTCGCTTCGCTTCGTGTCGCTGATCTTATTCAACGTGAATTCTTTTTGATTCCGGACGTAGATACGTGTTCGCTCAATGTCACGCCGACGAGCCAAGCGACGAACATCGCAAAATTATTTCAGTTGAATTCGAACATCTGGTTATCTCATAAAAGGCAAGGAATGGATTTCATCGATGAAGTGAGAGCCCTGGCAGCACGCGTAGCCGCCGCGAAGGATATGGTGCAAACGGAAGAGGCAACCAAAAACGCGATGGTGATGCCGTTCATTCACCTGCTTGGCTACAACGTTTTTGACCCCTTGGAGGTAACGCCCGAATTGATCGCAGACGTCGGAACAAAGAAAGGCGAAAAAGTTGACTACGCCATCTTGAAGGATGGCAAGCCAATTATGTTGTTCGAGTGCAAGAAATGTGGCGGAGACCTGAACATCAACCATGCAAGCCAACTTTTCCGATATTTCCACGTAACTGAAGCGCGGTTTGGTGTATTGACAAATGGCCTTGTTTATCGGTTCTTCACTGATCTCGAGCAACCGAACAAGATGGATGAGAAGCCATTCTTCGAATTCAGCTTCGCCGACTTTCGTGATCAGGACGTCGATGAGTTGAAAAAATTCGCCAAGACAGCCTTCGACCTTGAAAGCATACTGACGACAGCGAATCACCTGAAATACACCCGCGCGATCAAAAACACGTTGAATGATTGGATGACCGAGCCTCCTGAAGACTTCGTTCGGCTCGTGTCCGCAGAATTTCTGGCCGGCAAGCACTTCAAAAATACGGTGAAGGATCAGTTCACGCAGATTGCCAAACACGCGTTTCAGCAATTGGTGGCCGACAAAATCAATGAACGTTTGAAAGGTGCGATGACACCAGAGCCAGCACTACTTGCCTCTGTTGCTCATGCCGAAGCGGACTCCTTCCCCGGCGAAACTTCAGAACCGACGGCCATCGAGATCGAGGCGTACCAGATCGTTCGCGCTATCTTGAGATCCGTTGTACCTGCTGACAGGGTGGCCATACGCGGTGCGGCCAGCTACTGTGCCGTTTTGTTCGACGACAACAATCGCAAGCCCATTTGCCGATTGCGATTCAAAAACGAGAACCGACTCGTCATCGGAGTATTCGATGAAAAAAAGGAGGAAGATCGCGTACCGCTGCAGAGCCTGGACAATATCTTCGAGCTCGCCGACAAGTTGAAGGCGACCGTTGCGTGGTACACGCGTGACGAAGAGGCCGCAGCCCTATAGCAGATTGATTTTTCGTCGGGGCTCGATGCGCATCGGGCACCCAAGAGCGCTCCCGATCGAAATTCGGCGACTCATCGAGCGCAACGCGGTCGCGCTCGATGAGTATCATTCCCCCCGCTGACGCCGCAACTCGCTCTCCACCGCCTCGCGCACCCATTCGCTCATCCGGCCTTCGAGCGCCATCGCGACTTCGCGCGTGATCGCCGAGACGAGTTGCGTCGAATGCTCGCGCAGCATTTCGCGGCAGCGCTCTTCGATCAGCGTACGCGCCTCGCCCGTCAGAAAGCCCGTGAAACGGCCGCGCAGACGCTCGGCGATCTGCTCCGCATCGTATTCGATCGCCTCGGCGCCCGCGGACGGCGCGCGCGCATATTCGGGCTTGCCGGGCACGACGACATCGGTCAGGACGGGGATCGACGGATCGAAGGATTCGGGCGTATTGGTCATGTCGGGAGGTCTCCTCTTCATCTAAGCGGAGCATAGTGCAGCGCGCTGGCGCTCTCTGTGCGCTCAACCGCCCTGTTTGTGCGTCTCGATCGCATAGCCGCGATCGCGATAGAAGCGATAACGCTCGCGGCCCGCGGCGAGTTCGTCGCCATCGCTGCCGACGATCTCCACCAGCCGCTCGAAGCGCGCGAACTGCGCGGACACCGGCGCGCCGAGATTCACGAGCACCTGATGATGCGGCGCTTCGTCGAGATTCGACGTGAGCACGACGGGCGTGTCCTGCGCGAGCGGGCTCTTCGCCATGCAATGCGGCACGAACTCGAGCGGCTGGAAGGTCCACAACTGCTCGTCGAACGCAGCGAGACGCTGCGGTTCGGCGAGCACGACGAGCGGCTTGCCGCTCAGATACGCCTTGCGCGCGAGGCGGCAGGCGTACGCGAGCGGATCGCCGACGTTCGTATGAAAGTCGATGCGCGTCATGCTCGCTTCAAGCGCCGGCGCGATCGATCAGGAACTGCGAGAGCAGCGGCACCGGACGGCCCGTCGCACCCTTCGCCGCGCCGCTCTTCCACGCGGTTCCGGCGACGTCGAGGTGCGCCCACGGATAAGCCGTCGCGAAGCGCGACAGGAAGCACGCCGCCGTCACGCTGCCCGCCGGACGACCGCCGATGTTCGCGACATCCGCGAAATTCGACTTGAGCTGATCCTGATACTCGTCGTCGAGCGGCAGACGCCAGGCCGGATCGACCGCTTCGCGCGACGCGTCGAGCAGTTCGCCCGCGAGCGCGTCGTCCTTCGAGAACAGACCCGTGTTGTGATGACCCAGCGCGATGATGCACGCGCCCGTGAGCGTCGCGATATCGACCACGGCGGCGGGCTTGAAGCGCTCCGCGTAGGTCAATGCGTCGCACAGGATGAGGCGGCCTTCGGCGTCGGTGTTGAGCACTTCGATGGTCGTGCCGTTCATCGCGGTGATGATGTCGCCAGGCTTCACCGCGTTGCCCGCGGGCATGTTCTCGCAGGTCGGGACCACGCCGATCACGTTGAGCTTCAGGCCCATCTCGGCAACCGCGCGCATCGTGCCGAACACGGAGCCCGCGCCGCACATGTCATATTTCATCTCGTCCATCGCCTCGCCCGGCTTGATCGAGATGCCGCCCGAGTCGAACGTGATGCCCTTGCCGACCAGCACGACCGGCGCATTCTTGCCCTTTGCGGCCGCGCCCGCGCCCTGATACTGCATGACGATGAATTGCGGCGGCTCGACCGAGCCCTTCGCAACCGACAGGAACGAGCCCATGTTGAGCGCTTCGATCTGCTTCTGGCCGAGCACTTCGACTTTCAGCTTCCAGTCGCGGCCGAGCTTCTTCGCGGTCTGGCCGAGATAGGTCGGCGTGCAGACGTTCGGCGGCAGGTTGCCGAGATCGCGCGTGAGATCCATGCCGTTCGCGATCGCGACGCCCTGCTTCAGCGCGACCTTGGCCGCTTTCTCGTCGGCGGAATCGATGCTGAACACGATCTTCTTCAAAGAGCGCGCGCCGTTGTCGGGCTTGCTCTTCATCTGCGTGAACTTGTAGGTCAGCTCGCGCAGCGCGAGGATCGCGGCGCGCACGGCCCAGTCGCCGGTGCGTTCCTGGATCGGCAATTGCGCGAGCGTGAAGGTCGCCTGGCCGATCTTCGAGCCGAGCACGACGCGCCATGCGGCGCGCACGGCTTCGCCATAAGCTCTCTGATTGAAGGCGTCCTGCTTGCCGAGACCGACGAGCAGCACGCGCGATGCGCCGATGCCGGTCACTTCGGGCACCATCAGTGTCGTGCCCGCGCGGCCGCTCATGTCGCCGGCTTTCACGACGCGCGTGATCAGGCCTTTGGTCGCGACATCCATGTCGAGCGCGGCGCCCGTGAGCGTCTGCGCTTCGAAGATGCCGAGCACGATGACATCCGACTTTCCGGTAAGGAAACCATTTGCCTCGCCCTTGCTCCAATCACAGGCTTTTATGCTAAAGTCCATCGCGCTTATCCTCGGATAAAATCTTGGCTGAAGGATGAAAGCCGCAATTATCCGCTATTTTTTCCGCGGCGGTCACAGGCAGGCGGCGTGAGGGTAAGCGAAGACCCTTCCCGTAAGCCACGAGATGCGTGCATGATTTCCGCATCGCCGCCGGCTCCAAGCAAAAATTCAATGATCTTCGAACGCTCCCTGCAGCGCGAACTCGCGTATACGGCCGGCGCCGTGTTCATGGTGCTGCTCACGATCATGCTCACGACCATGATGATCCGCATCGTCGGCTTCGCGGCGCAGGGTCAAATCGACCCGAAGGACGTCGTGGTGCTGATCGGGCTTACCGTCATCGGCTATCTCGCGGTCATGCTGATCGTGACGCTGTTCGTCTCCATTCTCTTCGTGCTCACGCGCTGGTATCGCGATTCGGAGATGGTCGTGTGGCTCGCGTCGGGCGTGAGTCAGACACAGCTCATCAAGCCGATCGCCGTGTTCTCCACGCCGATCATCATCCTCATCATCTTCTTCGCGTTCGTCGGCTGGCCGTGGTCGAACCAGCAGAGCAAGCTCATCAAGCAGCGCTTTCAGCAGCGCGACGAAGTGTCGTTGCTCGCGCCCGGACAGTTCCGCGAATCGCCGTCGAGCCATCGGGTGTTCTTCATCGAGAAGATGTCGCCGGACCAGAGCCAGGTGCAGAACGTGTTCGTGACGAGCACGGAAGGCGGCAAGGTCAACGTGATCGTCTCGCAGACCGGCCACACGGAGACGCGCGAAGACGGCGACCGCTTCATCGTGCTCGACAACGGCCGCCGCTATGACGGCGAGCCCGGCCAGCCGAACTTTCGCATCATGGAGTTCGAGCGTTATGGTGTGAAGATTCTGAGCCATCAGGTCGTCAACACGCCGACCACGACGGGTATCTCCACGCCTGACCTGCTCGCCAATCCGACCAACGAGAATCTTGCGGAATTCGCCTGGCGTCTGGGCCTGCCGCTCATCGCCGTCAATCTGATGCTGCTCGCCATTCCGCTTTCCTATCAGAACCCGCGCCGCAGCCGCACGATCAATCTCGTGATGGCCGTGCTGATCTACCTCACCTACTCGAACCTGCTGAATGTCGTGCAGTCGTGGATCGAGCAGGGCAAGCTGTCGTTCGGCGTGGGGCTGGTCGGGCTGCATGTCATCGTCGGGGCGCTCGTCGCGTTCATCTTCTGGCTGCGGATCCGCAACCGGCCGCTCTTCAGGCTGCCGTCGCTGTCGAAGGGGGCCTGACGTGTTGCGCATTTACGAACGATACTTCGCGCGCCAGATCTATCTCGCGTTCATCTTCATCCTGTTCGCCTTCTCGGGCCTGTTCTTCTTCTTCGACCTGATCAACGAACTGAACACGGTCGGGCACGGCAACTACAAGTTCACGCTCGCGGTGCTGCGCGTCGGGCTGCAGACGCCGTCGCGCTTCTACGAAATCATTCCCGTCGCCGCGCTGATCTCGGCCATCTATGTGTTCGCGCAGATGGCGGCGGCATCGGAGTTCACGATCTTTCGCGTGTCGGGGCTGTCGACCGGCGCGGCGCTGCGTTCGCTGCTGAAGATCGGCGTGCCGATGGTGCTCATCACGTACCTCATCGGCGAAGTGGTCGGGCCTTACACCGATCAGTTGTCGGAGCGCGTGCGGCTGGAGGCGCTCGGGTCCTCGGTGTCGTCGAACTTTCAGTCGGGCGTCTGGGTGAAGGACACGCTGACGGCGAAGGAGAACGGCGAGCAGGTGACGCGCTTCGTCAACGTGGGCACGCTGAATCCCGACACGACCATCGCCAACGTACGCATCTACGAGTTCGATTCGAAGTTCCGGCTGACGAACGTGCGTATCGCGAAGAGCGGCGCGTACGAGCCGCCGGGACACTGGAAGCTCACGGGCGTAACGGACACGCAACTGAGCGACGCGCCGCCGCAAGCGGCGAACCCCGGCGATACGCTGAACCCGGTGTATCGCGCGAAGCAGACGACGCTGCCCGAGTATTCGTTGCGCTCCGAGTTGACGCCGCAGATCCTGTCGGTGCTGCTGGTGTCGCCGGATCGCATGTCGATGTTCAATCTGTTCCGCTATATCCAGCATCTGACGGAGAATCATCAGGATACGCAGCGGTATCAGATCGCGTTCTGGCGCAAGATTCTTTATCCGTTCGCGGTGTTCGTGATGCTGATCCTGTCGCTGCCGTTCGCTTATCTGCATACGCGCGCGGGCGTGGTCGGCATGAAGGTGTTCGGCGGCATCATGATCGGGATGAGCTTTCAGCTGGTCAACACGCTGTTCTCGCATATCGGCAATCTGAACACGTGGCCCGCGCCGATCACCGCGGCGGCGCCCGCCCTCGCCTATCTGGTGGTCGGTCTGATCGGGCTGAAGTGGGTGGAGCGGCACTGACGTTTCCTGCCAGGAGCGCGCAATGAAGAAGCACGGCATCATCCTGTTCGGCCACGGCGCGCGCGATCCGCGCTGGGCCGAGCCGTTCGAGCGGCTTGCGGCGAAATTGAGTGCGTCGAGGAGTGATCCGGTGTCGCTGGCGTTTCTCGAACTGATGTCGCCGGATTTGCCCGCTGCGGTCGCCCGGCAAGCCGCCGAAGGTTGCGATGCGATCACCGTCGTGCCCGTGTTCTTCGGGCAAGGCGGGCATGTGAGGAAGGACCTTCCGGAGATCGTCGATCAGTGCCGGGCCGCAAATCCGGGTGTGGCTATTTCCTGCGCGACGGCGGTCGGGGAGGATGATGCGGTGCTGGAGGCGGTGAAGGGGTATTGTTTGCGGCAGCTTGAGACATAGCGCGTCGAATCGAAGTTGCGTGACCCAAACAAAAAACGCACCGTCGCCGGTGCGTTTTCTTCATGCTCGAGCGACGCTCATCAAGCCGCCGCCTGCATCCCCTTCAAATGCACCTTCGGCTTGGCCGACGAAGCCCGCTCACGAAACGCCTCACCAATCATCAGCAAACTCGGCTGCGACGGGTCCAGCCATTCCTGCGCCTCACCCAGCGCCATGCGCGCTAGCGTCAGCGTCAACGTGCGCTCGCGCGGCGTGCTGCACGCCTCGACGATCGCCACCGGCGTCGAACCCGGACGGCCCGCATCGATCAGTTGCTGCGCGATATCCGGCGCGCTGTCGCGGCCCATGTAGAACACGAGCGAATCGGCCTTGGCCTGCTCGCGGATCTCGTCGCTGTCGGCGGCGCGCGAATGCGTCGCCAGCGCAACGCTGCGCGCCACGCCGCGCAAGGTCAGCGAGCGCTTGAGCGTCGCCGCGCTCGCGAGCGCCGCCGTGATGCCCGGCACCACTTCGAACTCGATGCCAGCCGCTTCCAGCGCGCGCATTTCCTCGTCGGCGCGGCCGAACAGCATCGGATCGCCGCCCTTCAGACGCACGACGACGCCATGCTCCAGCGCCGCATCGACGATCTGCTTGTTGATGAAGTGCTGAGCCGTCGAACGCTGTCCGCAGCGCTTGCCGACTGCGATCTTCTTCGCGTTCGGCGCGTAATCGAGCATCGCCGGTTCGACGAGCGCGTCGTGCAGCACGACATCCGCCTGTTCGAGCAAACGCATGCCGCGCACGGTGATGAGATCCGCCGCGCCCGGCCCCGCTCCGATCAGATAGACCTTACCCATAGCTTTAATCGATGAAATCAGACGGTCAGATGGTTCACGCAGAGAATGCACGAATCATACCGGCCGCGACCGTGTGATGCGTCGCCTCGTCGATCAGCACGAACGCGCCGGTGCCCTGATGCGTATCGTACTCGTCCGCGACGATCGGCTTTTGCAACGTGAGCGCCACGCGGCCGATATCGTTCATCGCGAGCGTGCTGCGATCGACCGAATGTGACAGCGTGTGCACGTCCAGCACCTCTTTCACCGCGCCGATGCGCGCGAACACCGTGCTGGTCGTGTGCTTCAGCAGATACTTGCGCTGCGGCGAAAGCGGCTCTTCGTCGAACCAGCAGATGTCGGCCTCGAGCTTCTTCGCCGGCTCGACCTTCTGGGCCGCCGGCACGAACGTATCGCCGCGCGACACATCGACGTCTTCCGTCAGGCGAATCGTCACCGTCTGGCCCGCGAACGCGCGATCCACCGGCGCAACGCCGCCCGGCACCGGTGCGATGATCTCGGCAACCGTCGCTTCGCGATTGGCCGGCAGCACCAGAAGCGAATCGCCGACGCGCACTTCGCCCGCTTCCACGCGCCCCATGTAGCCGCGGAAGTCATCGGCTTGCGAGCCATCCTGACGCGCGACCCACTGCACCGGGAAACGCAGCGCCTGATCGTTCGGCTGCGCAACCGGCAGCGATTCCAGCAGATCGAGCAGCGGTTCGCCCGCGTACCACGGCATGCGCTCGCTCGCTGTCACGATGTTGTCGCCCTTCAGCGCCGACACCGGCACGAAGCGCACGTTCGACAGACCGAGTTGATGCGCGAGCGTGACATACGCATCGCGAATCTCGTTGAAGCGCGCTTCGCTGTAGTCGACCAGATCCATCTTGTTGATCGCGACGATCGCGTGCTGCAGACCGAGCAGCT
The DNA here is from genome assembly GCF_018408855.1 of Caballeronia sp. NK8. Taxonomy (GTDB): domain Bacteria; phylum Pseudomonadota; class Gammaproteobacteria; order Burkholderiales; family Burkholderiaceae; genus Caballeronia. Next base: position 699,657 of record NZ_AP024322.1, on the reverse strand, counting down.
TGACGATCGCGCTGTGGCGCTTGGTCTGCGGCAGCAGTTGCGCGACGCCGTTCTCGAAGGTGACGCGCGTAGCGTCGACGAGAATGATCGCGGCATGCGCCGTCGATGCGCCCGTCACCATGTTGCGCGTGTACTGCTCGTGGCCCGGCGTATCGGCGATGATGAACTTCCGCTTCGCGGTCGCGAAGTAACGGTACGCGACGTCGATGGTGATGCCCTGCTCGCGTTCGGCTTCGAGGCCGTCGGTGAGCAGCGACAGATCGATTTCATCGCCGACCGTGCGCTTGTTCTTCGCGCGCGAAATCGCGGACAACTGATCCGACAGCACAGCCTTGCTGTCGTACAGCAGACGGCCGATCAACGTGCTCTTGCCGTCGTCGACGCTGCCCGCCGTGATGAAGCGCAACACGCCCAGGTCTTCAGCTTGATAAATGCTCATGATTCTTTCGTTCCTCGGGGCGTGTGGCTTAGAAATAACCTTGCTTCTTGCGCTGTTCCATCGCGGCTTCGGATGCCTGATCGTCCATACGCGTCGCGCCGCGTTCCGTGATTTCCGTCACGGCCGTTTCGGCGATGATCTTCTCGACATCGTCGGCATCGCTCGCGACCGGGCACGTGCAGCTGATGTCGCCGACGGTCCGGAAACGCACTTGCGCCACTTCCGACGTTTCGCCTTCGCGCAGCGGCGTGAGCGGCGTGAGCGGCACGAGCAACCCGTTGCGGCGGATGATCTCGCGATCATGCGCGTAGTAGATCGACGGCAGTTCGAGCTTCTCGCGCGCAATGTATTGCCACACGTCCAGCTCGGTCCAGTTCGAGATCGGGAACACGCGCAGATGCTCGCCCGCATGCAGACGCGCGTTATAGATGCTCCACAGTTCCGGGCGCTGCGCCTTCGGGTCCCACTGGCCGAATTCGTCGCGGAACGAGAAGATGCGCTCCTTCGCGCGCGCCTTCTCTTCGTCGCGGCGCGCACCGCCGATCATCGCCGTATAGCCGTATTCCTCGATGGTTTCGAGCAGCGTCACCGCCTGCGCGGCGTTGCGCGAATCCGTCTCGCGACGCAGACGCACGGTGCCCTTTTTGATCGAATCCTCGACATGGCCGACGACCAGTTCCGCGCCGATTTCCGCCGCGCGACGATCGCGGAAGTCGATCACTTCCTGGAAGTTGTGACCCGTGTCGATGTGAACCAGCGGGAACGGCAACTGGGTCTTGCGGCCCGCGCCGAGACCAAATGCCTTCAGCGCGAGATGCAGCACGACGACCGAATCCTTGCCGCCCGAGAACAGGAGCGCGGGCTTGCTGCATTCCGCGACGAGTTCGCGAATGATGTGGATCGACTCGGCTTCGAGCCAATCCAGGTGATCCATGCGCGTCGCCTTGTTGGCGATCGGTGCGGTGACGGTTGAGTCGAGCGTCGTGCTCATGTTCGTCGATCCTTTTTTATGCAGCGTCAGGCAATTTCCACTGCGACGATGCGTTCAATGACAGGGTGTGATGCGGCGTCTTGCGCGCCTTAAATCGCCGAACTCGGAGCTTCGTCGACGATCTTGATGTTCGTGATGTGCAGGCCGCATTCCTTCGTATCGCGCGATTCCCACCACCAGCGGCCCGCCCGGCTGTCTTCGCCGGGGCGCACCGCACGCGTACAGGGCTCGCAGCCGATGCTCGGATAGCCGCGCGCATGCAGCGGATTCGCGGGCACATCGAAAGACTTCAGGTAATCCCACACGTCGCTTTCGTTCCAGTCCGCGAGCGGATTGAACTTCGCGATGCCGCGCGGCGCGTCCTGCTCTTCCTCGTGCAGCTCGGCGCGCGTCACCGATTGCTCGCGACGCTGACCCGTGACCCACGCGGACACATCCGACAGCGCGCGATTGAGCGGCTCGACCTTGCGGATATGGCAGCAGCTCTTGCGCAAATCAATGCTCTCGTAGAACGCGTTCAGGCCGTGATCGCGCACATAGGCATCGACCGCGTCCTGCTGCGGATGGAACTGCTCGATGTCGTAGCCGTAGCGTTCCTTTACGGTATCGAGCATGCCGAGCGTTTCCGCATGCAGACGGCCCGTGTTCAACGAGAAGATGCCGATCTTCACGCCGCGCGAAAGAATGGCGTGCGTGAGCACCATGTCTTCGGCGGCGAGGCTGCTGGCTAGCTTGACGCTCTGGTGACGCGCCGCGATCGAATCGAGCAGCGCATCCAGGCGTTCAACCTTGGCTTGCAATTCAGGCGTCATGCGTCAGGCTCCAAGCGCTGCGACTAGCTTCGCGCGACGGCGAAACAGCGGTTCGAGATCGTCGGTCGCGCCCTGGTACAGCTCGGTGAATTCGCTGAACGCGTTGAGCGCGTCGTTGATGTCCTTGTCCGCGCGCACCGCGAACGCATCGAAGCCGCAGCGCGAATGGAACAGCACCTGATCGCGCAGCACGTCGCCGATCGCGCGCAGCTCGCCCGTCCACTGATAGCGCTCGCGCAGCAGGCGGCCGATGGAAAAGCCGCGGCCATCGCGAAACACCGGGAAGTCGACCGCGATCACGGAAAGCAAATCGAAGTCCGGCGCGAGATCGGCGGGTTCGTCGTCCGGCGCGAGCCACACACCGATGTCTTCCTTCGCGCGCGAGGCGACGATCGCCGCCTTGTGCTCTTTCCACAGCGCGAACGGCACGATGATCTTGCCGGCGGGCAGCGCGTCGACAGCGGGCAATGCGCCGTCTTCGGCTGCGCGCACCACCGTGAAATTGTCTTCGACCACCGCGCGGTTCCTGATAATCAACGTCATTTGAAAATCCTTAAGCGTGAGCCTGGCGCGATGCGTACACGCGCTCCTTGAACGGCGCCATGCCGATGCGGTTGAACGTCTCGATGAAACGCTCGTCTTCGGCGCGGTTGTCGACGAAGGTATCGATCACTTGCGCGATCACGTCGGGCATTTCTTCCGCCGAGAACGACGGGCCGATCACCTTGCCGAGATGCGCGCCGGTCGCGCCCGAGCTCTGCTCGCCGCCGAGCGTCACCTGATACCACTCCGAGCCGTCCTTATCGACGCCCAGAATGCCGATGTTGCCGACGTGGTGATGACCGCACGCGTTGATACAGCCCGAGATGTTCAGCGACAGGTCGCCGAGGTCGTGCACGTAGTCGAGATCGTTGAAACGATCCTGGATCGCCAGCGCGATCGGAATCGACTTCGCATTCGCGAGCGAGCAGAAGTCGCCGCCCGGGCACGCGATGATGTCGGTCAGAAGGCCGATGTTCGCCGTCGCGAAGCCGAGCGCCTTCGCGCGTTCCCACACGGTGTAGAGGTCGCGCTTGGGCACATTCGCGAGAATCAGGTTCTGCTCGTGCGACACGCGGATTTCGCCGAACGAGAACTCGTCGGCGAGCGTGGCGACGTCGTCCATCTGCTGGTCGGTGGCATCGCCCGGCGCGATATGGCGCTGCTTGAGCGACAGCGTCACCGCCGCGTAACCCGGCACCTTGTGCGGGCGCACGTTGCGCTCGACCCAGCGCGCGAACGGCTTGCTTTCGATCAGATGCTTTTCGTAGGTCGCGTCGGTGTCGGCGAGTTTTTCGTAGACCGGCGGCGCGAAGAACTTCGACACGCGATCGACTTCTTCCTGCGTGATCGTCGACGGGCCGTCCTTCAGATGCTGCCACTCTTCCTCGACCTGCTTCGAGAACTTCTCCGCCGACAGCGCCTTCACGAGAATCTTGATGCGCGCCTTGTACATGTTGTCGCGGCGGCCGTAGCGGTTGTACACGCGCAGCACGGCTTCGCAATAGGTGATCAGATGCTGCCACGGCAGATCGCGCTTGATGATCGCGCCGACGATCGGCGTGCGGCCGAGGCCGCCGCCCGCGAGAATGTCCATCACGACTTCGCCCTGCGCGTTCTTCTTCAGATACACGCCGAGGTCATGGACCTGCACGGCCGCACGGTCTTCCGCCGAGCCGTTCACCGCGATCTTGAACTTGCGCGGCAGCCACGCGAATTCCGGATGGAACGTCGACCACTGGCGCAGAATTTCCGACCACGGACGCGGATCGACGACTTCATCGGGCGCGACGCCCGCGAACTGGTCGGCGGTGATGTTGCGGATGCAGTTGCCCGACGTCTGGATCGCGTGCATCTGCACCGAAGCCAGCTTGCGCAGGATTTCCGGCGTCTCTTCGAGCTCGACCCAGTTGAACTGGATGTTGGTGCGCGTCGAGAAGTGACCGTAGCCGCGGTCGTGCTCGCGCGCGATGGTGGCGAGCACGCGGAGCTGGTCGCTGCGCAGGTTGCCGTACGGAATCGCGATGCGGTGCATGTACGCGTGACGCTGCATGTACAGGCCGTTCTGCAGACGCAGCGGACGGAATTCCTCTTCGGTCAATTCGCCCGACAGCCGGCGGCGGACCTGGTCAGCGTACTGCGCGACACGTTCGTCGACGATGCGTTGGTCGATCTGATCGTATTGGTACATTCGGGGCCCCAAGTTCTTTTAAAAGCGCGGCGTCCTAGGTTACGCAGCGCGTCTCGTCCATCGAATATCCATTGAGTCGCTGTCGCGAGCGTCGTTCAGACGAAACGCTCATTTGCTAATGACAAAAACAGATATGGATATTGGAAAAATTGGACTGATAGTAAAGAACCTGCTATATATTGCAAACGACTGAAAAATTACTTTGATATGCCCGGTAGTAATAAGCAAAGGCTATAAATGAATCTGCACCAGTTCCGCTTCGTGCGTGAGGCCGTTCGGCAGAACTTCAACCTGACCGAAGCCGCGAAGGCGCTGTACACGTCGCAGCCGGGCGTCTCGAAGGCGATCATCGAGCTGGAGGACGAACTCGGCGTCGAAATTTTCACGCGGCACGGGAAACGCGTGAGATCGCTGACCGAGCCGGGGCGCATCATCCTCGCGTCGGTCGAGAAAATTTTGCAGGAAGTGGAGAGTCTGAAGCGGGTCGGTAAGGATTACGCTGCGCAGGATCAGGGCAATCTCGTCATCGCCGCCACGCACACGCAGGCGCGCTATTCGTTGCCCGCGGCGATCGCGGAGTTCAAGAAGCGCTTTCCGAAGGTGCACCTTTCGATTCTGCAAGGCAGCCCGACGCAGGTCGCGGAGATGGTGATTCACGATCAGGCGGATATCGCCATCGCAACCGAGGCCATCGCCAACTATAAGGAACTGGTGTCGCTGCCCTGCTTCCAGTGGCAGCATCTCGCCGTCATGCTGCCGGATCATCCGCTGCTCGAGCGCAAGACGCTCACGCTCGACGACCTCGCGCAATTTCCGATCATCACCTACGAAGCATCGTTCGCCGGGCGCACCAAGATCAATCAGGCGTTCGCGCTGCGCAATCTGACGCCGGACATCGTGCTCGAAGCCATCGACGCGGACGTGATCAAGACTTACGTCGAACTGGGGCTCGGCGTCGGGATTCTGGCGGATATCGCGTTCAACCCGGAGCGCGACAAACATCTGCGCGCGATGCCGGTCGGCCACCTGTTCGGCACCAACGTCACACGGCTCGCGCTGAAGCAGGGCGCATATCTGCGCAGCTATGTGTATACGCTCGTCGAACTGCTGTCGCCTTCGCTGAATCGCAAGCTGATCGAGCAGGCGCTGTCGGGCGAGCACGAGAGCTACGAGCTCTGAATAAAATGGCAGCACGCGCTGCCGCAAAAAATTCCCTCCCTTGGAGACCTTTCCGATGACGTTGTCGAAGTTCACGCGCCGGCTCGTGGCCGGCGCAGCATTGTCTGTCCTGACCGCCGCCGCGCACGCGCAACTGAAGGTTGGCATCGATCTGTCCAGCACCGGCCCCGCCGCCGCGATCGGCATCACCAGCAAGAACGCGATGCTGATGTGGCCGAAGACCATCGCCGGGCAGAACGCGGAGTACATCATCCTCGACGACGGCTCGGACCCGGGCGCGGCCGTGCGCAATATCCGCAAGCTGATCAGCGAGGATCATGTCGACGTGATCGTCGGGCCGAACATCACGCCGGCCGCGCTCGCCGCGCTCGATCCCGTCGCCGAATCCGAAACGCCGATGATTACACTGATCGGCTCGGCATCGGTCGTGGAGCCGCAGGAAGGCAAGAAGGTGTGGGCGTTCAAGATGGCCCAGACCGATCGCGCAATGGCCGACGTGATGACGCGCTACATGGCGAATCACGGCGTGAAGACGGTCGGATTCATCGGCTTTGCGGACAGCTATGGCGATAGCTGGCTCAACGAGTTCACGAAGTTCGCCGATCTCCGGCATATCAAAATTGTCGCGAGCGAGCGTTTCAACCGTACCGATGCCAGCGTCACCGGGCAGATTCTCAAGCTGATGGCAGCCAAGCCCGACGCGGTGCTGATCGCGGGCGCGGGCACGCCGACCGTGCTGCCGCAGCGCACGCTCGTCGAGCGCGGCTACAAGGGCGCGATCTACCAGACGCACGGCATCGCGACGCCCGAATTCATCAAGCTCGGCGGCAAGGATGTCGAAGGCACGCTGTTCCCGACGCAGCCGGTCGTCGTCGCGCGCACGCTGCCGGCCGATCATCCGTCGAAGAAGGCGGCGCTGGCGTTCGCGAATGCGTATGAGGACAAGTACGGCAAGGGCTCGGTCACGCAATTCGCGGGCGATGCGGCCGGCGTGTATCCGCGCCTGCAGGACGCCGTGGCGCGCGCGCTGAAGACGGCCAAGCCTGGCACCAGGGAGTTTCGCGTGGCGCTGCGTTCGGAACTGGAGCACGCGCATGAACTCGTCGTGCCGAACGGCGTGGTGAACACGAGCGCGACGGATCACGTCGGTCTGGATCAGCGCGCGAGCGTGATGGGTGTGATCAGGAACGGCGCGTTTACGTATCTCGCCCAGTAAATTCCGAACTTCGCGAAGTTCGGAAAACGTCCTGCCGTTGTTGCTTGCCGGCGCGGGCGTTTTCGGTCATAATCGCCGACTCGATTAGCTCGTTGCCTTGTCTCTTCTGGTACGAGCCGATTCGGCCCAGGTGGTGAAATTGGTAGACGCAGGGGACTCAAAATCCCCCGCCGCAAGGCGTGCCGGTTCGATTCCGGCCCTGGGCACCAGGATTTTTCGAAAAAGCCGCTCCATGTGAGCGGCTTTTTTGCGTTTGGGGCGGGCGTGTTCCGTCGCGCTGACGGATTTGCGCCAGGCCTTTCTCACTCGACGCCCGAGCGGCGTTCAGTTTCATCCTGAAGCACTTTCTTGTCGATATAGCGAACCAGCCAATCCGCCACAACCGGAGCGCCGTATCTGGCGAGGGCGCACGTTATGACGACAGGCCAATACTCCCGAAAAAATCCCAGCACGAAGTTCATCATCTTCCAGATCCCGCTTTACATTCATTCAACATGATTGAAAAAAAGTAGTACACCAAAGCATCCCGCAGCGGATGCATCGGCAAGATTGCCCTGACATCTTCACTAAACGAAGCCACGAGCAAGTATATCCACAGCAGCACGCCAATCAGAGAGGCGAAAATTCCCATATTTGCGATAACGATCGCCCGACCGATCCGTTGCCTCGACGCCCACAACCCGCTGCGCATTTCACTCGGCAACACCGCCAGCGCGATGTTCAAACTGACGCTGGAAGCAACGAGCGAGATCGGAAAGAAATCGTCCTTGCCGGGTTGCTTCAGCGCCACCCGCAATATGTATTCGATCGCGCCCATGAAGAGCGGCAATCCGACGATCAACTGCCGCGCCGTCGCCTCGAAGCCGTTCGATTGCATTGCCGTCATCCTTTCGTAGCCGATGACACGCAATTTCGCCGATGACGTGACGCCGCGGAAGTCGTCCGAATGGCCAACCCTTGTCAACCATCACGCGCGCGCGAATGTGCGCAATCGCGTAGACGGACCGCACCGCACCGGCAAGAATGAGTCACCATCGGCATTTCAGAATCCCGGCGCGCGGGGCGTCGCGGGGATGCTTGCGCGCGCGGCGCCCGCAGTTCGGGTTGCTTAGGACTTTCCTGATGTCGTGATCCGCTCGCGCGACGCGGCGAGCCATAACTCGAAGAAGAGTGCGACATGAATCGACCTGAATACTCGCTGTCTCTCGACTCCGTCATCTGCCATCGCTGCAACTTCGTGTCGCCCGCCGAGGAGGGCACCTGCCCGTCCTGCGGGGCCGATCGTCAAGGCGCGATATTCACGAGCGCAGCGGAAACCCGCGCGCCTGCGGCGTCCGTGCCCGTGCCGCTCGACATCCTCGATTGGGACGACAGCCACTGGCTGCAGCGCATGGTGCGCCGCAGAATGCTGACGTCGTATCCGAACTTCGTCGAACCGGGCGACTCGCAAGAGACGCAGCGCAAGCCCGCACGCACGGGCATCGCGGTGCTGGTCGGCGGCGTGGTCGCGAGTCTCGCGGTCGGCGCGTATTTCTACGTGCAACTGGACGACAACGCCCCACCGGCGAGCGTGGAACCCGGCATCAGCGTGGTTGGTCTGGTTCGCGAGCGCGCAGCCGCGCTCGTTGCCGATGCTTCGCGGCATGCTTCGGCGACGCGGTCCAAAGCGGAATCGGCGAATGCGCAGGCCGTCGCACCAGCGTCATCGGCGATGGCGCAGACGAGCCACTCACGAAATGAACACGCGTCCGCCGCGCCGGCTGCCCCGGTCGCCGCGCGTCCGGCGACGGAAACGCCGGCGATCGTCACACGCACCGAGCCGCGCGTCGCTGTAGCGAGCGCGCCGGCATCAGTCAGCACGCTCGCGGCCGCAGCGCCTGCGAAGCCTTCGATGCCAGCCGCTCCCGCGACAATAAGCACGACGGCAAATCCGCCTGCGCCGATCGTCGCGTCATCGACTGCGGTCGCCGCAGCGAAGCCCGCAACGCCAAACGTCACGACGAGCGCGGCGGCTCCGACAGCCGCGTCCATCGCTGCGGCAGCGCCATCGATCAAACCGGCGACGCCGGTGATCGCATCGGCGCAAAAGCCGGAAGCGCGCACGAGCACGACGCCCGTCGCGGCAAAACCCGCGACACAGCCGACACAGCCGACGCAGCCGACCGAGCCGCCGCGCAGCAAGACCGCAATCGCCACGCACGACAAACCGGCCGTCGCGCCGACGGTCGCCTCGATCGAAAAGCTCGCCGCGCCTCCGGCTCAACCGGTCCAGGAGCCGCTTCCCGCAGCCGTCGCGCGCAGCATCGCTGCGGCTCAGCAGGCGCTCGCCAGCCGCGATCTCACCGCCGCGCGCCGGCACATGCGCAGCCTCTATGCGAACGAGCCGCGCAGTCCGGAAATCCAGCAGCTTGCAGCCGAACTGTCGCGTCAGGAGCGCGCACGCGACAGCGCGATGGCGAGCGCACGCACCTGCGCCGCGAACGAAGACCCGGCGTGCGCGTTGCGCAACGCCCGTCGCGCCGTGGCGCTCGACCCGCGCAACGCGCAGACGCAGGCGACCCTGCGCCGCGCGCTCGCCGTGCAGAACGAAACCAACACCGAGTACTTCCGCCAGGCGAGCGGGATTCCGAAGCCGACCACGCCGACGATGGCCTTCGACGGCCACTGGCGCGCAGGCACGCGGCATGGCTCAACGGCGGACGACGAAGCAGCGCGCGTCACGCTCTTCGGCTGGGGCGTGCCGACGGTATCGAAAGGACGCGGCGACGCACACTGAAGTACGGCGAAACAAATCCGCCGGTTGCGAACGGAATAAGCCACCGCGCCTATCCGTTTAAAGGTGACGAACGAACTGACGGCGCCCCGCGCCCGAGGAGTCACCATCATGCAAACCGGATTGTGGAGCCGCCTCGTCGCTTGTGCCGCCGCGGTCGTGACGTTGGCAGCTCTCGCCTCGTGCGGCGGCGGCTCGGACAACAGCATGCCGGCCGCCACGCGCTTCAAGATGTCGATCGTCGTATCCGATGGCGCCGTCGCCGCGCCGCACACGGACCCGAACCTGAAGAACGGTTGGGGCGTCGCGTTCAATCCGAACGGCTTCGTGTGGGTCGCCAACAACGGCACGCAGACGGCCACGCTCTACGACGGCAATGGCGTCGTCCAGTCGCTCGTCGTCTCGATTCCGCCCACCGCGACAGGCCCCGCGAACCCGACAGGCATCGTCTTCAACAAGGGGCCGGACCTCACGCTCACGCGCAATGGCAAATCAGGTGTCGCAGCGTTCATCTTCGCGGGTGAAGGCGGCTCGATCACCGCATGGGCGCCCGCGGTCGACATGACGCACGCGTTCACCGTCGTCGATGCGAGCGCTTCGGGCGCCATCTACAAAGGACTCGCGATCGCCACCACGACGGCGGGCGGCCATCGCCTGTACGCGACCGACTTCCACAACAACAGGATCGATGTCTTCGACGGCACGTTCACGCCACTCGTCGTTCCCGGCGGATTCAGGGATGCGCAGATCCCGGCGGGTTTCGCGCCGTTCGGCATCCAGGCGATCGGTTCGAAGATCTACGTGACCTACGCAAAGCAGGACGGCGACGCCGAAGACGACGTGCCGGGCGCGGGCCAGGGCTTCATCGACGTGTTCGACGTCGACGGCAATCTCATGCAGCGCTTCGCGCAGAACGGTCCGTTGAACGCGCCGTGGGGCCTCACGCAGGCGCCCGGCAACTTCGGCTCCTTCAGCAACGACATCCTGGTCGGCAATTTCGGCGACGGCACCATCAACGCGTTCGATCCGACGAGCGGCGCATTCGTCGGCCAGTTGATGAACACCGACGGCACGACGCTCGTGCAGCGCGGCCTGTGGGGCATCGCGTTCGGCAACGGTCTGCAGGCGCAGCCGACGAACACGCTGTTCTTCGCCGCCGGGCCGAATTTCGAAGCCGACGGCGTGTACGGCCGCATCGACATGCAATGATGCGCGCACCGCGTTTCCCTGGGCGATAACGCCGGCCTCGGACGTCCCTGCGTCCGCATGCGTATCGCCACGCTCGGCGCCGCCCGCTGTCGGGGCGGCGCTTTTTTGCCTACGCGAAACGCGGCCCGCGAGCGCCTGGCGCGGCTTGCTAGAATGCGCGCTTCAACTCCGCTCATCCGATGGACCTCGAAACCCTCCTCTTCTCCCAAGGCTTCGGGTCGCGCCGCCAGTGCCGCGGGATCGTGGCCGAAGGCCGCGTGCGCGTCGCAGGCGTCCTGTGCGACGACCCCCACGCGGACTTCTCCGTCACGCCCGGTCTCGAATTCGAAGTCGACGATCATCACTGGACGTATCGTGAAAAAGCGTACATCGCGCTCAACAAGCCCGCGGGCTACGAATGCTCGCGCGATCCGCAACATCATCTGAGCGTGTTTCATCTGTTGCCGCCGCAGCTCGTCGAGCGCGGCGTGCAGGCCGTCGGCAGGCTCGATCAGGATACGACCGGACTGCTGCTTCTCTCCGATGACGGCGCGTTCGTGCACGCGTTCACATCACCGAAACGCAAGGTGCCGAAGGTCTATCTCGCGACCGTGCGTCATCCGCTCGACGACGTGCAACTCACGAAACTGCGCGAAGGCGTGCTGCTGCACGGCGAAACGAAGCCGAGCGCCGCGCTCGCGGCAGAACGCCGCGACGAACGGCTGCTCGAACTCACTGTGCTCGAAGGCAAATACCATCAGGTGAAGCGCATGGTCGCGGCAGCGGGAAACCGCGTGGAGAAGCTGCATCGCGAACGCGTCGGCGGGTATGCGTTGCCCGCCTCGCTCGCCGAAGGCGCGTGGCGCTGGCTCGACGAGGGCGATCTCGCCGCGCTGCGCGAGACACCTTGACTTCGCGTGCGTTGCGCGCGCACGACGCCATCGATGGCCTGATGTCCGCCCGGGCCAACGAGCGCCCGCATCGGCGCGCATTCGACATGCAAATCAGTACAAGCCCTTAAGCACGGGCGCTGCGGCGCAGCATGCCTTCCGCGATCCGCCCTCTTATACTGGTCTTACGGATACCAATAATGACTATCAAAAAAGCAGGAGGGCATCATGGTCTCCCACTCGACCTTCGCGCTGATTGCGTTCGTCGCGCTGAGCGCTGTCCTCATCGGGGTATTGGCCGTCGTCATGCACATGCGCCACAAGTATTCGCCGAATCTCATCGGCGCATTGATCGGCGCGTTGATGTGCTTCGTCCTGCTCGAAACGATTCCGGCGCTGATTTAACGCCGCGCGTTCGCGCGTAGGAAATCGTCGACCGTCGGGTGGCGCAGCGCATAGCCCAGTTCGCGCTTCAGGCGCGCGTTGGAAAGCCGCCGCGACTCGCGCATGAACGAAAGCGTGATCGGCTCCAGACTCGCTTCGGCTTCGCGCCGCGAAATGCGCGGCACGCGCGGCAGGCCGTACGCGTCGGCCACGCGATCGAAATAATCCGCCATGCGCAGGTCGGTATCGTCGGAGGCGTTGATCACGCGCTGTGGACGGCCACGCGACAACGCGCGCACGAGGATTGCCGCGAGATCGTCGGCGTGAATGTGGTTCGTGTGGACGTCGTCGGATTCCACGAGCGCCGGCATGCCCTTTTCGATGCGCGCGAGCGGCAGGCGACTGGCCGCGTAAATGCCCGGAATCCGCGCGATCGACACCCGCCAGCCGCTCCCGACGCCTGCCGCGCGCAACTGCCTCTCCGCCGACACCCGCCGCCGCGCACGCTCGTTCTCGGGCCGCGCACGACGCGTTTCGTCGATCCACGCGCCGGCGCAATCGCCATAGACGCCGGTCGTGCTCGCGTAGACGAAGCGGGTGCGCGGACCGCTCAGGCGCTTCGTGGCCGCGCGAAGGCCGTCGGGTACAATGAAAGCCGTTTTTCCGGCTCGATCCGGATGCAGCCAGTGGCTTCTCGCGCCACGCGCCGCCGAGCGTCGCGGGCGGCGCAAGGCGGCGATCAGCGCGCGCGTGCGGCGGTCCGCATCGCCGTCGCGCTGAGGCGGCGCGAGATGCAGCACGTTGCGCGCAAGGCCCGCGAGCCTTTCGAGGCTGCGGCGCACGTCGAGATCGCCGGAAACGGGCGTCGCGCCCGCCGCGCGCAACTCGCCCGCGCGCTCCGGATGATGCGTGAGCGCGATGACGCGCGGCGCGGCGGCCCGCGCATGCAGAAGCGGCAGCGCGCGCATGCCGACATCGCCGCATCCGACGATCAGTACACGCGCGCGGCGAAGGTTTCGAGTGGCGATCATCCGGGCATTCTATCCGTCGCCTGAAACCCGCGTGCGGCGTCGCATAAAGACGAACGAGACAACTCCACACATCGCAGAAACAGATCTATGGCTTTCAACGTAACGCTCCGGCAAAGCGGCCGGCAGTTTCAAGTGGAACCCGACGAACCGGTGCTGAGCGCCGCGCTGCGCCAGGGCATCGGCCTGCCGTACGGCTGCAAGAACGGCGCGTGCGGCTCCTGCAAGGGCGCCGTCGTCAGCGGCGAAGTCGAGCAGGCGCCGCATTCGTCGTCGGCTTTGTCGAACGACGAAAAAACGCGCGGCCTCGCCCTCTTCTGCTGCGCGACCGCGCAGACCGACCTCGAAATCGACGTGCGCGAAGTCGCGGGCGTCGGCGACGTGCAGGTGAAAAAGCTGCCGTGCCGCGTGAATGCGCTCGCACGCCGTGCCGACGACGTCATCGAACTGAAACTGCAGTTGCCCGCCAACGAGCGCCTGCAGTATTACGCGGGACAGTACATCGAATTCATCCTGAAGGACGGCAAGCGCCGCAGCTATTCGATGGCGAGCCCGCCGCATCACGAAGGCCCGCTCGAGCTGCATATCCGCCACATGCCGGGCGGCACGTTCACGGATCACGTGTTCGGCGCGATGAAAGAGCGCGACATCCTGCGCTTCGAAGGCCCGCTCGGCACGTTCTTCCTGCGCGATGAATCCGAGAAACCGATCGTCCTGCTCGCGTCGGGCACGGGCTTCGCGCCGATCAAGGCGATCATCGAGCATGCGGTGTTCAAGAACCTGAACCGGCCGATGACGCTCTACTGGGGCGGCCGCCGCAAGAAGGATCTCTACATGATGGAGCTCGCCGCGCAATGGGCGAAGGAGATCCCGAACTTCACCTTCGTGCCGGTGCTCTCCGAGCCCGACGCGGACGACAACTGGACGGGCCGCACGGGCTTCGTTCATCGTGCTGTCATCGAGGATCTGCCAGACTTGAGCGCGTTCCAGGTGTACGCGTGCGGCGCGCCTGTGATGGTGGAATCCGCGCAGCGCGATTTCACGCAGCATCATCGGTTGCCGGAGGACGAGTTCTACGCGGACTCGTTCACCAGCGCGGCAGATCTCGCGCATCCGGTCTGAAGCCGCATTAAGCCTGCACGCGGACAAAAAATCCGCGTGCACGGTTTACAGGCGGCAACCGCTTAACGTATCCTTCGCGAATGATCAAAATCCTGAACGCACTTCGACGTCGCCGCTCGCCGCTTCCCTAGGGATGCCGCTGGCTCGTCATGCATTTGCGCTCACGGTTCGGTTTGTTCGAAGCGTACGAAATGAAGCCACGGAATTCCGTGGCTTTTGTTTTTTTCGCGCCGTCTTCTTCTTTCTCTCGCACTAGCTTTCGTGGAGCCCGCTGTCATGAATTTCAATGAGTACCCCGTTGATTCGCTGATGTACATCACGAACCGTCCCGAGATCGTGTTCACGCACGGCAAAGGTTCCTGGCTCTACGACAACACGGGCAAGCGCTATCTCGACTTCATTCAGGGCTGGGCCGTCAACTCGCTCGGCCACTGCAACGAAGGCATGATCGAGGCGCTGGAGAAGCAGGCGCGCACGCTGATCAATCCGTCGCCGGCGTTCTACAACGCGCCGATGGCGCAGCTCGCGGGCCTGCTCACCGCGAACAGCTGCTTCGACAAGGTGTTCTTCGCCAACAGCGGCGCCGAAGCGAACGAAGGCGCGATCAAGCTCGCGCGCAAGTGGGGCAAGAAGTTCAGGAACGGCGCGTACGAGATCATCACGTTCGATCACAGCTTCCACGGCCGCACGATCGCGACGATGTCCGCGAGCGGCAAGGCCGGCTGGGACACGATCTACGCGCCGCAAGTGCCGGGCTTTCCGAAGGCCGATCTGAACGATATCGCGTCGGTCGAGAAGCTCATCGGCGAGAACACCGTCGGCGTGATGCTGGAGCCGATTCAGGGCGAAGGCGGCGTGCTTCCGGCGACGCGCGAGTTCATGCAGCAACTGCGCGAGCTGACGAAGAAGCACAACCTGCTCTTGATCGTCGATGAAGTGCAAAGCGGTTGCGGCCGCGCGGGGACGTTGTTCGCATACGAGCTCTCGGGCATCGAGCCGGACATCATGACGCTCGGCAAGGGCATCGGCGGCGGCGTGCCGCTCGCGGCGCTGCTCTCGAAGGCGGAGGTCGCGTGCTTCGAGGCGGGCGATCAGGGCGGCACCTACAACGGCAATCCGCTGATGTCGGCGGTCGGTTATTCGGTGATTTCGCAACTCGTCGCACCGGGCTTTCTCGAAGGCGTGCGCGAGAAAGGCGAGTATCTGAAGCAGGAACTGCTGAAGCTGTCGGCGGAGCGCGGCTTCAACGGCGAACGCGGCGAAGGCCTGTTGCGCGCGTTGTTGCTCGACAGCGACAAGGGTCCGCAGATCGTCGAGAAAGCGCGTCTGATGCAGCCCGACGGCCTGCTGCTGAACGCGGCGCGTCCGAATCTGCTGCGCTTCATGCCCGCGCTCAACGTCACGAAGGACGAGATCGATCAGATGATGACCATGCTGCGCTCGGTGCTCGATTCGCTGTGATCATCCGCACGTTCGACACAGCCGATCGCGATGCCGTGATCGCGCTGTGGCGCGAGGTGTTTCCCGAATACGCGGATGCATCGCGGCCGCAGCGCGATCCGGCGTTGTCGATCGCCAACAAGATGACGACGCAGCCGGAGCTGTTGTTCGTCGGCCTGGTCGATGGTCGCGTGATCGGCACGGTGATGGCCGGTTACGACGGGCATCGCGGCTGGGTGTATTCGCTGGCCGTCACGCCGTCGCTTCGCGGACGCGGGTTCGGCGGCGCGCTGATGACTCATGCGGAAGCTGCGTTGGCGAAGCTTGGGTGTCCGAAGGTGAATCTGCAGATTCTGTCCGTCAAGACGGAACTGCGTGGGTTCTATGAAAAGCTTGGGTATCGGATGGATGAAGTCGTGAGTCTCGGGAAGCGGCTTTGAAAAAGAAGGCCGGCTGCAAGAGCCGGCCTTTCTTCGCCAGTGAAGCGACGCTTACTCGCCCAGATAAGCCGCTCTGACCTTCGGATCGTCGAGCATGATCTTCGCGTCGCCGGACATCGTGACCATGCCCGAATCCATGACATAACCGCGATTCGCGGCCTGCAACGCAAGACGCGCATTCTGCTCCACGAGCAGCACCGTCAGCCCTTCCGCCGAAATCTCGCGCACCACTTCGAAGATCTTCTCGACCATGATCGGCGAGAGACCCATCGACGGCTCATCGAGCAGCAGCAGCTTCGGACGCGAGAGCAGCGCGCGCGCCATCGCGAGCATCTGCTGTTCGCCGCCCGAGAGCGTACCCGCATACTGCGACGCACGTTCCTTCAGACGCGGGAAGAAGCCGAACATGCGCTCGGTGTCCTTCTGGATGGCATCCGTGTCGTTGCGAAGATACGCGCCCATCTGCATGTTCTCGAGAATCGACATGCGCGCGAAGATGCCGCGGCCTTCCGGCACCATCGCGAGGCCGCGCTTGAGCAGTTCATGCGTCGGCACGCCCTTGATCGACTGGCCCATGTACTCGATATCGCCGCCCGAGTACGGCTTGAGGCCGGTGATGGCCTTCATCGTCGTGGTCTTGCCCGCGCCGTTCGCACCGATCAGCGTGACCAGTTCGCCCTGCCCGACTTCCAGATCGACACCCTTCACCGCCTGGATGCCGCCGTAGTTCACCTGCAGACCCTTGACCTTCAACATTGCGCTTGTGGTCGCCATTTAGTGCACCCCCGCACCCAGATATGCCTCGATCACCTTCGGGTCCTTCTGCACGTCCTGCGGCAGACCTTCGGCGATCACCTTGCCGTAATCGAGCACCGTCATGCGGTTGCACAATCCCATCACGAGTTTCACGTCGTGTTCGATCAAAAGAATCGTCTTGCCGTCCGAGCGGATCTTGTCGAGCAGACGCGTCAGTTCGACCTTCTCCGTCGCGTTCATGCCGGCGGCCGGTTCGTCGAGCGCGAGCAGCTTCGGATCGGTCGCCAGTGCGCGTGCGATCTCCAGACGCCGCTGGTGACCGTACGACAGATTGCGCGACGTGTAGTCCGCGTATTGCAGCACGCCCACGTATTCGAGCAGTTCGAGCGCGCGTTCCTTGATCTCGCGCTCTTCACGGCGCTCGGCGGGTGTCTGGAACACCGCGCCGATCAGACCATGCTTCGTGCGAACGTGACGGCCGACCATCACGTTTTCCAGCGCGGTCATGCCGCCGAAAAGGCGAATGTTCTGGAACGTGCGCGCGATGCCCGCCTTCGCCACCTGATAGACGGCGGTCGGCGTGTACGCCTGACCATCGAGCTTGAACTCGCCGGAATCGGGCGTGTAGAGGCCGGTGATCACGTTGAAGAAGGTCGTCTTGCCAGCGCCGTTCGGGCCGATCAGACCATAGATCGTGCCTTCTTCGATCTGAAGGCCCACATCCGACAAAGCCTGCAAGCCGCCGAAGCGCTTGTTGACGCCCTTGACGGAAAGTCGCGTTTGTTTTTCGCTCATGTTCTGGATCTCCGCCTTATGCGCGCACCGGCTTCTTGCCGCTGCGCTTCGCGATCTTCGCGATCTTGTCTTCGTGTTTCGCGGCGGGCCACAGGCCTTCCGAGCGATACAGCATGATCAGCACCATCGCCAGACCGTAGAGCAACTGACGGATGACTTCGGTATCGACGATCTGATGGCCGAAGATGGCGTTCTGCAGCGGACCCATGGTCGAGCGAAGGAATTCGGGGAACACGGCGAGCAGCACCGCGCCGAGAATCACGCCGGGAATGTGGCCCATGCCGCCGAGCACCACGCACGCCAGCACGACGATCGATTCCCAGAAGGTGAACGATTCCGGCGACACGAAGCCCTGGAACGCGCCGAACATCGCGCCCGACAAACCGCCGAACGACGCGCCCATCGCGAACGCGAGCAGCTTGACGTTACGGGTGTTGATGCCCATCGCCTTGGCGGCGATTTCGTCTTCGCGGATCGCCGCCCATGCGCGGCCGATGCGCGAATGCTGCAGACGCGTACACACCCAGATCACGAACAGCGCGCACAGCACGAACAGATAGTAGTACATGTACACCGACGGGAACTTCATGCCGAAGAACTCGTGCGTCTGCGACAGATTGAAGCCCGCCACCGTCACCGGATCGATGCCCGTGATGCCCTTCGGACCGTTCGTGATGTTGATCGGCCGGTCGAGGTTGTTCATGAAGATCCGGACGATTTCCCCGAACCCCAAGGTCACGATGGCGAGGTAGTCGCCGCGCAGACGCAAGGTCGGTGCGCCGAGCAGCACGCCGAAGGTCGCGGCGAGCGCCATCGCGCAGGGCACGATGAGGAGGAACGGCACATGCAATCCGCCGGGCGCGAGATGCGCGATCCATTCGAATTGCGTGGTCAGTTGCGGCGACGACAGCAGCGCTGCGACGTAAGCGCCGACCGCGTAGAACGCGATGTAGCCCAGGTCGAGCAGGCCGGCGAAACCGACCACCACGTTCAGGCCCAGCGCGAGCATCACGTACAGCATCGCGAAGTCGAGCACGCGGACCCAGTAGTTGCCGCCGGCGGCGCCGATCACCATCGGCGCGGCGATCACGAACACAGCGGTGAGAATGCCGATGACGAGCGTCTTCGTCGTATTTTTTTCGGGGATGAGCGTCGTGGACGGCTCAATCGGTTGAATCGATGTCATTTTTTTGAGCTCCTCACACGGTCTTTAAGCGCGGTCCGCGACACGTTCGCCGAGCAGACCCGACGGACGGAACACGAGCACGATGATCAGCACGATGAAGGCGAACACGTCCTGGTAGTTCGACCCGAAGACGCCGCCTGTCAGATTGCCGATATAACCGGCGCCCAACTGTTCGATGAGACCCAGCAACACACCGCCGACCATCGCGCCGCCGAGGTTGCCGATACCGCCCAGCACCGCCGCCGTGAACGCTTTCAGGCCGGGGATGAAGCCCATGTAGAAGTGCGCGTTGCCGTATTCCGACGCGATCATCACGCCCGCCAGTGCAGCCAGCGCCGAGCCGATCATGAAGGTCGCGGAAATCACGAAGTTCGGGTTCACGCCCATCAGCGAGGCGACGCCCGGGTTCTCGGCGATCGCGCGCATCGCGCGGCCGAGTTTGGTCTTGTGCACGAGCAGGAGCAGTCCGGCCATCACGAGGAACGCGACCACGATGATCACGATTTCGGTCATCGAGATGACCGCGCCGGGACGGGTGTCGTCGGCGGCGATGATGTTGATCGGATCGGTCGGCAGAAGCTGCGGAAACGCCAGCGGATTGCGGCCCCAGATCATCATCGCGATGGTCTGCAAGAGGATCGACACGCCGATCGCGGTGATCAGCGGGGCGAGACGCGGCGCTTTACGCAGCGGCCGGTACGCCACCTTTTCGATGGTGTAGCCGACGAGCGCGCAGACGACCGCCGCAATTACGAGCGCGATGGCCAGCATGATCGGCCCGGGAATGCCCGGCATGTGGTTCTGCATCACGCCGATGGCTGACAGCGCCACCATCGCGCCGACCATCAGCACATCTCCGTGCGCGAAGTTGATGATGCCGAGAATCCCGTACACCATCGTATAGCCCAGTGCGATGATGGCGTAGACGCTGCCAAGCACCAGACCGTTGATGATCTGCTGGATGAAAATATCCATTCAAAGCTCCTTAGCCCCGTGCGTTTCGATAACGCTTTTATCACCGGCCGATAAACCGGTGGGAAGCGAAATCTGAAGCGGCACTGCGCGTACTTTTTAAAAAACCGGTAAAGGTTGAGCGCCGATCGTCCGCCCGCGGCCGGATGAGGCTGCAAGCGTTTCACGGACGGATACGAAAACGGCGCCGCCGGATAGCTGGCGCCGCCAGACTGCCTACTGCCTGATGACGTCGAGTACGTCTTTCTTCTTGTCCTTGAAGTCGTACAGCGTGATGGTCCCCGCCTTCAGATCGCCCTTGTCGTCGAATGCGATATGCCCCGTCAGACCGTTGTAGTCGGTCGTGGCGATCGCAGCCAGCACCTTGGGCGCTTCGATGGAGTTGGCGCGCTTCATTGCATCGACGATCACGTACATCGCGTCATACGTGAACGGCGCGTAAATCTGCACCGGCGTGTGAAAGCGTGCTTCGTACTTCTTTTCGAAGTCCGCTCCCTTGTCCATCTTCGGAAGCGCGAGTCCCGCCTCCGAGCAGATGATGTTTTGCACCGCGTCGCCCGCGAGCTCGGCCAGCTTGTCGGTGCAGACGCCGTCGCCGGCGAGGATCTTCGCCTTGATGCCGAGCGCCGCCGCTTCCTTCGCGAACGGGCCGCCCGTCACGTCCATGCCGCCGTACATCACGACATCCGGCTGGATGCGCTTGATCTTGGTCAGGATCGCCTTGAAGTTGCGAGCCTTCTCCGTGGTGGCTTCGCGCGCCGCAACCTTCACGCCGCCGGCCTGCGCCGTTTTCACGAATTCGTCGGCGAGTCCCCGGCCGTAGGCGCTGGCGTCGTCCACCACGACGACCTTCTTCGCATGCAGCGTCTTCATCGCGTAGCCGGCCAGCACGGGGCCTTGCAGCGCGTCGGTCGCCACGACGCGGAACGTCGTCTTGTAGCCTTGTTGCGTGTACTGCGGGTTGGTCGTCGACGGCGAAATCTGCGCAATGCCCGCGTCGCTGTAGATCTTCGACGCCGGAATCGACACGCCCGAGTTCATATGGCCGATCACCGCGACCACGTGGTCGTCGACGAGCTTTTGCGCCACTTCCGTGCCGACGCGCGGATCGGCCGCGTCGTCCTGGGCGTCGAGCACCAGATGGATGGAATGGCCGTCGATCGTCAAACCCTGCGCGCTGATCTCTTCGAGGGCGAGCCGCGCGCCGTTTTCATTGTCTTTACCGAGATGGGCCTGCAGGCCCGTCAGGGGCGCAACGTGACCGATCTTCACGACAGTTGCCTCACTCGCGGGCGCAGGCGCAGACGCAGCCGGCGCAGCAGCGGAACTCGCTGCCGACGCTGCCGTGCTCGCCCCACCCTCGTCCTTTTTGCCGCATGCGGTGACCATTGCAACCGCAGCCGCGATGGACACGGCGTGAGCAAACTTGAATCGCATCAAATAGGTCTCCTGCGCCTCTAAAAACAGTCGTCGTGAACCCTTCTGGCCTCAAGACGCGCGCATTGTAACGCTAAATATGAGACGAGCAATATTCTTGCGTGGCGGGGTTTTCCAGCATTGCAACCCTCATTTTCCGGCCATTTTCCCGCAAAGTCGCAACCGGGTTGCGATCTGATTTTGTGCAGTAGTTGCACCATAAAGGAAGCAGGTTTAATCGGGCGAATTTCGAGGGTTACGTTTGCTTATCGGATTTACGGGGAAACCCTGAAGGTATCTAGAGGAAAACGCCCATGTAAATGCGCGCCCTGAAACGGTGCCTACGCTTGGTTTCGTATCCCGCGCGAGGGTTCCTCGCTCCGCGCGCAGTACGTTTCGATGGGCGAAAAAAAAGCGCCCGGAGGCGCCTTTCTCGAAGAACTCGTCGAAATCATTGCGGCAGCGAGAGGCCGCGCGGCAGCGGAAAGGAGATCGTCTCCTCGATGCCCTCGAGCGAACGCACATTGCGCACGCCGAGTTCGCGCAAGCGCGCGATGACCGCCTGCGCCAGCACTTCCGGCGCCGAGGCGCCCGCCGTCACGCCGATGCGCTTCTTGCCTTCGACCCATTGCGGATCGATCTGCGTCGGCGAGTCCACCATATAGGCGGGAATGCCGCGCTTCTCGGCCACTTCGCGCAGACGGCTCGAATTCGAGCTGTTCGGGCTGCCGACGACGATCACGACATCGCATTGCGGCGCGAGGAACTTCACCGCGTCCTGGCGGTTCTGCGTCGCATAGCAGATGTCCTGCTTCTTCGGCTCCTTGACGTCCGGATATTTGGCCTTGAGCGCGTCGATGATCGCCGACGCGTCGTCGACGGACAGCGTGGTCTGCGTGACGTACGCGATGCGCTGCGGGTCGGGCAGATCGAGCTTCAGCACGTCCTCGATATCCTCGACGAGATGCATGCCCTCGCCCGATTGACCCATCGTGCCTTCGACTTCCGGATGACCCTTGTGGCCGATCATCACGATATCGAAGCCTTCCTGGCGCATCTTCGCCACTTCGATATGCACCTTGGTCACGAGCGGGCAAGTCGCGTCGAACACGCGCAGACCGCGCGCTTCCGCTTCGCCGCGCACCGCCTTCGAGACGCCGTGCGCGCTGAAGATCAGCGTGGCGCCTTCGGGGACGTCGGAGAGCTCTTCGATGAAGATCGCGCCCTTCTTGCGCAGATCCGCGACGACATACGCGTTATGGACGATCTCGTGGCGCACGTAGATCGGCGCGCCGAACAGCTTGATGGCGCGCTCGACGATTTCGATCGCGCGATCGACGCCCGCGCAGAACCCGCGCGGCTGCGCGAGCAGGATTTCGACGTCGGTCTGAACTTCGTTGAGGCTTTCAATCATGGTTACAGAATCCCGATGATTTTCACTTCGAAGACGAGCGCCTGGCCCGCGAGCGGGTGGTTGAAGTCGAACAGCGCCGCGGTTTCGCCGACTTCCTTCAGCACGCCCGCGTAGCGTCCGCCGTTCGGCGCGTTGAATTCGACGAGATCGCCGGGCGAAAAATCCTCGCCGATCATGCTGTTTTCGCGCAGCGTCGCAAGCGACACCCACTGGACCAGCTCCGGGTTGCGCGGACCGAACGCCTGATCGGGCGTTAGCTGAAAGGTCGAATGGTGGCCGACCTTGAGGCCCTGCAGAATCTCTTCCAGTGGTTCCGCGAGCTGGCCTGCGCCGAGCAGGAGCGTCGCGGGCTTGTCGGCGAACGTGTTGACGATGTCGGCACCATCGGCAAGCGCGAGCCGGTAATGAAGCGTGACGTGCGAACCGGGTTTCACCTCGGAGATATCGATGATGCTCATGAGTATTGGATGTGGCCGTTCATTTGAAGGCAGAGCGTGGGCTCCGCATGGGGCGGCTCTTCGGCGCGAAGCAGCGAACCGCGCGGCGCCGGTGCAAATCGGGCGCCAAAGCCGCTATTGTAAGACAGAGTTGTGTCGGGACGTGTCACGCGGCGATGTCCTGCGTGCGCTCGCCCGCGCGACAAGACGTCCCGGAGGGTCGCGATGAGCGCCGATCTGCGGCTCGTGGCGCCGCCGCCGGCGCCCGCAGCGGACCTCTCTCTCATCGCGCCCCATGTGCCGATCCGCAAGTGGGCACGCGGCGACCGGCCGCGCGAAAGGCTGCTCGACACGGGCCCGGGCGCTCTGTCGGACGCGGAACTGTTCGCCTTGTTCCTGCGCACCGGCCGGCCGGGCGCAAGCGCCGTCGATGTCGCGCGTGAGCTGCTGCTGCGTTTCGGCTCGCTGCGCAACGTGCTGGAAGCGTCGTCGGTGGAACTGCGCGAACAGCGCGGCATCGGGCCGGCGCGCGCGGCGACGCTTCTGGCCGTATCCGAACTGTGCCGGCGGGCGCTGGCGGAGAAGGCGCAGGATCGCGCGCTGCTGAATGCGCCGGGCGCGGTCGAGGATTATCTGCGCATGCTGATCGGCACGCGGCCCTATGAAGTATTCGTCTGTCTGTATCTGGACGCGCGTCATCAGTTGCTGCACGCCGAAGAATCCGCGCGCGGCTCGCTCACGCGCGTGGCGGTCTATCCGCGCGAGATCGTGCGGCGCGCGCTCACGCTCAACGCGGCCGGGCTGATCGTCGCGCATAATCACCCGTCGGGCGGCGTCGCGCCCAGCGCCAACGACCGGCGGCTGACCAAAACGCTGCAGGACGCGCTGACGCTCATCGACGTCCAGCTGCTCGATCACATCGTCGTCGCGGCCAACGATGTCTTCTCGTTTGCGCGCCACGGCTGGCTGTGAGGCACGGAAGCCATAAAAGGTTTGATATTGCAGCGTTTTTCCTGCTAGAATCCACGTTTGCTTTTCTCAACCCGCCTGCTCTGAACGTACGCGGTCCTCATTGGCATAACCGTGCTGCCAAGTCCCCGATCGGCAAATTGGGCGATAAGAGGCATCGAAAAACGAAAGTGCGCGAAAGCGCCTTTCCTTCGAGCGTTCGATTCAGACTCAACGTGTATTAGGAGTGTCCTCATGGCACGCGTATGCCAAGTAACTGGGAAAGGCCCGATGTCGGGCAACAACGTTTCCCACGCAAACAACAAGACCAAGCGTCGTTTCCTGCCGAACCTGCAGAACCGCCGTTTCTTCGTTGAAAGCGAAAATCGCTGGGTCCGTCTGCGCGTTTCGAACGCCGGTCTGCGCCTGATCGACAAGAACGGTATTGACGCCGTGCTCGCAGACCTGCGCGCACGCGGTGAAATCTAAGGAGCACGCATATGGCCAAGGGCGCACGCGACAAGATCAAGCTGGAATCGACCGCAGGCACGGGTCACTTCTACACGACGACCAAGAACAAGCGCAACATGCCGGAAAAGATGCTGATCAAGAAATTTGATCCCGTCGTCCGCAAGCACGTTGAGTACAAGGAAACCAAGATCAAGTAACCCTTGATTTTGAGATTACTGTACGAAGACAACAAAAAGCCCCGCAAATCGCGGGGCTTTTTGCTTTTTGGCCCCGCTTTCACGCGCTTTACACACGATCGTGCGGGGGTTTTAACTGTCACTGATTGTTCACGCGGGGTATGCTTGCCGGCTATCAATGAGAACACGGACGGAGAACCGGCAGCATGAATTTCGATGTGGCGATCGTAGGGAGCGGGCTTGCGGGACTGAGCGTCGCGCTGAATCTGGCGGAAACGCGGCGGGTCGCGATCCTCGCCAAGCGCGCGGCGAGCGTCGGGGCGAGCGACTGGGCGCAGGGCGGCATCGCGGCCGTGCTGGATTCGGCCGACAGCGTCGATAACCATGTCGGCGATACGCTCATCGCGGGCGGCGGCCTGTGCGACGAAGCGGCGACACGCTTCATCGTCGAGAACGGGCGCGCGGCGATCGAATGGCTCATCGACGAAGGCGTGCCCTTCACGCGTGATGTCTCGGCCGAACTCGGATTCCATCTGACGCGCGAAGGCGGCCACAGCCATCGCCGCATCATTCACGCGGCGGACGCCACCGGCCACGCGGTCGTCACGACGCTCAGCGAGCGCGTGCGCAATCATCCGAACATCACCGTTCTCGAAGATCATTACGCGATCGACCTGATCACGTCCGACCGGCTCGGGCTGCCCGGCCACCGCTGCCACGGACTCTACGCGCTGGACGTGAACTCGGGCCGCACGGTGACCATTCAGGCGCCGCACACGGTGCTCGCGACGGGCGGCGCGGGCAAGGTCTATCTCTACACGACGAACCCCGACACCGCGACCGGCGACGGCATCGCGATGGCGTGGCGCGCGGGCTGCCGTGTCGCGAACATGGAGTTCATCCAGTTCCATCCGACCTGCCTGTTCCATCCGTACGCGAAGTCGTTCCTCATTTCCGAAGCGGTGCGCGGCGAAGGCGGCGTCCTGCGCCTGCCGGACGGCACGCGCTTCATGCCCGCGCACGACG
The DNA here is from genome assembly GCF_018408855.1 of Caballeronia sp. NK8. GTDB lineage: Bacteria > Pseudomonadota > Gammaproteobacteria > Burkholderiales > Burkholderiaceae > Caballeronia. The sequence goes on along the minus strand of NZ_AP024322.1, from coordinate 673,928 downwards.
AACGCGCCGAACTCGCGCCGCGCGATATCGTCGCGCGGGCGATCGACTTCGAGATCAAGAAGCGCGGCATCGACTGCGTGTATCTCGACATCAGCCATCAGCCACGCGCGTTTCTCGAAGAGCACTTTCCGACGATCCTCGCGCGCTGCCGCGAATTCGGCATCGATATCGCGAAGCAGCCGATTCCTGTCGTGCCCGCCGCGCACTACACGTGCGGCGGCGTCGTCACCGATCTCGCCGGGCGCACGGATCGTCCGGGGCTGTACGCGGTCGGCGAGACGTCGTACACGGGGCTGCACGGCGCGAACCGGCTCGCGAGCAACTCGCTGCTGGAATGCCTCGTGATCGGCCGCGCGGCGGCGCACGCGATCGAAGCGGATGGGTTCTCGAACGGCTGCCACGCCGAATTGCCCGACTGGGATGAAAGCCGCGTGTCCGATCCGGACGAGGAAGTCGTCGTCGCGCACAACTGGGACGAGCTACGGCGTCTGATGTGGAACTACGTGGGCATCGTGCGCACGGACAAGCGCCTTGCGCGCGCGCAACATCGAATCGCACTGCTGCGCGACGAAATCCACGAGTATTACGCGAACTTCAAGGTAAGCCGGGATCTGCTGGAGTTGCGCAATCTCGTCGATGTAGCGTCGTTGATCGTGGAAAGCGCGTGCTCGCGGCGCGAGAGCCGCGGCCTGCACTACAGCCGCGACTGGCCCGGGACTTTGCCGAAAGCGTTGCCGACGGTACTGATGCCGCCGGCCGCGCGCCGCACGGCGATCTAGACGAGACGCATCGAGAAATCGGTCGCGCGCACGTCCTTCGTGAGCGCGCCGATGGAAATGCGGTCCACGCCGGTTTCAGCGATCGCGCGGACTGTGTCGAAGTTCACGCCACCGGACACTTCGAGCAACGCGCGGCCCGCCGTGATGCGCACGGCATCGCGCATCATGTCGAGCGTGAAGTTGTCGAGCAGGACCGATTCCGCGCGATGTGCGAGCGCCGTTTCGAGCTGTTCGAGCGTTTCCACTTCGATCTGGACCGGCACGCCTGAATTCAGCGCGAGCGCCGCGTCCATCGCCGCACCGACGCCGCCCGCTGCCGCGATGTGGTTTTCCTTGATCAGAATGCCGTCGTAGAGCGCGAGGCGCTGGTTCGCGCCGCCGCCCACTCGCACCGCGTACTTCTGCGCGAGCCGCAAGCCGGGCAGCGTCTTGCGCGTATCGAGGATGCGCGCGCGCGTGCCTTCGATCGCATCGACATAGCGGCGCGTCGCCGTCGCAACGCCCGACAGCAATTGCAGGAAATTGAGTCCGTTACGCTCCGCGGTGAGCAGCGAGCGCGACGTACCGTGCAGCAGCACGACCGGCGAATTCGCCGCCATGCGCGCGCCTTCCCGATACTGCCATTCGACTTCGATCGACGGATCGACGCGGCGCATCACTTCGTCGAACCAGGGCGCGCCGCACAGCACGGCATCCTCGCGCACGATGATGCGCGCCGTGCGCCGCGAATCGGCCGGCACGAGACGGCCGGTGACATCGCCGCTGCCGACGTCTTCATCGAGGGCATCGAAGACATTGCGCGCGAGCGCCGCGTCGAACGCCGCGCCGTATTGGTTGCGGACTTCCTCGAAAATCGCTGGATACGTCGCTGGACACGTCATTACGCGGCTCCGACGTTCGAGAACAGCGTGGTGTCTTTCGCCAGATCGCCGCTCGCCTGCACGCGCTTCTTGTGACGCGCGGCGAAGTCGAGCATGCGGTCGATCGGCACGCGCGCACGCAGCCCGATCGCCGGATCGACGTGAATCTCGTTGTGACCGCGCTCCAGCACGTCTGCGAGATTGGCGAGGCCGTTCATCGCCATCCACGGACAATGCGCGCAGCTCTTGCAGGTCGCGCTGTTGCCGGCAGTCGGCGCTTCGATGAACGTCTTGCCGGGCGCGGCAAGCCGCATCTTGTGCAGAATCCCGAGGTCCGTCGCGACGATGAAGCGCTTCGCGTCGAGCTTCACGGCGGCGTCGATCAGTTGCGTGGTCGAGCCGACGACATCCGCGAGCGCGACGACCCCTTCCGGCGATTCCGGATGCACGAGAATCTTCGCGTCGGGATATTCGTGGCGCAGCAGGTCGAGCTCGATGCCTTTGAATTCGTCGTGGACGAGACACGAACCCTGCCACAACAGCATGTCCGCGCCGGTCTTCTTTTGAATGTAACCGCCGAGGTGACGGTCCGGCGCCCACAGGATCTTCTCGCCGCGCGCGTGCAGGTCCGCGACGATCTCGAGCCCGATCGACGATGTGACCATCCAGTCCGCGCGCGCCTTCACTGCCGCGCTCGTATTCGCGTACACGACGACCGTGCGATCAGGATGCGCGTCGCAGAACGCGGAGAATTCATCGGGGGGGCAGCCGAGATCGAGCGAACAGGTCGCGTCGAGATCGGGCATCAGCACGCGCTTGTCCGGGCTCAGGATCTTCGAGGTCTCGCCCATGAAGCGCACGCCCGCGACAACCAGCGTCTTCGCCGCGTGGTCGCGGCCGAAGCGCGCCATTTCCAGCGAATCGGCGACGCAGCCGCCGGTTTCGTCGGCAAGCTCCTGGAGTTCGGCATCGACGTAATAATGCGCGACGAGCACAGCCTGCTCCCGCTTCAGAAGCGCGCGAATGCGCTCCTTCAACTCGCGCCGCTCCTCCGGCGAGGGCGTGCCGGGCACCCGCGCCCACGCCTCGCCCACTCCACACGTCAGGCCTTGCGGCCGGTCGTACTCGACACTCCTGATCGCTTCCATGTCCCTGTCCCCTGCTCCATGCCAACCACGCGATGCGAAAACGGCCGCCCAAAAACAAAGACCCCGCCAGAGCGGGGTCTTGTGACGTCCTTAAATTTTAACGGATATCGCGCGTCAGGCGTAGCGGCGCAGACGCAACGCGAAATCCTGCAACGCCTTGATGCCGCTCTCTTCCGCGCGATGGCACCAGTCCTGCAATTGCGTCACGAGCTGCTCGCGCGAGGCGTTGGAGCGGTCCCACATCGCCGCCAGATCCTTGCGCAGCTCGATGAACGTGCGCAGCTTCTGGTTATCCGACGTGAGTTCCGGCAACTGCTTCAGCTGCGGCTCGTTCAGGCCGTCTTCTTCCTTGTGGAACCACGTACGCGCGCCGCGCATCAATTGATACTTCTCGCGCGCGCCGGCTTCCTTCAGCTTCGCGAGTTCCTGCGCGTAGGCGCGCTTGAGCGCCTTGCCGTAACGCGCCATCACTTCGTAGCGGTTCGACAGCACGGCTTGCAGCGTGTCCTGATCCACGACGGCCTTGCTCGCGGCGAGCTTCGGCGTCGGCGCGACCTTTTTCACCTTCGCGAGACCGACCATCGACATCAGGCGGATATACATCCAGCCGATGTCGAACTCGTACCACTTGCTCGACAGCTTCGCGGAGGTCGCGAACGTGTGGTGATTGTTGTGCAGTTCTTCGCCGCCGATCAGGATGCCGAGCGGGAAGATGTTCGTCGACGCATCCGCCGAATTGAAGTTGCGATAGCCCCACCAGTGCGCGAGGCCGTTTACGACGCCCGCCGCCCAGAACGGAATCCAGATCATCTGCACGGCCCACACCGACAGCCCGACGATGCCGAACAGCGCGACATCGATCACCATCATGACGCTGATGCCGAGAATCGGGTAACGCGTGTAGATATTGCGCTCGATCCAGTCGTTCGGCGTGCCGTGGCTGAACTTGCGCATCGTTTCTTCGTTCTTCGCTTCGGTGCGATAGAGTTCCGCGCCTTCGAGCAGCACCTTCCAGATGCCGCGCGTCTGCGGGCTGTGCGGATCTTCCTCGGTCTCGCATTTGGCGTGGTGCTTGCGATGGATCGCCGCCCACTGGCCGGTCAGCATGCCCGTGGTCATCCACAGCCAGAAACGGAAGAAGTGGCTCGCGGCCGGATGCAGGTCCAGCGCGCGGTGCGCCTGGCAACGGTGCAGATAGATCGTGACGCCGGCGATCGTGACGTGCGTCGTCGCAAGCGTGAACAACAGAATCTGCCACCAGGAAAAGTCGAGCAATCCGTTGGCGAGAAATTCGAGGGAAGAATTCAGCAAGGCGGTTTACCTGGGTAGCTGTGAAATTCGGGAAAAATGGCCAGTAAAACTGACGTTGGGCAACTTGTTGTGCACATGAAAGAAACGTGCGCAAGTTCGATCGCATTCTACTGCATGCGTTCCAAGTCTTTGTCCTAAAGGTGAAATTTTTTGAATCGTAGCAAAACGAGGAAAAACTCACGCCCCGAATTGAGGTTGATTCGCCGGTCAAATCGAAAGATCGAGCCAACGCCGCCGGTCAGGCCGCTGGTGCGGCGCCCTGCTCGCGATTTTCGGCATTAAGTACCGATTCGCTGCTTGCCCGGGACACGGCATCGACAATCCTTATTTCGCGCTGGGCGTACGGAATTTCAATGCCATGTTCCGAGAATAACCGCCATACCGCGCGATTGACATGCGACTTTACGCCGCCCGTGCCCTTCGCGGCCTCCTCGATCCAGAAACTCAGCTCCAGATTGATGCCGTCCGCGCCGAAACTCGCGAGCAGCGCGGCGGGCGCCGGGTCCTGCAGGACGCGTTCGACGCCCTGCGTCGCTTCGACCAGCAATTGCATCGCGCGCTCGACGTCGCAACGGTAGCTCACCTGCACCGCGATCTTCGCGTTGCCGCGCGTAAGGTACGACGAATGGTTCTGCACCACATCGGTGATGAGCTTTTCGTTCGGAATCAGCGTCTCGATGCCATCGAGGCCGCGCACGACCGTGTAGCGCGTGCGGATCTGCGTGACAGTGCCCTGGCTGCCGCTCACGCTGATCATGTCTCCGAGCCGCAAGGAGCGGTCCAGCAGAATGATGAAGCCCGATACGTAATTGCTCGCGATCTTCTGCAAGCCGAAGCCGAGCCCGACGCCCAGTGCTCCGCCGAACACGCCGAGCACCGTGATGTCGATGCCGACGATCGACAGACTCACCAGAATCGCGGCGAGGATCATCAGCGCCCGGCCGACGCGCGCGAGCACCACTTTGAGATTGGCGTCGAGCGAGCGGGCGCGCATCAGCCGGTCGTCGAGCAGCGCGCCCGCCCACATCGCGACGATCAGCGTCACGCACACCCACAGCACGCCCGAGGCGAGCGAGAGCAGCGTCATGTGCGCGTTTGCGAAGTTGAAGCGCACGCTTCCCATCCAGTGCACGACGTCGTCCTGGATGCCCATGACGGTAAAGAGCATCGCGATCCAGACGATCACCGTCACGAGTCTTTCGAACAGATACAGCAGCGCGTTCGCCTGGTGCTCCGCCTGACCGCGGCTGAACACGCGCCGCGCGACGTACAGCATCGTATAGATGACGGTGATGCCGCACAGCGGCACGAGCGCGAGACGCAGGAACGACGTGTGGATGAACGGCGCAACCGCCACCTGCGCGATCGAGACGAAAATCGTGCCGAGCAGCGGAAACAGCGCCTTGTTGAGACTTTCCGCGCCGAAGCGCACGGCTTCGAAGCGCGACTGGCGGCGTGCATCGAGCTTCTTGCGAAGCAGCCGCGCGCACCACCAGGCCACCACGAGCAGGCCGAGCAGAACCGCTACCTGCCAGATCACTTCCGGCTCGCCGAAATCGCGAAAGAGCCGCGCGGAGAGTTCGCTCAGGAAGCGGTTCTGCATTGCTTACGCGGTTTCTTCGGGCGCTTCCGGCGCTTCCGGCGCTTCCGGGGATTTTGGCGCTTTCGCGGCGTCCGGCACGCGCTCCAGCACGGCCGCGAAGAACCCGTCAGTGCCATGCTTGTGCGGCCACAGCGAGAGGAATTCGCCCGTGTCCAGATCGATGCGCTGTTCCGCGAGCACGTCGCGCGCGGGCACGACACGGAAATTCGGATGCGTCTCGAGGAACTGCTTCACGACGGTCTCGTTTTCCGCTTCGAGCATGGAGCAGGTCGCGTAGACGAGGCGGCCGCCGGGCTTCACGAGGCGCGCGGCGCTCGTGAGAATCGACAATTGCTTGGGCGTCAGTTCCGCGACGGTGGCGGGCGATTGGCGCCACTTCAGGTCCGGATTGCGGCGCAGCGTACCGAGACCCGAGCACGGCGCGTCAACGAGCACGCGGTCGATCTTGCCCGCGAGACGCTTGATCTTCGCGTCGTGCTCGCTGTCGATCAGCACCGGATTCACGTTCGACAAGCCGCTGCGCGCGAGGCGCGGCTTCAGCTTGGCGAGGCGGCGGTCGGACACGTCGAACGCGTAGAGACGGCCGGTCGAGCGCATCATCGCGCCGAGCGCGAGCGTCTTGCCGCCCGCGCCCGCGCAGAAGTCCACGATCATTTCGCCGCGGCGCGGGGCCATCAGTGAGCAGAGCAGCTGGCTGCCTTCATCCTGCACCTCGATCCAGCCTTCCTGGAACGGCGCGAGACGCGTCAGCGCGGGCTTGCCGTCCACGCGCACGCCGAACGGCGCGAACGGCATTTCGCCCGCGTCGATGCCCGCTTCGGTCAGCGCCTTGAGCGCGGCTTCACGCGTCGCCTTGATCGGATTCACGCGCAGGTCGAGCGGCGCGGGATAGTTCAGCGCGGCGGCGAGCTGCGCGAGTTCCTCGGGCGCGAAACGCTTGCCCATCGCGTCGTAGATCCATTGCGGCAGGTTGGTACGCACCCGCACCGGCAGGCTCGCCGGTTCGATCTTCGAGACTTGCGCGAGCCATTGATACTCGTCCGCCGAAACGAACGGCTTCAGCGCGGAGAGCCCGGCGGTCTGCATCAGCCCGAGCAGCGCGAGACGGCGCGCCTGGTTGCCGCTGCCGCTTTCCGCGAGATGCGAAAACTCCATTTTCCGGCGCAGCACGGCGAACACGGCTTCGGCGATCACGCCGCGCTCCCCGTGTCCGAGCTTCGGATGGGCGCGGAAGAAGCGGCTCGTCGCGGCGTCGGCGGGGCCGGAAAAGCGCAATACGTCCGCGAGCAACGTTTCGGTTTGTCCGATCAGAAATCCATGCAGCCTCATACGCCCTCCCCGGCAATGTCGGCAAAGAGCCATTGCGGCTCAGACGGCGCGAGGGCGACACGTTCGCCCTCGATAGATAAACGCCCTTCGATAAACCAGCGCACCGCGCGCGGATAGATGTCGTGCTCGACTTTCAGCACGCGCGCGGCGAGCGCGGCGGCGTCGTCGCCGGCGACGACCGGCACCGCGCCCTGCGCGACGATCGGCCCGTGATCGAGCGTCGGCGTCACGAAATGCACGCTTGCGCCGTGCACCCGCACGCCGGCGTCGAGCGCCTGCTGATGCGTGCGCAAGCCCGGAAAGCACGGCAAGAGCGACGGATGAACATTGAGCATGCGCCCGGCGTATTTCCCGACGAAGGCGTCGGTCAGCACGCGCATGAAGCCCGCCAGCACGACGAGGTCGGGCTCGAAACGGTCGATTTCACGCGCGAGCGCGGCGTCGAACGATTCGCGCCCGTCGAACTGACGGTGATCCACTACTTTGGTTTCGATGCCGTTCGCGGCCGCGAAGCCTAACCCGGCGGCATCGGGCCGGTTGGAAATGACCGCGCAGACGCGGGCCGGCCAGCCTTCGCGCGCGCATGCACGCACGACGGCCTCCATGTTGCTCCCGCGTCCGGAGATCAGAATGACGATTTTTTTCATCCGCGGATTTTATCATTTGAACGGTGCGAAAATCGTGCCAAAAGGGACCCATGCGGGGACCGACGCAGGCGCCGGAGCGGCCGTGCGCGCCCGTCGATCCGTGCGAGCGTTTATAATCTAACGCTTTGCGGCATCAGCCCCTCCCACTGACCATCGCCTATCGTGAGAGTCTTTCGCGGCCTTCCCAATGCCGAAAGCCGGGCGCCCTGCGCGCTGACCATCGGCAACTTCGACGGTGTCCATCGCGGTCACCAGGCGCTGCTCGCGCACGTGCGGGCCGCCGCCGACGCGCGCGGCCTGCCGGTCTGCGTGATGACTTTCGAGCCGCATCCGCGCGAGTTCTTCAATCCGGCGGGCGCGCCGCCGCGCATCGCCATGCTGCGCGACAAGCTCGAAGCGTTGCGCACCAACGGCGTCGATCGCGTGGTGGTCGAGCATTTCAACAAGACGTTCGCGAGCCAGTCGCCGGATACGTTCGTGAAAAACGTCATCGTCGATGGCCTGCACGCGCGCTGGGTGATGGTCGGCGACGACTTCTGCTACGGCGCGAAACGCGCGGGCGACTTCGCATCGCTCAAGGCCGCCGGCGAAACGTACGGCTTCGAAGTCGAGCAGATGGCCACCGTCGCGCATCCGAATGGCGCGCGCATTTCGTCGTCGTCGGTGCGGGCGTCGCTGGTCGCGGGCGATCTGGACGCGGCGCAGGTCGCGCTCGGGCGGCCGTACATCATCAGCGGGCACGTCGTGCACGGCGCAAAGCTCGGCCGCGATCTCGGCTTTCCCACGCTGAACCTGCCGATCGCGCACAAGCGGCCGGCGCTCGCGGGCATTTTCGTCGTGCGCGTGCATGGTCTTGGCGATGAACCGCTGCCCGCCGTCGCCAGTCTCGGCCTGCGTCCGACCGTCGACGACTCCGGCCGCGTGCTGCTCGAAGTCTTCGTGCTCGACTGGCACGGCGATGCGTACGGAAAGCTCGTGCGCGTCGAATTTCTGAAGAAGCTGCGCGACGAGGAAAAGTACGTCGACCTCGAAACGCTGTCCGCCGCCATCGCGCGGGATGTCGACAACGCGCGCGCGTACTTCGGCCTTCCGCCCGCCAGCAACGCGGGCAGCCGCGCCACGGGCTTCGCCATTTCGGCGACCGACCGAATTAGGTGAGCGCGCGGCGCACCTTTGCGTCGCCCGCTGCCCCGCCCTCATCGACACACCGCGCGCAAGTCCAAAGCGCCGTCTCACCGAATTCACTGAGTCACCCATGAGCGACAAGAAAGAGAAAGCCTCCTCGAAGTACCCCGTCAACCTGCTCGACACGCCTTTCCCGATGCGCGGCGACCTGCCCAAGCGCGAACCTGCGTGGGTCAAGGAATGGCAGGACAACAAGGTCTACGAGAAGATCCGCGCCGCCTCGAAGGGCCGCAAGAAGTTCATCCTGCACGACGGCCCGCCGTACGCGAACGGCGACATCCACCTCGGGCACGCGGTCAACAAGATCCTGAAGGACATGATCGTCAAGGCGCGCAATCTCGCGGGCTTCGACGCGGTCTACGTGCCGGGCTGGGACTGCCACGGCATGCCGATCGAAATCCAGATCGAAAAGCAGTTCGGCAAGTCGCTGCCCGCCGCCGAAGTGATGCAGAAGGCGCGCGCGTACGCGGGCGAGCAGATCGAGAAGCAGAAGGCCGGCTTCCGGCGCCTGGGCGTGCTGGGCGACTGGGACAATCCGTACAAGACGATGAACTTCGCCAACGAGGCCGGCGAAATCCGCGCGCTCGGCAAGATCATGGAAAAGGGCTACGTGTTTCGTGGCCTGAAGCCGGTGAACTGGTGTTTCGACTGCGGCTCGGCGCTGGCCGAAGCGGAAGTCGAGTACAAGGACAAGACCGATCCGACCATCGACGTGGTGTTCGGGTTCGCGGAACCGGAGAAGACGGCGCAGGCGTTCGGCCTGAATGCGCTGCCGAAGCCGGAAGGCGGCGTCGTCATCTGGACGACGACGCCCTGGACCATCCCCGCCAACCAGGCGCTCAACGTGCATCCGGAGATCGTCTACGCGCTCGTCGATACGCCGCGCGGGCTGCTGATCCTGGCGGAAGAACGCGTCGAAGCGTGCCTGCAGAACTACGGCATTCCCGGTGAAGTCATCGCGACAACGCCCGGCGAGAAGCTCACCAATCTGCGCTTCCATCATCCGCTCGCGGCCGCGCATCCGGGCTACAAGCGCACCGCGCCCGTCTATCTCGGCGACTACGTGACGACCGAAAGCGGCACGGGCATCGTGCATTCGTCGCCGGCGTACGGCGTGGAAGACTTCGTGTCGTGCAAGGCGCACGGCATGGCGGATTCCGACATCATCAATCCGGTGATGGGCGATGGCCGCTATATCGAATCGCTGCCGCTGTTCGGCGGACTGTCGATCTGGAAGGCGAATCCGCAGATCGTCGAGGCGCTCGAGGGCGCGGGCTCGCTGTTGAAGAGCGAAAAGTACACGCACAGCTACATGCATTGCTGGCGTCACAAGACGGCGATCATCTATCGCGCGACCTCGCAATGGTTCGCGGGCATGGACGTGAAGCCGAAGGACGGCGGCAAGACGCTGCGCGAGACCGCGCTGGAAGGCGTCGAGAACACGGCGTTCTATCCGTCGTGGGGCAAGCAGCGTCTCTACAGCATGATCGCGAACCGCCCGGACTGGACGCTTTCGCGTCAGCGTCAATGGGGCGTGCCGATGGCGTTCTTCGTGCACAAGGAAACCGGCGAGCTGCATCCGCGCACGCTGGAGTTGCTGGAAGAAGTGGCGAAGCGCGTCGAGGAAGGCGGCATCGAGACCTGGCAGAAGCTCGATCCGCGCGAGCTGATCGGCGACGACGCCAACCTGTACGAAAAGAACCGCGACACGCTCGACGTGTGGTTCGATTCCGGCACGACGCACTGGCACGTGCTGCGCGGATCGCACAAGGATTCGCTGCAGTTCCCGGCCGATCTGTATCTCGAAGGCTCGGACCAGCATCGCGGCTGGTTCCATTCGTCGCTGCTGACGGCGTCGATGCTCGACGGCCGCCCGCCCTACGACGCGCTGCTCACGCACGGCTTCACCGTCGATGGCGAAGGCCGCAAGATGTCGAAGTCGCTCGGCAACGGCATCGATCCGCATGAGGTGTCGAACCGGCTCGGCGCGGAAATCATCCGCCTGTGGATCGCATCGACGGATTATTCCGGCGAGCTCGCGATCTCCGAGGAAATTCTCAAGCGCGTCACGGAGACGTATCGACGTATCCGCAATACGCTGCGCTTCCTGCTCGCGAATCTTTCCGATTTCGACTTCGAGAAGAACGCGCTGCCGGTTCAGGACTGGCTGGAGATCGATCGCTACGCCATCGCGCTCACGCGCAACCTGCAGGACGACGCGCTCGCGCACTACGAGAAGTACGAGTTCCATCCGGTGGTCGCGAAGATCGCGACGTTCTGTTCGGAAGACCTCGGCGGCTTCTACCTCGACGTGCTGAAGGACCGCCTCTACACGACGAAGCCCGATTCGCGCGAACGCCGCAGCGCGCAGACCGCGCTGTTCCATATCGCGCACGGCCTGTTGCGGCTCGTCGCGCCGTATCTGTCGTTCACGGCGGAAGAAGCGTACAAGGTGCTCAAGCCCGGCCAGGAGACGATCTTCAACGAAGTCTTCGCGGCGTATCCGGACATCGCGAACGGCGGCGATCTGCTCGACAAGTGGACGCTCATCCGCAACGCGCGCGGCGACGTCACCAAGGCGCTCGAAGAAGCGCGCACGGCCAACCAGATCGGTTCGTCGCTGCAGGCGGAAGTCGTGGTTCGCGCGAGCGGCGCGCGCTACGACGCGCTCGCAAGCCTCGGCGATGCGCTGCGCTTCGTGCTCATCACGTCATCGGCGCGACTGGAAAAGGTGGCGGGCGAAGCGGATGAAGGCGTCGACGTGACGGCATCGAGCTACTTGAAGTGCGAGCGCTGCTGGCACTATTGCGCGGATGTCGGCTCGCACGCGGATCACCCCGGCCTGTGCGGCCGCTGCTTCTCCAACCTCTTCGGCGCCGGCGAAACGCGAGGCGCAGCATAATGGCTCGAACGATGGCGAAACAAACTTCCAGCAGTGGGTCGCTCGCGCCGTGGCTCGGCGTCGCGCTGATCGTGATCCTGTTCGACCAGTTGACGAAGATCGCCGTGCAGCGCGTGTTCGCCTATGGCGATCCGCACGCGCTCACGCCCTTCTTCAACCTGCTGCTCGTGTACAACCGCGGCGCGGCGTTCAGCTTTCTCGCGATGGCCGGCGGCTGGCAGCGCTGGGCGTTCACGGCGCTGGGCGTCGTCGCGGCTATCGTGATCTGCTATCTGCTGAAGAAGCATGCTACGCAACGGCTCTTCTGTCTCGCGCTCTCGCTCATCATGGGCGGTGCGATCGGCAATGTGATCGACCGGATCGCGTACGGGCATGTGATCGACTTTCTGGACTTTCACGTGAATGCGTGGCACTGGCCCGCGTTCAATCTCGCCGATAGCGCGATCACCGTCGGCGCGGTGCTGCTGGTGTTCGACGAATTGCGGCGCGTGCGCGGTTCGCGCTGATGTTCACGCACGGCTCCCTCATCGGAGCCGTGTTCTTTTGCGATGGAGGCAAGTTGGAACTCGCGGGCAAACATCTCGTTTTAGGCCTGACCGGCGGCATCGCCTGCTACAAGATCGCCGAACTCACGCGTCTTCTCATCAAGGCCGGCGCGACGGTGCAGATCGTGATGACCGAAGCGGCCACGCAGTTCATCACGCCCGTCACGATGCAGGCGCTCTCGGGCCGTCCCGTCTATACGTCGCAATGGGATGCGCGCATGCCGAACAACATGCCGCACATCGATCTCTCGCGCGAGGCGGATGCCATCGTCATCGCGCCCGCCTCGACCGACTTCCTCGCGAAGCTCGCGCAAGGCAGGTGCGACGATCTGCTCTCGACGCTGTGCATCGCGCGCGATTGTCCGCTGCTCGTCGTGCCCGCGATGAATCGGCAGATGTGGCAGAACCCGGCGACGCAACGCAATGTCGCGCAGCTTCGCGCAGACGGCGTCGAGGTGCTCGGGCCGGATTCGGGCTCGCAGGCGTGCGGCGAAGTCGGCGATGGCCGCATGATCGAGCCGGAAGCCGCGTTCGAGGCGATCTGCGCCTTCTTCCAGCCGAAGATCTTGCGCGGCCAGCGCGTGCTGATCACCGCGGGCCCTACCCTCGAACCGCTCGATCCGGTGCGCGGCATCACCAATCGCTCGTCGGGGAAGATGGGTTTCGCGCTCGCGCGCGCGGCGGCGCAGGCGGGCGCGGATGTGCACCTCGTCGCCGGTCCGGTGGCGCTTGCCACGCCGTGGGGCGTGTATCGCGAAGACGTGCAGACCGCGCAGCAGATGCACGACGCCGTGATGGCCGCAACGCCCGACGCGGACATCTTCATCGCGGTGGCCGCGGTCGCGGACTGGCGCGTCGATCACGTGAGCGAACAGAAGATCAAAAAGACCGGCGACGCCTTGCCGACCTTCAGCTTCGTCGAAAATCCCGACATTCTCGCCACGGTGGCGAAGCTGCCGAATCCGCCCTACTGCGTCGGCTTCGCGGCGGAAAGCGGCGATCTCGATGTCCACGGCGAAGACAAGCGCAAACGCAAGAACGTGCCGCTGCTGATCGGCAATCTCGGCCCGCTCACCTTCGGCCGCGACGACAACGAAGTCGTGCTCTTCGAAGCCTCCGGCGCGACGCCGCTGCCGCGCGCCGACAAGCAGCAGCTCGCACGCACGCTGATCGCGGAAATCGCCCGGCGCGCACCGAAAACCGGCGGCCCGCTGCTCTCATGACGAAGCTTTCCGTTCTCGATCAGACGCCGGTCATTCACGGCCACAGCACCGCCGACGCGATCGCCGCGACGCTCGATCTCGCACAACTCGCCGACGATCTCGGCTACACGCGCTACTGGTGCGCGGAGCATCACGGTTTGTACGGCGTCTCGAACCCGTGCCCCGAAGTGATGCTCGCGCGCATCGGCAGTCTGACGAAGCGCATCCGCATCGGCTCGGGCGGCGTGATGCTGCCGTATTATTCGCCGTTCAAGGTCGCCGAGCAGTTCCTCATGCTCGAAGCGCTGTTCCCGAATCGCGTGGATCTCGGCGTCGGACGCGCGCCCGGCGGCGACATGCATACCGCGCAAGCGGTCGCGGCAGGTTCGTACAATCGCGGCGACCTCTTCCCGCAGCAAGTCGCGGAACTGATCGGGCTCTTCAGCGGCAATCTTCCGGATGACTCGCTCGCCAAAGGCGTGCTGTTGCAGCCGCAGATCGATACGCGTCCGCAGTTGTGGATGCTCGGCTCCAGCGAGTTCGGCGGCCTGCTCGCCGCGCAGCTCGGCATTCGCTTTGCGTTCGCGCATTTCATCAACGCGCAATACGGGCATCGCGTGGCAGAGGCGTATCGCGAGCGCTTCGCCGCCGGGCACGAGGACAAGCCCTATCTGGCGGCGGCGGTCTTCGTGATCTGCGCCGATACGGATCGCGAAGCCGAGGCGCTCGAGCGCGCCGTCGATCTGCGCCGCGTGCAGATGGCGTATGGCATCAACCAGCCGATACCGAGCATCGCGCAAGGCATCTCTCAGGTCTACGGCGAGCGCGAGCTGGCGGTGATCGCGCATGAGAAGGCGCGCAGCATCATCGGCACGCCGGAGCGCGTGACGGAAAAGCTGCACGCGCTGCAGGAACAATTCAACGCCGATGAACTGATCGTTCTGACAGTCTCGGGCAGCTACGCCGCGCGCACGCGGTCCTATCAACTTTTGGCCGAAGCCTTCGAGCTCGGCCGATCGCATCAATAACGCCTCGATCCATGAAACTCGACGTCAAGATTCTCGATGCGCGCATGCGCGACTACATGCCCGCCTACGCCACGCCCGGCAGCGCGGGCCTCGATCTGCGCGCGTGCCTCGATGCGCCGCTCGTCATCGAGCCGCATCAGACCGTGCTCGTGCCGACCGGCCTCGCCATTCATCTCGCCGATCCCGGCTACGCCGCGGTGATCCTGCCGCGCTCGGGCCTCGGCCACAAGCACGGCATCGTGCTCGGCAATCTCGTCGGACTGATCGATTCGGATTATCAAGGCCAGTTGATGGTCTCGACATGGAATCGCGGCGACACCGTGTTCACGCTCAATCCGATGGAGCGTCTCGCGCAGATGGTCATCGTGCCGGTCGTGCAGGCGCAGTTCAATATCGTCGACGATTTCGAGGCGAGCGAACGCGGCGCCGGTGGTTTCGGCAGCACGGGCAAGCACTGAGCTTCATTGCGGGTACATAAAAAAACGGCGCGGTCGAAACCGCGCCGTTTTTTTCTTGCCAAGACCCCTACGATTAATCCACTTCGATCGCTTCCGGATTCGGATTGCGCGGCGGCGCCGAGTTCTCGTCGAACGTGAGCAGCACCTTGTCGTCCGCATCGACATCCACCGTCACGCGGCCGCCGTTGAGCAGCTTGCCGAACAGCAGTTCGTCGGCCAGCGCACGACGGATCGTGTCCTGAATCAGACGCTGCATCGGGCGCGCGCCCATCAGCGGATCGAAACCGTGCTTCGCGAGATGCTTGCGCAAAGCGTCGGTGAAGACCGCATCGACCTTCTTCTCGTGCAACTGATCTTCCAGCTGCATGAGGAACTTGTCGACCACGCGCAGGATGATTTCCTCGTCCAGCGAGCGGAAGCTGATGATCTGATCCAGACGGTTGCGGAACTCCGGCGTGAACATGCGCTTGATGTCGGCCATTTCGTCGCCCGACTCGCGACGCGACGTGAAGCCGATCACCGCCTTGCCCATCGCCTCGGCGCCCGCATTCGTCGTCATGATGATGATGACGTTGCGGAAGTCCGCCTTGCGGCCGTTGTTGTCCGTCAGCGTGCCGTGATCCATCACCTGCAGCAGCACGTTGTAGATGTCCGGATGCGCCTTCTCGATTTCGTCGAGCAGCAGCACGCAGTGCGGCTTCTTCGTGACGGCTTCGGTCAGCAGACCGCCCTGATCGAATCCGACATAGCCCGGCGGCGCACCGATCAGCCGGCTCACCGCGTGACGCTCCATGTACTCCGACATGTCGAAGCGCAGCAGTTCGATGCCCAACGTGAACGCGAGCTGCTTGGCGACTTCGGTCTTGCCGACGCCCGTCGGGCCGGAGAACAGGAACGCGCCGATCGGCTTGTCCAGCTTGCCGAGGCCCGCGCGCGCCATCTTGATCGACGCCGACAGCGCGTCGATGGCCGGATCCTGGCCGAACACGACGGCCTTCAGATCGCGGTCGAGCGTCTGCAGCTTGCTGCGGTCGTCCTGCGACACGCTTTGCGCCGGCACGCGCGCGATCTTCGAGATGATCTCTTCGATCTCGCTCTTGCCGATGGTCTTCTTCTGCTTCGACTTCGGCAGGATGCGTTGCGCCGCGCCCGCTTCGTCGATCACGTCGATCGCCTTGTCCGGCAGATGACGATCCGTGATGAAGCGCGCCGACAGTTCCGCCGCCGCCGACAGCGCACCCGACGAATACTTCACGCCGTGATGCTCTTCGAAGCGCGTCTTGAGACCGCGCAGGATCGCGACAGTCTGCTCGACAGTCGGCTCCGTGACATCGACTTTCTGGAAACGACGCGACAACGCCGCGTCCTTCTCGAAGATGCCGCGATATTCCGTGAACGTGGTCGCGCCGATGCACTTCAACTGCCCCGACGACAACGCCGGCTTCAGCAGGTTCGATGCGTCGAGCGTGCCGCCCGAAGCCGCGCCCGCGCCGATCAGCGTATGAATCTCGTCGATGAACAGAATCGCGTGCGGACGCTCCTTCAGTTCCTTGAGCACCGTCTTCAGACGCTGCTCGAAATCGCCGCGATACTTCGTGCCCGCGAGCAGCGCGCCCATGTCGAGCGAATAGACCTGCGCGTCGGCGAGAATGTCCGGAACTTCGCCGCGCGTGATGCGCCACGCGAGACCCTCTGCGATCGCGGTCTTGCCGACACCGGCCTCACCGACCAGCAGTGGATTGTTCTTGCGTCGGCGGCACAGCACCTGCACCACGCGCTCGACTTCCAGCTCGCGGCCGATCAGCGGATCGATCTTGCCGTCCTTCGCAAGCTGATTGAGGTTCTGCGTGAACTGCGCGAGCGGCGTTTCCTTCTGCGCGGCGGCGTCTTCCGATTCCGGATTGACTTCGCTGTTCGCCTTCGCGGCATCGCCGCTGTTGGTCTTCGCGATGCCATGCGAAATGAAATTCACGACATCTAGACGCGTCACGCCCTGCTGCTGCAGGTAGTACACCGCGTGCGAATCCTTCTCGCCGAAGATCGCGACCAGCACGTTCGCGCCGGTCACTTCCTTCTTGCCGTTCGAGGTCGATTGCACGTGCATGATCGCGCGCTGGATCACGCGCTGGAAACCAAGCGTCGGCTGAGTATCGACGTCGTCCGTGCCGGGCACGGTCGGCGTGTTGTCATGAATGAAATTGCGCAGGTTCTGACGCAAATCTTCAATGTTGGCTGCGCAGGCGCGCAACACCTCAGCCGCGGTCGGATTGTCCAACAGGGCGAGCAGGAGATGCTCGACCGTTATGAACTCGTGCCGCGCCTGACGTGCTTCCATAAACGCCATGTGCAGACTGACTTCCAGTTCCTGGGCAATCATGCTTCCTCCATCACGCACTGCAGCGGATGTCCCGCTTGCCGTGCATGGCTAACGACTTGCTCAACTTTGGTCGACGCGATATCTCGCGTGTAGACCCCACAAACTCCCCTGCCTTCGCGATGAACTTTCAGCATGATCTGCGTCGCAGTCTCACGATCTTTATTGAAGTATTCCTGCACGATCATCACGACGAATTCCATCGGCGTGAAGTCGTCATTCAGCAGCACCACCTTGTACATGGCCGGCTTCTTGAGCTTCTGCTCCTGCCGCTCCAGTACCGTGCCATCCTGCTTGTTGGGATTTGTCGCCATACACCCATTCTAAACAACACGGACGCCCCCGCAATTGCCGCTCCAGCGAACCGACCGCCTGGTCGGTATGAACTGCCGGAATCGCACTCGCTCAGCTCTCGTCCATCGGATCCTGCCGCTGCCCAACCATTCGGCGCGGCCCGCTTGCACCTCGTCGAATCCAGTATCGCACAGCTACAAAAAAAACAAACCGAGCACCGGGCGTCGCGGGCCGCCGGATAACCCACAGGTGAGTCGATTATGCGACTTTTCAAGATGACGTGCTTGGACGGCAGCGCACACGCAATGCAGGAATTACCCTACGAATGCGCGCTTTGCAACGAGCTTAACGGCTATCCCAAAAATTCCTTGACACTCGATTTAAGAGATTTAACAATCAAACTGGCACTTTTTTCCGGGGGCCAACCGCGGACCAAAAAAAAGAGGCCGAGGTGAGCTTGTGAGGAGGGGGCGGTTCACAGTGTGGGGTGGCCGCTTTTCGAGCGTGCTCAGGTTGCGACGAGAGTTAGAGGGGAAGTACGAATGTCTACTGGTACGGTCAAGTGGTTCAACGACGCGAAAGGCTACGGATTCATCACGCCCGATGAAGGCGGCGAGGATCTGTTCGCACATTTCTCGGCGATTCAAATGAACGGTTTCAAGACACTCAAAGAAGGCCAGAAGGTCAGCTTCGAGATCGTCCAGGGACCGAAGGGCAAGCAGGCTTCGAACATCCAGGAATCGGCCTGACCGTTCGATCGCACTTTGCCTCGTGAAACCCGGCCGCGCGCCGGGTTTTTTTACGCCCTGCTTTTTACCGCTGCCCCTCTTGCTCATATATGAGACACCCGCGCCTGTTAAAAACCCCGGAGACCGTAGGCCTTCCGGGGTTTTTATTCAACACGACGAACGAACTGCGGTGAGTTCTCACATATTCTCGATCATCACCGCTCCAAAACCCGAACACGATACCTGCGTCGCGCCTTCCATCAGGCGTGCGAAGTCGTACGTGACGCGCTTCGAAAGAATCGACTGTTCCATCGACGCAATGATCCGGTCCGCCGCCTCGAACCAGCCGAGATGGCGCAGCATCATTTCGGCCGAGAGAATCTCGGAGCCCGGGTTCACGTAATCCTTGCCCGCGTACTTCGGCGCGGTGCCGTGCGTCGCTTCGAACATCGCGACGGAATCCGACATGTTCGCGCCCGGCGCGATGCCGATGCCGCCCACCTGCGCCGCGAGCGCATCCGAGATGTAGTCGCCGTTCAGGTTGAGCGTCGCGATCACGTCGTATTCGGCGGGACGCAGCAGGATCTGCTGCAGGAAGGCATCGGCGATCACGTCCTTCACGACGATGTCGTTGCCCGACTTCGGATTCTTGACCTTCATCCACGGGCCGCCGTCGATCAGCTCTGCGTTGAACTCCTTCTGCGCGAGCGCGTAACCGTAGTCGCGGAACGCGCCTTCGGTGAACTTCATGATGTTGCCCTTGTGCACGAGCGTCACCGAGCGGCGATCGTTGTCGATCGCATACTGGATCGCCTTGCGCACGAGCCGCTCCGTGCCCTCGCGCGACACCGGCTTGATGCCGAGCCCCGACGATTCCGGAAAGCGGATCTTGGTCACGCCCATTTCCTCGCGCAGGAACTTGATGACCTTCTTCGCCTCGGGCGACTCCGCCGCCCACTCGACGCCCGCGTAAATGTCTTCCGAGTTTTCGCGGAAGATCACCATGTCGATCTTCTCCGGCTCGCGCACCGGGGACGGCACGCCCTTGAAGTAGCGCACCGGCCGCAGACATACATACAGATCGAGTTGCTGACGAAGCGCAACGTTCAGCGAACGGATGCCGCCGCCGACCGGCGTCGTCAGCGGGCCCTTGATCGACACGATGTAGTCCTTCACCGCTTCGAGCGTTTCATCGGGCAGCCAGACGTCCGGGCCGTAGACGCGGGTCGCCTTTTCGCCGCCGTAGATTTCCATCCACTGGATCTTGCGCTTGCCGCCGTAGGCCTTTTCCACCGCCGCGTCGACGACCTTGATCATCACCGGCGTGATGTCGACGCCCGTGCCGTCGCCCTCGATATACGGGATGATCGGCTGATCCGAGACGTTGAGCGAATAGTCCGCGTTGACGGTGATCTTGTCACCGTCCGCCGGAACCTTGATGTGCTGATACGACATGGTCGACTCCAAATAAGGCCGGGCTTGAATTGGAAACTGGCAACTGAACAGCGAGAGCAATGCGATGCAGCATGCGCGGGCGCAGGTGCAGGCACAAACGCTGCCGCGATGTTGGTCACGACATCATTCTAACCATGCTGGCCTGCCCCGGCGCGCCTGAGGCAGCCCCGCGCATGCATTAAGATGCCGCATTCGATCCAGGCCCCCGCTCCAGAGTCTTCGATGCCGCTCATCGCCCTCAACAAGCCCTTCGGCACCATCTGCCAGTTCTCCGCGCATGAAACGCGCGCGTCGCTCGGCGACTGGGTGAAGACGCCGGGCGTCTATCCCGCCGGCCGGCTCGACGCGGACAGCGAGGGCTTGCTGCTCCTCACCGATGACGGCGCGCTGCAGGCGCGCATCGCCGAGCCGCGCCACAAGCTCGTCAAGCGCTATTGGGCGCAAGTCGAAGGCGCGCCCGGCGACGACGCGCTCGCGCGGCTCGCAAAGGGCGTCGACCTCGGCGACTACGTGACGCGCCCCTGCCGCACCGCGTTCGTCGACGCAAGCGCGATCGATGCCCTCTGGCCGCGCACGCCGCCGATCCGCTATCGCGCCGCCATCCCGACGACGTGGATCGAGCTCGCCATCACCGAAGGCAAGAACCGGCAGGTCAGACGCATGACGGCGGCGGTCGGCTTTCCGACCTTGCGGCTGGTGCGCGTCGCGATCGGCGCGCTCGATATCTTCACGCTCGGCATCGCGCCCGGCGAGACCGTCGAGGTGGCGCCGGGCGCGCCGTGGCAGCGCGTTCGTTGAATCGCATTCAACTATCTCGAAAATAAGCGGCATTGCACGATTCAATGCGATGTGCTTGAACGCGTGTCACGAAGATCGAGTAGCGCTTATCGCGCGGCGAATAATTTTTTTGGTCTGCTGCGCAATTCTCTGTAAATCGCGTCAACCGACTCATCTCGCGAGGCGTTAAGGGCCACAGATGCCGCAGAAAGCTATCCGGCATGAGCGAAAACTGATTACAACAACCTTTGTGCTCCAGGGTGTTTGAAAGGTTCAAGCGTCGCGGCCGTATCGAAAATCAATTTATCGATACGACTGTCAACCGAAAGGTAGGTGGCTCGTTTACCGACATGACTCAATGACCGGGTCGTTTGGTTAATTTACTCAAGCTAAAGGATTCACACATGAACAAACTGATCGCTGCTCTCGTCGCTGGCCTGTTCGCAACCGCCGCTTTCGCACAAGAAGCTTCGGCACCGGCTGCTGCTGCTCCGGCAGCTGCTTCGTCGGCTCACAAGTCGGCTCACAAGAAGTCGTCGCACAAGTCGTCGCACAAGTCGCACAAGAAGGCAGCCGCTTCGGCTCCGGAAGCCGCTTCGGCAGCTCAGTAAGTTCGTTGTAAACGGCGGTATAGCGAAGTCAAGAACGAGCATTACCGCCGTTTCTACGGCGTTGAAGGGCAGATGGCCGCAAGGCATCTGCCCTTTTGTTTTGTGTCTGCGCATCGAGTAACATGCGCGGGGCCGCCGGAACTTCCGGCACAACGTTCGTCTTGAGAGGAGCATCGTCGTGAATCTGTTGTTGCGTGCCTTGGTGTCTTCATTCGGTTCGACGGCTTCGGCCCGGCGCTCGCGCATCGCCGCCACGATCCGCGCATGCGTAATTGCATTGATGCTGCCGTTCGCGGCGCTCCCGCTCGCGCAAGCGCAGACGATGCCGCCTGGCGCCAAGCAGCCATCCGATTTTCCGCGCGCGAAACTCACCGCGGGCATGTACGTGATCGACGCCGCCGTCGCCGCGAACGATGCCGATCGCGAGCAAGGTCTTATGTACCGATCGCAACTCGCACCGAACGAAGGCATGCTCTTCGTGTTCAACGAAAACGCGGTGCATTGCTTCTGGATGAAGAACACGCTGATCCCGCTGTCGATCGCGTTCATCCGCGCCGACGGCACGATCACCGACATCGACGAGATGCAGGCCGAGACCGAGAACAATCACTGCCCGCGCAATAACGGCGTGTATGCGCTGGAGATGCCCAAGGGCTGGTTCGCGGCGAAAGGCATCAAGCCGGGCACGCAGATCAAGGGATTGCCGCGCGTGCAGTAACGCATCCGCGCTCCACTCGAAAACCGGCGTCGTCGCGCGACACGCCGGTTTTTTTGCGCCTGCGAAATCCTTTGCAGCGGGCCGGCGGGATTCCTGCAAAAAGCCTGCCGACGCGCTATCCTGAAAAGATTCAGCGCGACGCGTATTGGATACTTCAGGCCACTTCAGGCCGCGCTGACGGCCGCCGCATGACGGCCACGGGTCGACATATCAACAGGAGGTTCACGTGCCCCGCAAGACTCCCATCGAGCGCTATCGGAACATCGGGATCAGCGCTCACATCGATGCCGGCAAGACGACGACTACCGAGCGCATCCTTTTCTACACCGGCGTGACGCACAAGATCGGCGAGGTTCACGACGGTGCGGCCACGATGGACTGGATGGAGCAGGAGCAGGAACGCGGCATCACGATCACCTCCGCGGCCACGACGGCCTTCTGGAAAGGCATGGCCGGCAACTATCCGGAACACCGCATCAACATCATCGACACGCCGGGACACGTCGACTTCACCATCGAAGTCGAACGCTCGATGCGCGTGCTCGACGGCGCGTGCATGGTCTACGACTCCGTCGGCGGCGTGCAGCCGCAGTCCGAAACCGTGTGGCGTCAGGCGAACAAGTACAAGGTGCCGCGCATCGCGTTCGTCAACAAGATGGACCGCGTGGGCGCGGACTTCTTTCGCGTGCAGCGGCAGATCGGCGAGCGCCTGAAGGGCGTTGCGGTGCCGATCCAGATTCCCATCGGCGCGGAAGAGCATTTTCAGGGCGTGGTCGACCTCGTGAAGATGAAGGCGATCGTCTGGGACGACGACAGCCAGGGCATCAAGTTCAACTACGAGGAGATTCCCGACAACCTCAAGGAGCTCGCGCACGAGTGGCGCGGCAAGATGGTCGAGGCGGCGGCGGAATCGAGCGAGGATCTGCTCGAGAAGTATCTGGAAGATCACGAGAGCCTGACCGAAGACGAGATCAAGTCGGCGCTGAGAAAGCGCACCATCGCCAATGAAATCGTGCCGATGCTGTGCGGCAGCGCGTTCAAGAACAAGGGCGTGCAGGCGATGCTCGACGCGGTGATCGACTACCTGCCCTCGCCCGTCGACGTGCCCGCGATCCTCGGCCACACCGAAGACGACAAGGAAGCGGAACGCCATCCGAGCGACGACGAGCCGTTCTCCGCGCTCGCCTTCAAGATCATGACGGACCCGTTCGTCGGCCAGTTGATTTTCTTTCGCACCTATTCGGGCGTGGTGAATTCGGGCGACACGGTCTACAACCCGGTGAAGGAAAAGAAGGAGCGTCTCGGCCGCATCCTGCAGATGCACGCGAACGAGCGCAAGGAAATCAAGGAAGTGCGCGCGGGCGATATCGCGGCGGCGGTCGGCCTGAAGGAAGCGACGACCGGCGACACGCTATGCGATCCGAACCACGTCATCATCCTCGAACGGATGATCTTCCCGGAGCCGGTGATCTCGCAGGCGGTGGAGCCGAAGACCAAGGCCGACCAGGAAAAGATGGGCATCGCGTTGAATCGTCTCGCG
This sequence comes from Caballeronia sp. NK8, assembly GCF_018408855.1. Classification (GTDB taxonomy): domain Bacteria; phylum Pseudomonadota; class Gammaproteobacteria; order Burkholderiales; family Burkholderiaceae; genus Caballeronia. The sequence goes on along the minus strand of NZ_AP024322.1, from coordinate 650,434 downwards.
CAGGAAGATCCGTCGTTCCGCGTCACGAGCGACGAGGAATCCGGCCAGACCATCATTTCCGGCATGGGCGAGCTGCACCTCGAAATTCTCGTCGACCGGATGAGGCGCGAGTTCGGCGTCGAGGCGACGGTCGGCAAGCCGCAGGTCGCGTATCGCGAGACCGTGCGCAACAAGGTCGCGGATGTCGAAGGCAAGTTCGTCAAGCAGTCTGGCGGACGCGGCCAGTACGGTCACGCGGTCATCACGCTTGAGCCGGATCCGGGCAAGGGCTACGAATTCGTCGACGCGATCAAGGGCGGCGTGATTCCGCGCGAGTTCATTCCGGCAGTCGACAAAGGCATTCGGGAAACGCTGAAGGCCGGCGTGCTCGCGGGCTATCCGGTCGTCGACGTGAAGGTGACGCTGACCTTCGGCTCCTATCACGACGTGGACTCGAACGAAAACGCGTTCCGCATGGCCGGCTCGATGGCGTTCAAGGAAGGCATGCGCCGCGCGAGACCGGTGCTGCTCGAACCGATGATGGCCGTCGAAGTGGAAACGCCCGAAGACTTCATGGGCAACGTGATGGGCGATCTCTCCGGCCGGCGCGGCATCGTGCAGGGCATGGAAGACATCGCGGGCGGCGGCGGCAAGCTGGTGCGCGCGGAAGTGCCGCTCGCCGAGATGTTCGGCTACTCCACGTCGCTGCGCTCGTTGACGCAAGGCCGCGCCACTTACACGATGGAGTTCAAGCACTACGCGGAAACGCCGGGCAATGTCTCGGAGGCGATCGTCAACGCGAAAGCGAAATGATCGGCGCTTAAGCGTGTAGTATCGGAAGTCCGTTGCTCGCTCGGTTGGTGGCGGCAACGGACTTTTCATATCCGCAGACGATAAAACCGACATGAGCGACCCACATCATCAGCATGTTGATTGGCGCGAACACGGCGTCAAGGTCATCAAGGGCGATCAGCTCGACACCAACACCCCACAGACGCCGGGCATGAACCGCGCGGCCGCGATCAACGCGGCGCGCGTCGGCGCGCAGAAAATCTGGGCCGGCACGGTCACGATCCATCCGAACGCGAAGACCGGCGCGCATCATCACGGCGCGCTCGAAAGCGTCATCTATGTCGTGCACGGCCAGGCGCGCATGCGCTGGGGCGAGCACCTCGAATTCACCGCCGAGGCCGGTCCCGGCGACTTCATTTTCGTGCCGCCCTACGTGCCGCACCAGGAAATCAACGCCAGCACCGACGATCCCCTCGAATGCGTGCTCGTGCGCAGCGATAACGAAGCGGTGGTGGTGAACCTGAATATCGATGCCGTGGAGCAGCCCGAGGCGGTCTACTGGGTCGATCCCATTCACAAGCATCCACACGATCACTGAGGCGGCCAGAGGCGCGCGCGATGAAACCCCGGCGCGTTCCTTGCTACCCCACCAAGACGCGGCGGCGCTTTTGGCGCGGCTATCCTGAGCGCTTGCGCGGCGAACGATCGCGCGAGCGCGACCTTACCGACATCCGCACACGATGAAGAAACCTTCGACCGACGCGCATCTCCTCGATCTCGCCCGCCCGCATGCGGGTGAACTGGGCAATCACGCGATCGACGAATTCAAGGCCGGCCGCCTGACGCGCCGCGAACTGTTGCGCCACGCGAGCGTGCTGGGCGTGGCGTTGACGGCAGGCGGCCTGTTCGGCATGCCGTCCGCACGCGCGCAGGGCGCGGGCAAGCCGGGCGGCACGATCCGCGTCGCGCATCTGATGCCGGCGGGCGCCGTCGATCCGCTCACCGTGACGGACGCCGCCGGTCTCGCGCTCATCAACCAGACGGGCGAATTCCTGATCGACGACGACAGCGAGCATCTGACGCTCAAGCCCGCGCTGGCGCTGTCGTGGTCGTCGAATGCGAAGGGCGACGTGTGGACCTTCAAGTTGCGCCAGAACGTGAAGTTCCACGACGGCCAGCCGATGACCGCGAAGGACGTCGTCGCGACCTTCAACCGCCTGTCCGATCCGGGCGCGGGCTCGGCTGCGCTTTCGGTGCTCAAGGGCGTGCTGTCGAAGGACTCGGCGAAGGCCGTCGACGATCACACCGTCGAGTTTCATCTCGATGCGCCCAACGGCAATTTCCCGTACTACGTTTCGTCGAATACGTATAACGCGGTGATCCTGCCGGCCAGTTTCACCGGCCCCTATGAAAAGACCTTCATGGGCACGGGCGCGCTGAAGCTGGAGAAATACACGCCGAAGGTCGGTGCGTCGTTCGTGCGCAATCCCGACTACTGGGGCGAGAAGTCCTTGCCCGATCGCGTGAGCTTCTCCTTCTACGCGGACCAGCAGGCGCAACTCCTGGCGATGCAAGGCCGCCAAGCCGACGTGATGGGCGATTTCACCGTGCAGGGCGGCGTCTCGATCCTCACGAATCCGCAGTTCAAGGTGCTGGGCACGAAATCGAGTTCGCATCGGCAGATTCACATGCGTTGCAACATGGGCGCGTTCAAGGACAAGCGCGTGCGTCAGGCACTGGCGCTCGCGATCGACCGCGAAGTGATCGTCAAGGGACTGTTTCGCGGCCGCGCGCAGGTCGGCAACGACAGCCCGTTCGCGCCGGTGTTTCCGTCGAGCGATCTCACCGTGCCGCAACGCAAGATCGATATCGCTCAAGCGAAGAAATTGATGAGCGAGGCAGGCGTCGCGAACGGCTTCGACATCACGCTGACGACCGAGAAGTACATGGAGATTCCCGATCTCGCGGTGGTCGTGCAGAACGCGGCGAAGGCCGTCGGCATCCGCATCCAGTTGAAGGTGGAAAGCCAGGACCTTTATTACGGCTCAGGCACGTTCGGCAAATCGGACTGGCTGGATTCGCCGCTCGGCATCACGGATTACGGGCATCGCGGCGTGCCGAACGTGTTCCTCAACGCGCCGCTGACGAGCAGCGGCACCTGGAACGCGGCGCACTTCAAGAATCCGGAGTACGACAAACTCGTCGCGCAGTTCGTCGCGGCGCTCGATGTCGCCTCGCAGAAGAAGCTCTCAGGCCAGATCCAGCGTCTGTTGCTCGACGAAACGCCGGTCGTGATCCCCTACTTCTACGACCAGCTGATCGTCACGCGGGCGAACGTCTCCGGCGTGCGCTTCAACGCGATCTCGCAGATGTGGTTCGACCGCGCGACGGTGTCCGCGTAAATGAGCACCGTCACGCCGACGGCGCACGCCGCCGACTTCGCCAAAATGAAACGCGTCGTGCGCTTCATCGGCGTGCGGCTGCTGCTCGCGCTCGTCACGCTCTGGCTGCTGTCGATGATCGTGTTCGCCGGCGGCCAGCTCCTGCCCGGCGACGTCGGCCGCGCGATTCTCGGCCCGCTCGCCGATGCGCGCGCCGTCGCGGCGCTCAATCATCAGCTCGGCGTCGACCGGCCGCTTCTCACGCAATACACGAGCTGGATCAGCCATTTCCTGCGCGGCGACATGGGCGAGTCCTATGCGTTTCGCGCGCCGGTCGCGCCGTTCATCGGCAGTGCGCTGTGGGCCTCGGCGAAGCTCGGCGCGCTCGCGTTCATCGTCGTGGTGCCGCTCGGCATCGCGGGCGGCGTGTTTGCGGCGTTGCACGCGGGACGCTGGATCGACCGGCTCATCAGCATCGGCGGACTGACGGCGACGGTTGTGCCGGAGTTCGTCTCGTCGATCGTGCTGATCCTGATCTTCGGCGTATGGCTGCAATGGCTGCCGATCGAAGCGACCGCGCCCGCCGATGCGAACATCCTCGTGCAACTGAAGCATCTGATTCTGCCGGTGCTGCCGCTCGTGCTCGTGTTCTTCGGCTATATCGCGCGGATGGCGCGCGCGGGCACCGTCGAAGCGCTCGACGCCGACTACACGCGCACCGCGATTCTCAAGGGCTTGCCGCAACGCGTCGTGATCGTGCGGCATGTGCTGCGCAACGCGCTGCTGCCGACCGTGACCGTCGCCGCGACGCAGCTCGGCTACATGATCGGCGGGCTCGTCGTGGTGGAGACGCTGTTTCACTACCAGGGCATCGGCTCGCTGATCTACACCGCCGCGCGGGGCAAGGACTTTCCGATGCTCGAAGCCGGCGTGCTGACCATCGGCGTGATCTATACGGCGGCGAATCTGATCGCCGACGCGCTCTACGTCGTGCTCAATCCGCGCCTGCGCACCGCCGATTCCTCCGGAGACGCGCGATGAGCACGGCCACCGCGTCCCCCGCGCCCGTCAAACCCAGACGCTTCGAAGCGCTCGGCGCACTGCTGCGTTCGGGCACCTTTGTGCTCGGCGTGCTGATCCTGCTGTTCTGGGTCGCGTGCGCGCTCTTCGGCCACTGGCTCGTGCCGCACGATCCTTACGCGTCGGACCCGCTTAATTCGCTCGTCGCGCCGTCCGCCGATCACTGGTTCGGCACCGATCAGCTCGGCCGCGACGTGTTCGCGCGCGTGATCGTCGGCTCGCGTGACATCCTGACCATCGCGCCTCTGGCGACCTTGCTCGGCACGGCGGCGGGCACGGCGATCGGGCTCGTCGTCGGCTATTTCGACGGCTGGGTCGATGCCGTCATCGGCCGCGCGATCGATGCGCTGCTCGCGTTGCCGCTCGTGATCGTCGCGCTGCTCGCGCTGGCGGCCGTCGGCGCGAGCAACACGACGGTGATTCTCGTCATCGGCCTGACCTTCGCGCCGATCACCGCGCGCACGGTGCGCGCCGCCGTGCTGAGCGAACGGCACCTGGACTACGTACTTGCGGCGCAACTGCGCGGCGAAAACGCGCTCTACATCATGTTTGCGGAGATTCTGCCGAACGTGCTGCCGCCGATCATCGTCGAGGCGACGGTGCGGCTCGGCTACGCGATCTTCGCGGTCGCGACGCTCTCGTTCCTCGGCTTCGGTATCCAGCCGCCATCGGCCGACTGGGGCCTCGCGCTGTCCGAAAGCTATACGCTGATGGCGGGCGGCGCGTGGTGGACCGTCGTGTTCGACGCCGCCGCGATCGCGTCGCTGGTCGTCGCGGTGAATCTCGTCGCGGATGCCGTGCAAGGAGCGCTCGACCGATGAACGGACCGCCGCCGTCGGCTTTTCCCACGTTCGGCGCCGCCAAAGGCGATCAGGCCGACGCGCTCACGATCGTCGGTCTCACCGTCGCCTATCGGGCGCGCGGACGCGAGCGCGAAGTGCTGCAGGACGTGACGCTGCGCGTGAAGCGCGGCGAGGCATACGGACTCGTCGGCGAATCGGGTTGCGGCAAGTCGACCGCCGCGCTCGCGGTGCTGCGCTACCTGCCGCGCAACGGCCGCGTGAAGGCGGGCCGCATTTCCATCGCCGGGCGCGACGTCGCCACGCTCGACGCCGACGCGCTGCGCGGCATGCGCGCCAACGCCGTATCGATGGTCTATCAGGACCCCGGGCGCGCGCTGAATCCGTCGCTGACGATCGCGCGGCAAGTCTCGGAAGCATTCGAAGTCACGGGCGCGTCCGCCGATGAAGCGCTGTCCCGCACCGCCGAGATGCTGAAGCGCGTGCGCATCGCGTCTCCCGAGCGGGTGATGGATAGTTATCCGCATCAGCTGTCGGGCGGGATGCAGCAGCGCGTCGTCATCGCGATGGCGCTCGCGTGCAATCCCGAACTGCTGATTCTCGACGAACCGACCACCGGTCTCGACGCCACCGTCGAAGCCGAAGTGCTCGATCTCATCGCGCAATTACGTGCGGAACTCGGCACGGCCGTGCTCTTCATCAGCCACAACCTCGCGGTGATCGGGCGCATGTGCGATCGCGTCGGCGTGCTGTACGCGGGCAAGCTCGTCGAGGAAGGCGCCACCGCCGACGTGTTCGCGCAGCCGCGTCACCCGTACACGGTCGGCCTGCTGCGCTGCCTGCCGCGCGAGGGACGCGGCAAGGAAACCGGGCGGCTCGATACGATTCCCGGTTCGCTGCCGCTGCCGGGATCGATCGCGCAGGGCTGCATCTTCGCGCCGCGCTGCAAGCTCGCCGACGAGCGCTGTCTCAACGATGCGCCGCCGCCCTATCGCGTCGCGTCCGCGCACGGCGATCAGATGGCGCGCTGTCACTATCACGAGCGCGCACAGACGCTGCCGCGCTCGACCGAAGAAGCGCCCGCGCCCGTCGAACCTCGCGACGGGCAGCCGCTAGCGCTATCGGCGCGCAATCTCTCCAAAACCTTCCGTGTCGGCGATGAAGAGGTGCGCGCCGTCCACGATGTCTCGCTCGATCTCGAGCAAGGCGAGACGCTCGGTCTCGTCGGCGAATCGGGCAGCGGCAAGACGACGCTCGCCAAGCTCCTGCTCGGTCTCGTGTCGCCGGACAAGGGCGCGTCGCTCGAACTCGACGGCGCGGCGCTGCCCGAACGCGTGACCCGGCGCAGCGAAGAACAGGTGAAGTCGCTGCAGATCGTGTTCCAGAATCCGGATTCCGCGCTGAACCGCGCGCATTCGGTGCGGCGTCTGATCGCGCGTTCGCTGTCGAAGCTCACGGCGCTGCGCGGCGAGGCGAAGGAGCAACGTCTGCATACCCTGACCGAAGCCGTGCGCCTGCCGGCGCGCTATCTGACTTCGCGCACGCGGCAACTGTCGGGCGGGCTGAAGCAGCGCGTCGCCATCGCGCGCGCGTTCGCGGGCGATCCGCGCGTGGTCGTCTGCGACGAGCCGACCTCCGCGCTCGACGTCTCCGTGCAGGCCGCGATCCTCAATCTGCTCGCCGATCTGCAGCGCGAGCGGCGCGTGAGCTACGTGTTCATCTCGCACGATCTGCACGTCGTGCGCTATCTGTCGGATCGCATCGCGGTGCTGTATCTCGGCCGCATCATGGAAATCGGTCGCGCGGCCGCGGTCTTCGACGGCCCGCAGCATCCGTACACCGAAGCATTGCTGTCGTCGGTGCCGTCGCTCGACGGGACGCACGCCAGGCGCATCCGTTTATCGGGCGAATTGCCGAGCGCGGCGAATCCGCCCACGGGCTGCGTGTTCCATACGCGCTGCGGGCGCAAGATCGGCGCGATCTGCGAGACCGAAACACCGCCGTGCCGCGACGCCGGCGATGGCCACGCGATTCATTGCCACATTCCCGTCGACGAATTGCGCGCGCTGCAACGTCAGGCGGACTGACTACGCGCAAGAGGAAGGCGGCTTCATCGGGAACCCGAGCGGAACCAAAGCGGCCGCGCGCGCCTCTCAGGGGACACTGTCCACAACAACGAGGATTCCATCGATGAAACCCGCCCTTTCCGTCGCGCTCAGCACGTTCGCCTTCAGCGTCGCGATGGCCGCGCACGCGCAAACCGCACCGCAAGCCCCGACGCCCGGCGCCGCCGACCCTAGCTTTTCCGCCTACGCGCTCGCGCAGCAGTGCGCCGCGAAGTCCGACAACACGGCGCAAGGGCAATGCGTGGGCGCGGTGCGCGGCATCGTGCGCGGTTATCAATACGGCGTGCTGTTCCTGTCGCAGCGCGCGTCGCTTTCCGATAACGACACGAAGCGCGTGTCGCTGTGCCTGACGGACACGAAAGTGTCCTCGATCGTCGACGATTTCCTCGCCGACGCGAAGCAGGTCAACGAAGCGGATCTGCGGCGCACGCCCGCGGAAGTCGCGGTGCTCGGCTCGGTGCACGCGCATCACGCGTGCACCTGACCGGGCGCGGCATCAAAGCATTTCGAGCGAGCGTTTCGACTTCGGCGGCCTGAACTGCTGATCGATGTCCGCGAGTTCATCGGCGGACAGATCGAGGTCGAGCGCCGCGCGATTCTCGCGGACATGCGCGACGTCCGCCGCCTTCGGAATGGCGAACACCTCCGGTTGCTGCAGAACCCACGCGAGCGCCACCTGAAACGCGGACACGCCGCGCGCCGCCGCGATCTTTTCCAGCGCGCCGCCGCGCGGCAGACGCGCGTGATCGACGGGGCTGTACGCCATCGCGGGCAGGCGCCGCTCGCGCAGCCACGGCAGCAGATCGAACTCCGCTCCGCGCCGCGCGACGTTGTAGAGAATCTGATCGGTTGCGCAAGCGCTGCCGCCATCGAGCGAAAAGAGTTCTTCCATGTCGTCGGTGTCGAAGTTGCTCACGCCCCAGTGACGGATCTTGCCGTCGCGCTGCAACTTCCCGAAACCCGCAACGACGCCTTCAAGATCTTCCCCGCCGCGCCAGTGCAGCAGATACAGATCGATCCGGTCGGTCTTCAGGCGCTTCAGGCTGCGTTCGCACGCGGTCTGCACGCCGCGTTCGCTGCCGTTGTGCGGATACACCTTGCTCACGATGAACAGCTCGTCGCGCCTGTCGCCGAGCGCCTCCGCGATGAGCTTTTCGCTTTCGCCGTCGCCGTACATCTCGGCGGTGTCGATAAGCGTCATTCCCAGCTCGACGCCCTCGCGCAGCGCGGCGATCTCGCTCTTGCGCGCATTCGCGCGTTCGCCCATTTCCCAAGTTCCCTGACCGAGCTTCGGGATCGTTTCGCCGCCCGGGAGCGTTACGCACGCCAGATTCGATTGAGCCATTCAGAAGCCTCCCTTGAGTGTGAGTCGATTATGGCATCGGGAATCAGCGCGGCGATAAGCGTCGCCGCATATCGGCCGGGTTTGAAAGCAAGACTCCAGTCGCGGAATCGATGTTTCTGATCGGATTGGCAGAACGATTTAATTCGCTTCCTTTCGGATTCACACGCGATTCAGATTGTAAGGGCGCTGCAAGAATATTAATCGAGCGTGAAAACCGATAAATAAAATCAACGAAGAGATATATCAATTTCATTTGAATTCAAAAATGCAGCATGAAATGCGAGTTATTAAGCATTCATGACATATATCATAAGAAAATCCACAATTTTATTGTCGAAATGATCGCAACGTCTTATAGTCCCTGAGACAAATCGAAATCAGCCGCCATTAAGAATGGCGCCAAACTGACAAAATTACGCGCCGCACAGGCGCAGTGCATATGGAGGTTTAAAAAAGCGCTTCGCTTACCTAATCTTCGTAACATGGTTATTGCAATATTTGCCGAGTGTCAATATTATCGACTTCACACATCCTTCAGCGATCGGACATGCGCGTGTCGCACTGAGTCGGTCTGGGGCAATGTGACACAACTGAGAGGGCACCAGTGATGAACCAGATCCATGCAATGCGCGTCTTCGTGCGTGTGGCGGATACGGAGAGCTTTCGCCGCGCTGCTCAACAACTCGATGTTTCGAATGCGCTGGTCACTCGGGCAATCGCCATGCTCGAAGCGCATTTGCGAACTCGCCTGATTAACCGCACCACCCGTAATCTTTCTCTCACCGAAGCCGGCACGCGTTATCTCGAGGGTTGCCGCGCGTTGCTCGAGGAACTGGATCATCTCGAGTCCACAGTCACGCACACCGAAGGCGAGCCGAGCGGCACGCTGCGCGTGGTGGCGTCGAGCGCGCTTTCGCTGCTCACGCTGACGCCGCTCGTCGACGGCTTTCGCAAGCTCTATCCGAAGGTCAATGTGCGCCTGACGCTCGCGGAACGCCATGTCGATCTCGTCGAGGACGGCTACGACGTGGGCATCGTCACCGCGTTCATGGTGTCGAGCACGGCGCTCATCGAGCGGCCCGTCGGCACCAATGCGCTCGTTCCGGTCGCGACGCCGGCGTTCGTGGCCGAGCACGGCATGCCCGGCTCGCCCACGGATCTGCACAACTTCCCGTCCGTCGGACTGCCGAACGAGATGCGCAGCCAGACCTGGCACTTCCGGCATCGCCTGGGCGACGCCGACCAGATCACGCTCGCGCCCGTGTACACGGTCAACAACGGCCTGATGGTGCGTCTCGCCACGCTCAAGGGCATGGGCTTTTCGATCCTGCCCGAGGGCATCGTGCAGGCGGATCTGAAGGACGGCACGCTCGTGCGCCTTCTGGAGGACTACTCCATCGATGATCCGGACATGAAAGTGTCGATCGTCTATCCGGGCCGGCAATATCTGCCCGCCAAGACGCGCTTTTTCATCGACTATGCGCTGGACTATCTGAGCCGGGAATTCGCCGCAGGCAACGGCCGGCCCGACGAAGTGATGCGCCCGCCCATGCAGTCGATCATGCCCATGCAGACGATGCGCGGCGCCTCGGCAACGGCAAACTAACTGAAGCACTGGCGCCCCGAAGCAGCCAGGCGGCGATCCTGCCGTCTGGCCGATCGCGCCGCACTCGCGCCGCACTCAATTCTCCCCGTACTCCGCGCTCGATACATCGGGCGCGGCGCACATCTCGCGCAACAGCGCCGCCTCGCGCTCATGCACTTCCACCGGCATGCATAACGCGCCCGCGTGCGCCATGTAGCGCGCGCGATGCTGCCCGTTGCGAAACGCCACGACCCCTTCCCTGTGCACGCCGAGCAGCCCGAGCAAGCCCGGCGAGCGGCGCACGCTGATCGTCACGTAAGGCATTTCCGGCACGCGCGGATTGTCCGGGTCGAGAAATTCGCGGATGCCGCGAACCTTGCCCGCGTGCCAGTCGTCGACGGCCTTGAGCACGTAATCGGTGTCGTCGCGATTGGCGCACGCGAGCAGCTTCCCGACATCGACGAGCACGACCTGATGGCGCGAACCGTGGCCGGTGAACACGCGCTTCAGACGCACGAAGTCGTACTGAGGATGGCTCTGGAGCCTGACGATCCAGACCGCTTCTGCGGCGGTCGGCGCAACCATCGTATCCATGATCGGCATATGAAGAAGACTGCGGCGCGCGCGCCCCGTGCGCGCGTGTTTCGCTAACGGCGGCCTGAGCGGACACGCGTGAACGAGCGCTCAGGCCAATCAAACTTTTACACCCTGCACGCAATTGATGAAAGCGCTGTGACGGGCACGTCGCGTGCTTTTGTTGCCAGAATCGAACAGTTCCAATTTTCTGGCGGTCGCGCGCGTCACGCGGCTGTCACACACGCATTGCCCATCGACCTGTGGACACTTCTTCCGATCTCATCGTCGCGCGGCCCGAAGGACTTTTCTGTGTGCCGGGCAACTTCCATATCGACCCGTGGCGGCCCGTCGAACGCGCCGTCATCACGCATGCTCATGCGGATCACGCGCGCTTCGGCCACGCGCGCTATCTCGCCGCGCAACCGGGCGTCGGCGTGCTGTTGTCGCGGCTGCCCGGCATCGACGTGCAAGGGCTCGCCTATGGCGAAGCCATCGACGTGAACGGGGTGCGCGTGTCGCTGCATCCCGCCGGACACGTGCTGGGCTCGGCGCAGGTGCGCGTCGAATACAAGGGGCGCGTGTGGGTCGCGTCCGGCGATTACAAGGTCGAACCCGATCCGACCTGCGCGCCGTTCGAGCCCGTGCGCTGCGACACCTTCATCACCGAATCGACGTTCGGCCTGCCGATCTATCGATGGGACCGCTCGCAGGACGTCTTCGACGGCATCGATTCATGGTGGCGGCACAACGCGGCGCAAGGGCGCGCGTCGGTGCTGTTCTGCTATTCGTTCGGCAAGGCGCAGCGCCTGCTCGCGGGCGTCGATGCCGCCATCGGGCCGATCTTCTGTCACGGCGCGGTCGAGCCGCTCAATCGCGCGTACCGCGAGGCCGGCGTTGCGCTGCCGCACACGCGGCCCGTCAGCGAGATCGCCGCGAAGGACAAGGCCGCGTTCAAGGGCGCGCTGATCGTCGCGCCGCCGTCCGCGCAAGGCAGCACGTGGATGCGCCGCTTCGGCGAGTACAGCGATGCCTTCGCGTCCGGCTGGATGCGTCTGCGCGGAACACGCCGCCGCAAGGGTGTCGATCGTGGCTTCGTGCTGTCCGATCACGCCGACTGGCCGGGCCTGCAACTCGCGATCGGCGCGACGGGCGCGCAACGCGTTATCGTCACCCACGGACAGATCGAGCCGATGGTGCGCTGGCTGCGCGAGCAGGGACTGGACGCGGGCGCCTTCAAGACCGAATACGGCGACGACGCCATCGAAGCCGACACGGCCCAGGCATCATGAAACGCTTCGCGACGCTCTACGCCGCGCTCGACGCGACCACCTCGACCAACGAAAAGCTCGAAGCGCTGATCGCGTATTTCTCGGGCGCGGAACCGGAAGACGCAGCGTGGGCGTCGTACTTTCTCGCGGGCGGCAAGCCGCGCCAGTCGGTGCCGACGCGCCTCATCACCGAGTTCGCGCGCGAACGCGCGGGTCTGCCGGAATGGCTTTTCGAGGAGTCGTATCAGGCGGTCGGCGATCTCGCCGAAACCATCGCGCATGTGTTGCCGCCCGCGTCGGGCGAATCGTCGCTCGGGCTCGCGCAGTGGATCGAGGACCGCGTGCTGACGTTGCGCGGCGCGAATCCGGCTGAGTTGCGCGAACGGCTGCTGGGCTACTGGGACGAACTGAACTGGAGCGAGCGCTTTCTCCTGACGAAGCTGATCGGCGGCGGCTTTCGCGTGGGCGTCGCGCGGCAGCTCGTCGTGCGCGCGCTGGCCGCCGTCGCGGGCGTCGATCACAAGCGTATCGCGCAACGCATGGTCGGCTGGACCGATTCGCGTCAGACACCGAGCGCCGCGCGTTATCTGCGGCTGATCGCGCCCGCTGCCGAAGGCGACGATGTCGATACGCCGCACGAAAGCGATCTCGGCCTGCCCTATCCGTTCTTTCTCGCCCATCCGCTGCAGGCCGATCCGGCGACGCTCGGTTCGCCCGCCGGCTGGATCGTCGAATGGAAGTGGGACGGCATACGCGCGCAGCTCGTGAAGCGCGCGGGCCGCGTGTGGATCTGGTCGCGCGGCGAGGATCTCGTCACCGAGCGCTTTCCCGAGCTCGCCGCGCTCGGCGCCGCGCTGCCGGACGGCACCGTGATCGACGGCGAGATTCTCGCGTGGGAACCGGGCGCGAACGCGCCGCTGCCGTTCGCGCGTTTGCAGCCGCGCATCACGCGCAAGTCGCTCACCAAAAAAGTGCTCGCCGATTCACCCGCCGCGCTGCTCGCCTACGATCTGCTCGAAGCCGACGGCCGCGATCTGCGCACCGAGCCGCTCGATGCGCGCCGCGCGAAGCTCGACGCGCTCGCGTCCGATCTCGCCGTGGACTTGCTGCGCGTGTCGCCGATGGTCGTCGCATCGGACTGGACGGCGCTCGCTGCATTGCGCGACGAAAGCCGCGCGCGCGGCGTCGAAGGATTGATGCTCAAGGAGCGCGCGTCGATGTACGGCGTCGGGCGCACGAAGGCATCGGGCACATGGTGGAAGTGGAAGATCGATCCATATTCGATCGACGCCGTGCTGCTCTACGCGCAGCGCGGCCACGGCCGCCGTGCGAGCCTCTACACGGATTTCACTTTCGCCGTCTGGGACGAAGCCGATGGCACGCGCACGCTCGTGCCGTTCGCGAAAGCCTATTCCGGTCTGACCGACGAGGAAATGCGCCAGGTCGATGCGATCGTGCGCAAGACGACCATCGAGAAGTTCGGACCGGTGCGCAGCGTCACGCCCACGCTCGTCTTCGAGATCGGCTTCGAAGGCATACAGGCGAGCCCGCGCCACAAGTCGGGCATCGCGGTGCGCTTTCCGCGCATGCTGCGCTGGCGCACCGACAAGCAGATCGAAGACGCCGATACGCTCGACATCCTCAAGGGCTTTCTGAACGAGGCGACGGCATGAGCGCGCCGCGTCCTCGCCGCGTGCCGCGTACCCGCGCGGCGCAGGCGAAACTCGATGCCGTAGCCGAGTTCACGCCCGCGCCATTCGCGTTCGACGCGAACGAAGCCGCCAGGCCGATCGACGAGCGCATCGCGCGCTGGTTCGACGAACGCGGCTGGCAGCCCTTCGCGTTTCAGCGCGAGGCGTGGCGTGAAATCGAACGCGGCGCGAGCGGTCTGCTGCACGCGACGACCGGCGCGGGCAAGACATGGGCAGTCTGGCTCGGCGCGCTCGCGGCCTATGCGCACGCGCCGCCGAAACCGGCCGCGCTGCCCGCGCCGCTCACCGTCCTCTGGATCACGCCGATGCGCGCGCTCGCCGCCGACAGCGCCCGCGCGCTGCAAAGCGCGGTGAGCGCGCTGTCGGTGCCGTGGACGGTCGGGCTGCGCACCGGCGACACGTCGTCGACCGAACGTGCGCGGCAGAGCCGGCGCATGCCGTCCGCGCTCGTCACGACGCCCGAAAGCCTCACGCTGATGCTCACGCGCGCCAATGCGCAGGAGGAACTCAAGCACTTGCGCATGATCGTCGTCGATGAATGGCACGAGTTGCTCGGCAACAAGCGCGGCACGCAGACGCAACTCGCGATCGCGCGGCTCGCGCACTGGCGGCCCGATCTGCAGATCTGGGGCCTGTCCGCGACGCTCGGCAATCTCGCCCTCGCGCACGACGCCCTGCTGCATCCCGTGAAGACGCCGCGCGTGGTCGTGCGCGGCGCGCAGCCCAAGACGCTCGTCGTCGATACGCTGATTCCCGACACGATCGAGCGCTTTCCGTGGGGCGGGCATCTCGGCGTGCGGCAAGTCGGACCCGTCGCCGATGAAGTCGATCAGGCGCAAAGCTCGCTCGTCTTCACCAACACGCGCTCGCAAGCGGAAATCTGGTATCGCGCACTGCTCGAACTGCGGCCGGAATGGGCGGGCCTGCTCGCGCTGCATCACGGTTCGCTCGACAAGGAGGTGCGCGACTGGGTCGAACAGGGACTCAAGAACGGGCAACTGAAGGCGGTCGTGTGCACGTCGAGCCTCGATCTGGGCGTCGATTTCCTGCCGGTCGATCGCGTGTTCCAGATCGGCTCGCCAAAGGGCGTCGCGCGCCTCATGCAGCGCGCGGGACGCTCGGGTCACGCGCCGGGCCGCGTGTCGCGCGTGACGATCGTGCCGACGCACGCGCTCGAACTCGTCGAAGCGGCGGCGGCGCGCTGGGCGATCCAGGAACGTCGCATCGAAGGACGCGACATGCCGTTGAAGCCGCTCGACGTGCTCGTGCAGCATCTCGTGACGGTGGCGATCGGCGGCGGCTTCACAGCGGCGCAGATGCTCGATGAAGTCCGCAGCGCGTATGCATACCGCGATCTCACGCAGCCGGAGTTCGACTGGGCGCTCGCGTTCGTCGAGCGCGGCGGCGCGTCGCTCGGGGCGTATCCGGACTTTCATCGCGTCGTGAAAGGCGATGACGGCGTGTATCGCGTGCCGCGCGAGGATCTCGTGCGCAGGCATCGCAACAACGTCGGGACGATCGTTGCAAACGCAACCATCAACGTGGCGTACATGACGGGCGGGCGCATCGGCGCCATGGAGGAATCGTTCATCTCGCGTCTGAAGCCCGGCGATGTCTTCACCTTCGGCGGACGCGCGCTCGAACTCGTGCGCGTGCGCGACATGACCGCCTATGTGAAGCGCGCGACCTCGTCGCGCGGTGCGATGCCGCAATGGGCGGGCAGCAAGATGCCGCTCTCGTCGGAACTCGCGGACGCCGCGCTCGTGATGCTCGCGCGCGCCAGCGACGGCATCTACGACGAGCCCGAGATGCGCGCCGTCAAACCGCTGCTCGACTTGCAGGCGAAATGGTCGGCCTTGCCGGGACCCGGCGTGCTCGTCGTCGAACTGGTGCGCTCGCGCGAAGGGCATCACTTTTTCTGCTATCCGTTCGCGGGCCGCATGGCGCATATCGGTCTGGGATCGCTGTTCGGCTGGCGCGCGTCACGCGACCAGCCGGGCACGTTTTCCATTTCGATGAACGATTACGGCTTCGAACTGCTGTCGGCCAAGCCGTTCGACTGGGAGACGCTCATCGCGAAAGGACTCTTTTCGCCGCAGAATCTGGAGCACGACATTCTCGCGAGCCTCAACGCGTCCGAGCTTTCGGCGCGGCGCTTTCGCGAGATCGCGCGCGTGTCGGGGCTGATCTATCAAGGTCATCCGGGGCAGCAGAAAAGCGCGCGCCAGTTGCAGGCGTCGAGCGGACTGTTCTACGAAGTCTTCCGCAAGCACGACAGCGGCAATCTGCTGCTCACGCAGGCTGATCAGGAAGTGATGCTGCAGGAACTGGAACTCGGACGCATCCGCGCCGCGCTCGAACGCATGAGCGACAGCCGGCTCGCGCTCACGCACCCGAAGAAGCCGACGCCCTTCGCGTTTCCGCTGATCGTCGCGCGCTTGCGGGAGAAGGTGAGCACGGAGAAGCTGTCGGATCGCGTCGAGCGCATGCTCGCGGATCTGGAGAAGGCGGCGAAAGCATAAATGGAAGCACTGACCATCGATGTGAACGGCCACGCGCTCGTGTTGTCGGCGGAACGCGCGGCGTTCGATCCGCAGGCCAAAAGCCTCTTCATCGCCGATGCGCATTTCGGCAAGGACGCGGTGTTTCGCGCGCGCGGCATTCCGGTGCCTGTCGGCACGACCGGCGAGAGTCTGGCGCGGCTCGATGCGCTCGTCGCCGCGCATCGGCCGGAGTCGATCGTCTTTCTCGGCGATCTGCTGCACGCGCGCGAATCGCACGCCGCCGAAACGCTCGACGCGCTCGCCGCGTGGCGCGCGAAACATCGCGAACTCGCGCTCGTGCTCGTCGAAGGCAATCACGACAGGCACGCGGGCGCGCTGCCCGCCCTGTTCGGCGTCGATGTCGTGAAGGAGCCGCATGCGCTCGGGCCGTGGGCGCTTTGCCATCATCCGCAGACGGTCGATGGCGCTTACGCGCTCGCCGGCCACGAGCATCCGGTGTACCGGCTCGCGACGCGTGTCGACCGTGCGCGCCTGCCGTGCTTTCGCTTCGGCGCGCGCGCGGGCGTGCTGCCGGCGTTCGGCGCGTTCACGGGCGGCTTCGAGGTGAACGGCCACGTGCGCGGCGAAGCGCTCTATGTGATCGCCGGCGAACGCGTGTTCCCGCTCAGTGATAGGTCGTCGTCGACGATTGCAGCTTCGTGAGCTTGCCGCGCTGGAAACCGTACCAGCCGAGATTCGATTGCATCACCACTTCCTCGCCCTGCCAGAACACGCGCCTGACCGTCATGCGCTGATTCACGCGCTGCACGAGCGGCGGATTGCGGCGGAAGTCGTAGAGCAGCGGGCCGGTATCGGATTGCACGAGCATGCGGGTGACGGTATCACTCGCGCCGGACGTTTCGTCGAAGTGCGCGATGCGTTTCGCGTCGAAGCGATCGAACACCTGCGTGTCGATGAGCGCGGCCATGCCGGATTCGTCGCGCAGGAAATGCAGCGCGCCCGCCTTCGTGGCGATGGGACCGGCGGCATCGCTCTGGGCGTGCGCGAGCGCGCCGAGCAGCAACGCGGACGCGATGGCGAAGCGGATACAGATTTTTGTCGGTGACATGTTCGTTCGATAGTTGCAGCGTTTTTCCAACACTCTCCCACGCCGATGGCGCGCAAGGAATGCGCGGCCGCGAGCGTGTTACCGGAAACATCTGACGCATGGCTGCGGCGCGCTGGCAAGACTCATGCGCCGTCGTCGCGTCCGGAAGAATATCCGTTCGGACGCGACGCGGCGCGTGGCAGCCGATATCAGGGTTTATACCAGCATCGAAAATTACCTTTCGGTACAATCCGGGCCTTCAACTCCGCCTTTGCGCCTGCATCGCTCAATCCGACGATGCGCGTGAAGCGTGACACCGCGCGCGCCCTCCGCCATGCCTCTGCCCCTCGTCGCTCTCGCCATTGCCGCGTTCGGCATCGGCACGACCGAATTCGTCATCATGGGCCTGCTGCCCAATGTCGCGCGCGATCTCGCGGTGTCGATTCCGGCTGCCGGCATGCTCGTTTCCGGCTATGCGCTCGGCGTCACCATTGGCGCGCCGATTCTCGCCGTCGTCACCGCGAAGATGCCGCGCAAGAAAGCGCTGATGAACCTGATCGGCGTGTTCATCGTCGGCAATCTGCTGTGCGCGCTCGCGCCGAACTACTGGGTGCTGATGGGCGCGCGCATCGTCACGGCGTTCTGTCACGGCGCATTCTTCGGCATCGGCTCGGTGGTCGCCGCGGATCTGGTCGCACCGAACCGCCGCGCGCAGGCGATCGCGCTGATGTTCACCGGACTCACGCTCGCCAACGTGCTCGGCGTGCCGCTCGGCACCGCGCTCGGCCAGGCGGCCGGCTGGCGCGCGACCTTCTGGGTCGTGACGCTGATCGGCATCGCGGCGGCGGGCGCGCTCGCCGTGTGCCTGCCGAAGCACATCGAGATGCGCGATACCAGCATCCTGCGCGAATTCGACGTGCTCAAGAACCCGCAAGTGCTGATGGTGCTCGGCATCAGCGTGCTCGCGTCGGCCAGTCTGTTCTCGGTGTTCACGTATATCACGCCGATCCTCGAAGACATCACGGGCTTTTCGCCGCACGCGGTCACCTACGTGCTGCTGCTCTTCGGCCTCGGCCTGACGGTGGGCAGCACGCTCGGCGGCAAGCTCGCGGACTGGAAGCTGCTGCGCTCGCTGCTGACCTTCCTGCTCGCGATCGTCGTCATTCTGACGATCTTCGCCGGCACGATGCACGAGCCCGTTTCGGCGATGATCACGATCTTCTTCTGGGGCGTGCTCGCGTTCGCGATCGTGCCGCCGTTGCAGATGCTGATCGTGAACCGCGCGAGCGACGCGCCCAATCTTGCGTCGACGTTGAATCAGGGCGCGTTCAACCTCGGCAACGCGACGGGCGCGTGGCTCGGCGGCTGCGTGATCAGCGCGGGCGCGCCGCTCACGTCGCTGCCGTGGGTCGGCATCATGATGGCGGCGAGCGCGTTCGGTCTCACATTGCTGTCGGCGACGCTCGACAAGCGCGCGCGCCGTCTTTCGATCGGACAAGCCGCCTGATCTTTCGCGGGCGGTACGTTGCATGAAGGGCATTCTCTCGCGTGATTTTCTGGCGCTGATCCTGAGCGTCGCGGTGGTCGGCCTCGGTCTGGGCGCGACGCTGCCGCTGACCGCGCTCGCCTTGACGCAAGCGGGCTACGGCACCGGCATGGTCGGCCTGATGACTGCCATGCAGGCGGGCGGCGGCCTCGCGGTCGCGCCGTTCGCGAGCCGCGTCGCCGTGCGTTGCGGCGCGCGCGAGACGATCGTCGGCACGGTGATCGTCGCGGCGCTGTCCACCATCGCGATGCAGTTCACCGTGGATCTGTGGCTGTGGGCCGTGCTGCGCTTCCTGTGCGGCGCGGCGCTGATGCTGCTTTTCACGATCGGCGAGGCGTGGGTCACGCAGCTCGCCGACGATGCGACGCGCGGCCGCGTCGTCGCCATCTACGCGACCAACTTCACGCTCTTTCAGATGACCGGCCCGGTGCTCGTCAGCATGATCGGCGGCCTGCCGTCGATGCGCTTCGCGATTTGCGGCGCGATCTTTCTGCTGGCGTTGCCCGCGCTCGCGTCGATACGCGGCACGCCGCACGCGCTCGCTTCGGGCGACGGCGAAGGCGAGCACGGCGACTGGCGGCACGTGCTGCCGCGCATGCCGGCGCTCGTGATCGGCACGGGCTTCTTCGCGCTCTTCGACACGCTCGCGCTCTCGCTGATGCCGCTCTTCGCGATGTCGCACGGTATCGGCGAGGAGACCGGCGTGCTGTTCGCCTCCGCGATCCTGTTCGGCGACACGACGATGCAATTCCCGATCGGCTGGCTTGCCGATCGCAGCGGGCGCGCGAAGGTGCATGCGGGTGCGGGGGTCGTCGTGGTGGTGCTGTTGCCGCTGCTGCCGTGGGCGGTCGCGCATCCGTGGATCTGCTGGCCGCTGCTCTTGGTGATCGGCGCGGCGGCGGGCAGCGTCTATACGCTGTCGATCGTCGCGTGCGGTGAGCGCTTCCGCGGGCCGACGCTCGTGTCGGCGACGGCGATCGTCGGGGCGTCGTGGAGCGTGGCGAGCTTCGGCGGTCCGATCGTTGCGGGGACGTTGATGCAGCGCGTCGGCGCGGATGCCTTGATTGGCGTTTTGACTGCGGCGGCGGGGGCTTTTTTGGTGGCCGTTTGGTGGGAATGGCGCAATGGCACGACGCGTCTTTAGGGATGCTGAGGTGTCGCCGGATCCCGTATTCGTGTCGGTCTATTTGCACTGCCCCTGTGCGGGGCGGCAGTCACTTTCTTTGCTGCTGCAAAGAAAGTAACCAAAGAAAGCAGCTCGAGACGCCCGCGGTCACACGCAATTTGGGTATCCTTCTCCTCGCTCGTGGCCTCTGTAGCGAGTGCCCTCACAGGCCACATCGGGCTTGGTCCGCGCACGGTCTGTGACATCGCGCCGCATGTGTGACTGGTTCAGCACGAAATGGCTCCGGCCCGCTGCGCGGCCGACGGGTACATCGGGGATGCGTGTGCTTCTGTGCTTCTGTGCTTCTGTGCTTCGGCGTTTCGCTTTTTTCGTTGGTTTCCCTTGCATACCCAACGGCAGCGCGAAGCGCTGTGCCGAAGCCCTTTCGTGCTGAACCAGCACGCTATACGTTCTAGCTCGTCAGACCGTGCGCGGTCCACGCCCGGTTAGGCCTACGAGGGCACTCGCTACTGAGCCCACGATCAACGAGAAGAACACCCAAATTGCGTGTGACCGCGGGCGTCTCAAGCTGCTTTCTTTGGTTACTTTCTTTGCAGCAGCAAAGAAAGTGACTGCCGCCCCGCACAGGGGCAACACCAATAGACCGACACGAATACGGGATCCGGCGACACGACACACAGAAAAAGCTCAGGCAAGCGCCGCCAGAACCCGCCCAGCACATTCCCCGAACCCTACGCGATAGCCCTCCCCCTGACACCATCCCCGCAAGGTGACTTCATCCCCATCCTGCAGGAACACGCGCTCGACGCCCTCTTCCAGCTTCAACGGCCGCTGCCCGTTCCACGTGCTTTCGAGCAGGCTGCCGCACGATTGCGGCGTCGCTCCGCTGATCGTCCCCGAGCCCATCAGATCGCCGACGCGCGTATTGCAGCCGCCAACCGTGTGATGCGCGAGCTGCTGCGCCATCGACCAATACATGAGCTTGAAGTTGGTGCGCGAAATGCTGGCCGGCTGTCGCGCGCCCTCGGCCCGCAGCAACACTTCCAGTTCGATATCGAACGCGTGATCGCCCGCGTGGCGCAGATACGCGAGCGGCTTCGGCTCCTGCGCGGGCGTCGCGGCGCGAAACGGCTCGAGCGCGTCGAGCGTGACGATCCACGGCGAAATGGTGGTCGCAAAACCCTTCGAGTTGAACGGCCCGAGCGGCACGTATTCCCATTGCTGGATGTCGCGCGCGCTCCAGTCGTTGAGCAGCACCATGCCGAAGATATGCGCTTCCGCGTCCTCGCACGCGATCGGCTCGCCGAGCGCATTGCCCCGTCCAATGATGAAGCCCGTCTCCAGCTCGATATCGAGCTTGCGGCACGCGCCATAGACCGGACGATCCTGATCCGGCAGCTTGATCTGGCCATTGGGCCGGCGCACCGGCGTACCGCTCACGACGACCGACGACGCGCGCCCGTTATAGCCGATCGGCATCTCGGACCAGTTCGGCAACAACGCGTTCTTCGGATCGCGGAACATCGAGCCGACGTTCGTCGCGTGCTCCTTCGACGAATAGAAATCCGTGTAGCCGGGAATCTCGACGGGCAGATGCATCGTCGCATCCGGGCGCGGCACGAGCGCGCGGCGGCGCAGTGTTTCATCGTCACGCAAGATCGCGTTGCCGTGCGCGAGCAGACCGCTCAACGCGATACGCACTTCACGCCACTTCTCGCGGCCGAGCGCGATGAAGTCGTTCAGGCGCGGCTTGTCGAACGCGCCTTGCGCATCGACGAGGCCGGCGCGTTCGAGCGCGGCCAGATCGACGATCCAGTCGCCGATCGCGACGCCCGCGCGCGGTTGCGGATTCACCGCGTCGCTGAATACGCCGAATGGCAGATTCTGGATGGGGAAGTCGCTCGCGGGATCGTTCGCGGATTCGATCCAGCTTTTCAGGGCGGGCGCGAGTGTGGCCTGCAGCGCGTCGTTCATCGTTGCTCCGGGTTGAAGTGTTTCGTGAGGCCTTGCCAGCACTCGTAGTAGTTCGCCTGCAACTGCGCGGTTTCGAGCGCGAACTGCGTCGGCTTGATGAGCGTGCGCGTCTCGAACATGAAGGCCATCGTGGCATCGACCTTCGCGGGCTTCGAGGTATCGCTCTTCGACGCCTTCTCGAAGGTCTCCGCATCCGGCCCGTGCCCCGACATGCAGTTGTGCAGACTCGCGCCGCCGGGCACGAAGCCTTCGGCCTTCGCATCGTAGACGCCGTGCACGAGGCCCATGAACTCGCTCGCGACATTGCGATGGAACCACGGCGGGCGGAACGTATCTTCGGCTGCGAGCCAGCGCGGCGGGAAGATCACGAAGTCGATCGTGTCGACGCCCGGCGTGTCGCTCGGCGATTGCAGCACGAGGAAGATCGACGGATCGGGATGGTCGAAGCTGATCGAGCCGATGGTGTTGAAGTGGCGCAGATCGTACTTGTACGGCGCGTAGTTGCCGTGCCACGCGACGACATCGAGCGGCGAATGACCGATATCCGCGCGCCACAGCACACCGTTCATCTTGGTGACGAGTTCGAATCTGCCTTCGCGGTCTTCATAGGCGGCGTGTGGCGTGAGGAAGTCGCGTGGATTCGCGAGTCCGTTCGAGCCGATCGGCCCGAGATCCGGCAACTGCAGCAGCGCGCCGAAGTTCTCGCAGATGTAGCCGCGCGCTTCGCCGTCGGGCAATGCCACCGAAAAGCGCACGCCGCGCGGAATCACCGCGATCTCGTACGGCTCGACATCCACCTTGCCGAGTTCGGTCGCAATCGCGAGGCGGCCTTGCTGCGGCACGATCAGCAATTCGCCGTCGCTGTTGTAGAAGAAGCGGTCCTGCATCGAGCGGTTCGCCGCGTAAAGGTGAATCGCGCAGCCGGACATCGCTTCGGCGGCGCCGTTGCCGGCCATCGTCACCCAGCCGTCGATGAAGTCGGTCGGCGCGGCGGGCATCGGCAGCGGGTCCCAGCGGAGTTGATTGGGCGGGGTCGCGGGCACGTCGGCGAAATTGGCGACGAGCTTCGCGCGCAGCGCGTCGGCGGGCACGCGCGTGAACGGCTTGTGCACCGCGCCCGGCCGGATGCGATAGAGCCACGAGCGGCGATTGTGCGCGCGCGGCGCGGTGAAGGCGGTACCCGAAAGCTGCTCGGCATAGAGGCCGTAGGCGGCGCGTTGCGGCGAGTTGCGGCCGATCGGCAGCGCGCCCGGCAGCGCCTCAGTGGCGAAGTCGTTGGCGAAGCCGGATTGATAGTGCTGGTTCGCGTCCGTGTGCGTCTCGAACGTTGGCATGGTCGAAATCCTCGACGAAAGAATGGGTGCGAGCGCGTTGTCGCTGCGTTTTACGCATAGTAAAACCAATTACGATTAGTGAAATTCATCGTAAACCCTTAATCGACGCGCTTCTTCCGGCATATCAATATGTGAATTTGGTGCTGGACGCGGTGTTGCGCGCTGATACCATCGACCATTCAAACGACAATCGCCGGTGCGGCACGCCTCCATAAACCGAACGCTCCATCCATGATCGCCCCGTCCCTGCCTGAACTCGTCGCCCGCGCCGCGGAACATCCGTTTCTTGGCGCGCATGTCGTGCTCGGCGAGAACGAGCATGCGGGCGAGGCGATCGCGCATTACCGCGACTTGTGCATTTCGAGCGCTTACGAGCCGATCTTCGATGTCGGCACGCATAGTTTTCCGCAGACCTTGAGCGCATCGCCGGAGAGCGCCGAGCGGTTCGGCGATGAGCTCGGCGTGCAGGCGCTGACCCTGATTCAGGGCGATGCGCCGCGCGATCCTTTCGGGCAACTGGAAGACGATCGCGAGCTGGTCGCGCTGGACCGGCTATCGCGTGCGCTGCATGCGTTCAACTTCTTCGGGCCGCATCGGCCGGGCTTGCTCTTCTTGCGTGTGCATGAGCGGCTTTTGAAGAGCGTGAAGTATGACCATGGGCTGCACTTCTCTTCGGTGCTGACGGAGTTCGGGATGAGCCCGTCACGGGTGGTGATCGAATTGCCTGCGGCGGCGGTCGCGCACAAGACGTTTCTTGGGTATCTCACCAAGAGCTATCAACACTACGGGTTCAAGGTCGCGGGGAATTTGCCCAATGCAGGGCAGATCATGGCGGTGTCGGATATGGCGCGGCTCGACTTCATCAAGATGGATGCGGGGGCGGCCCTGCGGGATTCAGTGGTGAAGCATCTGGTGGCTTATGCGCATCGGTTGAGGATTCCGCTCATCTTTTCCAATGTCTGCGATGAAGCGCAGTTCAATGCGTTGCAGCAGTTCGATGTGCATTTTGTGCAGGGGCCGGTTTTTGATTCGCATCCGGTGTTGGGTGGGCGGTAGGGTTTTGGGGGCTTCTATGGAATCCTGAATTCGCGTCACCCCCACCCTCACCCCCTCAACCGATGCATCAGCGGCTTCAACGCCGGATAGATCTCCCGATAAACCTCGAAGCGTTCCGCATAGACCCTCTCCCGCGCCTGCTCCGGCCGAGCCCGCTCGATCAACGTCACCCACCCGCCTTCGGCGGTCTCCCTCGACACGAGCCCCGCCCCCAGCGCCGCCAGCAACGCCGCACCCATCGCCGCTTCGACGTCCTGCTCAATCGACAGCACCGGATACCCGGTCACATCCGCGATGATCTGCATCCACAGATCCGAATGCGCCGCGCCGCCCACGACGATCAACCGGTCATCCAGCGACTGCGCTCCACGGCGCCCCGCCTCCATGTTGTGCTTCAACGCAAACGCAACCCCTTCGAGCACCGCACGATAAAGCGTCGCACGCGTATGAAACAGATTGAGCCCGACGAACGTGCCGCTCGCGTGGGCATCCCAGACCGGGCTGCGCTCGCCCATCAGATAAGGCAGAAACACGACGCCATCCGAACCCGCCGCAACCTGCGACGCGGCCTCTTCCAGCAAGCGATGCGGATCGCCATGCGGCAGCGCCTTCGCCGCGGCGATCTCCCCCTGGCAAAACTGATCGCGATACCACGCCACACACTGCCCCGCCGTGCTCGCGCCGCCGAACACATACAGATCGTGCTTGCCGTTGTACACATGCGGCATCGACACGAGCCCGTGACTCGCATCGACCGTCTGGTTGATATAGCCCCAGCACATGCTGGTGCCGATCATCGCGACGTGATGACCCGCCTTCGTGACGCCCGCCGCGAAGGTCGCGACGGCCGCATCGACGCCACCCGCGACGACCGGCGTGCCCGCCGCCAGACCCAGCTTGCCGGCCCACTCCGGCGCGAGCCCGCCCACCACTTCCGACGATTCGACGAGCCGCTGCGGCATCATCGAAGCGGGTATGCCGAGCATGTCGAGCGCGTCCTGCGACCATGCGCGCGCCGCGACGTCATACACGCCGCCGAGGTTCCCCGCCGAACTATGATCGACGGCCAGTTCACCCGTCAGACGCTGGATCACGAACGCATTGGGCGGCAGAAAATAGCGCGTCTTCTGCCATACGTCGGGCTGGTGATTGCGCAGCCAGAGCATCTTCGTGAACCCGTAGTAACTGTCCACGCCGTTGCCCGTGATCGTTTGCAGACGCTTCATGTCGACATGCTCGCGCACCCACTCGACCTCCGCCGTCGCGCGCCGGTCCATCCAGATGAGACACGGATAAAGCGGCTCCATGTTCTCGTCGACGGGAATGCCCGAGCCGCCGTAGAGACTGCTCACGCAAAGCGCCTTGACATCGCTTGCCGCGACGCCCTTTTCCCGCGCCTTCGACACGACGCCCGCGATGCACGCCGTCACGGCATCGAACCACACCGACGCCCACTGCTCCGCCCACAAGGGCTTCGGCGTGTCCGGATGATAGGCGCTCGAATGCTGCGCGACGATCGCGCCGCTGGTATCGACGAGCAACGCCTTCGTGCTCTGTGTGCCGATGTCGATGCCGATCACGTAATCCATGTCTGTCTCCCGCGTTCTATTTTTCCGCCTATCGTTATAGGCAATTGGCTCACGCACCTTCGTTCAATGGCCGTCGAGTTGACTATCCGGGTTATTCCCGATCCGCTGCCGCCGACGGAATTTGTGCGCCGCAGGGGTGCGTAAATTGCGCGCCATCGCACGATGCACCGCGTCTTGACTTTCGCCCGAGCGAATACGATCATTAGACCATCCGCAGAGCAAATGCTCACTCAGCCGCCTTGACCGTGATCGCGCGGCATCGCGAACCGCCGTCCGCGCAGAACGGGCGCACAGCCAATCAGAGGAAGAGACGACATGACTAGCGAAGCCAACGTGATCCTGCACATCGGCGCCGGGTCTTTTCATCGCGCGCATCAGGCGTGGTATCTGCATCGACTGATCGAGACAGGCGATACGCGCTGGTCGCTCGCCGTCGGCAATATTCGCGGCGACATGAACGCGGTGCTCGACGCGCTGGCCGCGCAGAACGGCGAATACACGCTGGAAACCGTCACGCCGAAGGGCGAGCGCGAGTACGAAACCATCCGCGCGATCAGGAAGGTCGTGCCGTGGTCGGCGGACCTGAGCGCGCTCATCGCGACGGGCGCGGATCCGGCGTGCAGAATCGTGTCCTTCACCGTCACCGAAGGCGGCTACTACCTCGACGAGCACGACAAGCTCGACACGGCCAACCCCGATCTCGCCGCCGACCTCAAAGGCGCGAAGACGACTATTTACGGCGCGCTTGCCGCCATCCTCGATGCGCGCATGAAGAGCGGCGCGGGCCCGGTCTCGCTGCAGAATTGCGACAACCTGCGCAGCAACGGCGACCGCTTCAAGGCGGGCATGCTCGAATTTCTGGAGCGGCGCGGCGAGCACGCGCTGCGCGAGTGGATGATCGCGAACACGTCGTGTCCGAACGCGATGGTCGACCGCATCACGCCACGTCCGACGCCCGATGTCGCTGAGCGCGTGAAGGCCGCGACGGGCTTCGACGATCGCGCGCCGGTGATGGGCGAAAAGTTCATCCAGTGGGTGATCGAGGACAACTTCATTGCCGGGCGGCCCGCGTGGGAGAAGGTCGGCGCGGAGATGGTGGAATCGGTGCATCCGTACGAGGAGGCGAAAATCCGCATCCTCAATGCGAGCCATAGCTGCATCGCGTGGGCGGGCACGCTCGTCGGCTTGCAATATATCCACGAAGGCACGCAGGACCTGGAAATCCGCGCGCTCGCGGATGCCTACGTCACCGATGACGTGATTCCCTGCCTAACACCGAGCCCGATCGATCTCGCGAAGTATCGCGATGTCGTGCTCGACCGCTTCAGCAATCCGTATATCAAGGACACGAACCAGCGCGTCGCCGCCGATGGCTTCTCGAAGCTCCCCGGCTTCATCGCGCCGACGCTCTCCGAATGCTTCGCGCGCAACGTCGATCCGGATTCGACCGCCATCCTGCCCGCGCTCTTCTTCCGCTTCCTCGAACGCTGGCACGAAGACAAGCTGCCTTATGCGTATCAGGATGGCGTGATGGACCCGGCTGTCGCGCACGGCTTCTTCACGGCGCCGGATCCGATCAAGGCATTCACCGGCGACAAGCTCCTGTGGGGCAGCATGGCGCAGACCGAAGGGCTGGAGCGCGTGATGCGCAACGCGATCGCGAAGGTCGATGCGTGGCTTGCGAATCGACCGTAACGCGCGGCCATAAGCAACGCGTTATCACCGTTCCTGTCGCATCGCGTAACCATCAGCCGCGCCGCTCGGGTAATGTGCCCATGGCGCGGCGCGCTGCGTGGCGTTAAATTAGCGCCTCCCGCTGGATTGGCGTCACGCCTGGCCATTGGCCGGGTTCGTTCCCGGCAACGACAAAGGGTCCGTTCATGTACTTAGGCATCGACCTCGGCACCTCCGAAGTGAAAGTCCTGCTGCTCGCCGCCGATGGCGCCGTGATCGGCACGGCGGGCACGCCGTTCACCGTATCGCGTCCGAAGCCGCGCTGGTCGGAGCAGAATCCGCTCGACTGGTGGGAAGGCACGCGCGCCGCGCTCTTCAAGCTGCGCGAAAAGTTTCCCGATGAATTCGCGCAGGTGCGCGGCATCGGCCTCTCGGGCCAGATGCACGGCGCGGTGCTGCTCGATTCACACGACAACGTGCTGCGGCCCGCGATCCTCTGGAACGACATGCGCAGCGACAAGGAGTGCGCCGAACTCTACGAGCGCGCGCCGAACCTGCACGAGATCGCCGGCAATCTGGCGATGCCCGGCTTCACCGCGCCAAAGCTGCTGTGGGTCGCGCACAACGAACCGGAAATCTTCAAGCAGACCGCGTGCGTGCTGCTGCCGAAGGATTATCTGCGGATGCATCTGACGGGCACGAAGGTATCCGATCCGTCGGACGCGGCCGGCACGTTGTGGCTCGACGTCGCGCGTCGCGACTGGTCCGACGAGCTGCTCGCCGCGTGCGGCATGTCGCGCCAGCAGATGCCGTCGCTGGCCGAGGGCAGTGCGCCTTCGGGCACGTTGCGTCCCGAGCTCGCGCGCGAGTTCGGCCTGGGCGAAGGCGTGATCGTCGCGGCGGGCGGCGGCGACAATGCCGCGAGCGCGGTGGGCATCGGCGCGACCGATCCGGGCGATGGCTTTCTCTCGCTCGGCACGTCGGGCGTGCTGTGCGTGATCGGCGATCGTTTCCGGCCGAATCCGGCGTCGGCGGTGCATGCGTTCTGCCACGCGATTCCGGATCGCTGGCATCAGATGAGCGTGGTGTTGTCGGCGGCGAGCTGTCTGCGCTGGGTGTGCAAGCTGACGTCGACGGACGAGCCTACGTTGCTCGCGGAAATCGAAGCCTTGCCTGCCGATGTGCTGCCTTCGGCGCCGCTCTTTCTGCCGTATCTGAGCGGCGAGCGCACGCCGCACAACGATCCGTACGCGCAAGGTGTGTTCTTCGGCATGACCCATGCGACCGATCGCGCCTTGCTTGGCTATTCTGTGCTCGAAGGCGTGACGCTCTCGCTGACCGATGGTCTCGATGCGCTGCAATCGGCGGGTACGCAGGCGCGGGCGTTGTCGATGCTCGGCGGTGGTGCACGCAGCGCGTACTGGGCGCAGATGTTCGCCGATGCTTTCGATACCCCGACTCGCACGCACGGTGGCGGCGAAACCGGTGCGGCGCTGGGCGCAGCGCGGCTCGGGTGGCTCGCAGCGGGGGGCGATCCGGCGA
This sequence comes from Caballeronia sp. NK8, assembly GCF_018408855.1. Lineage (GTDB taxonomy): Bacteria > Pseudomonadota > Gammaproteobacteria > Burkholderiales > Burkholderiaceae > Caballeronia. The sequence continues at coordinate 621,358 of NZ_AP024322.1, read as the reverse complement.
CGGTGCTCGCCAAGCCCGAGATCAAGCAGGAGTTCACGCCGAACCCGCAGCGGCATGAGATGCTTCGGCAGCGGTTGAAAGGGTTTCGGGAGCTTTATCAGCATGTGAGGCCGTTGTTCGATCCGGCGCGGCCGAGGTTGGCTTGATTTTGTGGTGCGGGTGGGCTTCTATGGAACTTGTCGGCGTGTCAGTCTGCTAGCGTTGCCCTGTACGGGGTAACGCCAATAAACCGACACGCCAACGGGATCCGGCAACACTCCCCAAAAAACAACAAAACAAAAAGCCAAACCACCAGTGCCCAAGTCCACTGAAAAACTCGACCTCGCAACGCGCGCAGCGTGGCTCTACTACGTCGCCGGCAACACCCAGAACGAGATTGCAGAAAAACTGCAAATCTCCCGTCCGGTGGCGCAGCGCCTCGTCGCCTTCGCCGTCGAAAAGAACCTGATCCGCGTGCGGGTCGATCATCGCATCGCCGATTGTCTGTCGCTCGCCAAGGCGCTCAGCGACCGCTACGGCCTCGCGATGTGCGAAGTCGTCCCCATCGACGGCGACGCCCCCGAGCAGATCGACCGCAAGCTCGCCGTCGCGGGCGCGCAGGTGATGGAGCGCTATCTGTTCGAAGAGAAACCGCTCGTGGTGTCGATCGGCAGCGGGCGCACGCTGAAGGCCTGTGTCGCGCAGATCGGCCAGCTGGACCGGCCGCAGCATCGTTTCGTGTCGATGGTCGGCGCCATCGCGCAGGACGGTTCGTCGAATCGCTACGACGTCGCGCAGCAGCTATCGGAAAAGACCGGCGGCAAGCACTTCATGCTGCCCGCGCCGCTCATGGCCGACAGCGAAACCGAGCGCGCACAGTGGGTCAATCACCGGCTGTATCGCATCGTCAGCGCGCTCGCGCAGCAGGCGGATGTGGCGTTCGTCGGCATCGGCAACGTGGGCGTGAACTGTCCGCTGCACGAAGACGGCTTCATCACGCGCGCGGAAGTCGACGAGATGATGGGCGCGGGCGCCGTGGCCGAATGGCTCGGGCTGCCGATCAATGCCGATGGCAAGCGCGTGACATCGAAGACCGGCGCGCGCGTGACGAGCCTCAAACTCGACACGCCGCCGAAACGCCCGACGATCGGCTTCGCGGGCGGCCAACGCAAACGCGAGGCGCTGATCGCCGCGCTGAAAGGCCAGTGGCTGTCGGGGCTCGTGACCGACGAGTTGTGCGCGAAGGCGGCACTCGACGCGTGACGCGTCAGAAGTCGATTTCGGCTGCCACTTCCTGCCCGACTTCCAGGATGACGCCCTCGCCTGCCACGATGATCGCGTTCTTGCCGAAAGTCAGCGCGCCGTCGAACTGGTCGCTGCCGCGATACGCGCTCATCGTGTCAAGCGGCTCGTGCGGCCACGACGGATTCGGCGCGCCCGTCTCCTGATCGATCGACGGAATCGGACAGCGCGTGCACAGCTTCACGAGGCGTAATCGCACAAATCGCACGTCGCGTTCCGGCACGCGAATCTGCATCTCGCCGACGAAATCCTCCTCATACGCATCGAGCCCGCCGATCACGAGATTCGGCCGGAAGCGATTGGCGGCGATGCCCGGCGCGCCCTTGGTCGACAGACGCGCGTTGAGATCGTCGAGCGATGCCTGGCCGAGCACCAGCAGCGGAAATTGATCCGCGAAACGCGTATGCGCGGCAAGCGGCGCGGTCCATTCGTCGCTGACATCGCGGCGTGCCGTCGGCGCGAAGCGCGCGAGGCGCGCGGGCAGGCCGAGAAACGCAGTGAACCATTGCGCGGTGTACGCGCCGGTATCGAGCGCATCGACGGTATCGCGCCAGACGGTCGCGTGCATCGGCTGCGCATCGGTCAGCGCTTCGGTGCGCAAGGGCGTGCGCAGCGTCGGCATGTCCGGCGCATCGATCACGAGATCGTCGCCGTCGAACGCGGTTCTGATCAAGGCCATGCGCGGATGCGTGCGCTGCGTGAACATGCCGCCCGACGCGTCGGTCACCATCCAGTGGCGGTCGTATTCGAGCCCCGTGTCGAAAAGCGTTGCGCGGCGCAGGGAAATGCCCGCGCAGGATTTGATCGGATAGACGAAGAGTTCGGTCAGGACAGGCATGGCGATATCGGGTGGGAATGCGCCGGTCATCGAGTGTGAACGGTCGTAACCGCGATTATCGCGCTTCTCCCATGCCCCGCAAAAAACAACGGCGCCGTCCTTTCGGATGGCGCCGCCGTTGCATCGTCGACAAGCTCATGCCGCTGTCGCATGCTCCCGCAGCCACGAATCCACGACCTTGCGCGTGAACGCCTGCCCTTCCGCGTTGAACAGATGGCAATGCTCCGCCGACGCCCCGAGCTTCAGCTTCTCGCCGCGCGCGTGCTTCTCCAGCGGCGGAATGCGCGAGATCAAGCCATCCGGCGCGACGTCCGTTTCGGCGTAGAGATACGCCGCGTCGCCGAGCGTCTCGACCGTCATCGCCGATGCGGAAACACCGAAATCACCCGCTCCCGGCGAGTTCGGCTGCAAGTGCTCCGGACGAATGCCGACCGTGACCGCATCGCCCACCTTCGCGTTGCCCGGCAACACGCCGGCGAGCTGCGTCTCGCCCGTCGCGTACTTCACGAGCACGCCGTCGCTCTGCACCTGCGCGATCGTGCCCGACAGAAAATTCATCTTCGGCGAGCCGATGAAACCCGCCACGAAGCGGTTCGCCGGCGCGTGATACAGCGTGTTCGGCGTGCCGACCTGCTCGATGTTCCCCGCCGACAGCACGACGATCTTGTCCGCAAGCGTCATCGCTTCGACCTGATCGTGCGTCACGTAGATCATCGTCGTCTTGAGGTCGTCGTGCAGGCGCGCGAATTCGAGGCGCATCTTTACGCGCAGCGCGGCATCGAGGTTCGAGAGCGGTTCGTCGAACAGGAACACCTTCGGCTTGCGCGTGATCGCGCGCCCGATCGCCACGCGCTGGCGCTGACCGCCCGACAGCGCCTTCGGCTTGCGATCGAGCAGGTGATCGATGTGCAGAATCTTCGCGGCGTTCTTCACTGCCGCATCGATCGCGGGCTTCTTTTCGCCCGCGAGCTTCAGGCCGAACGCCATGTTGTCGTACAGCGTCATGTGCGGATACAGCGCGTACGACTGGAACACCATCGCGATGCCGCGCTTGGCGGGCGCGAGTTCGTTCACCCGCGTGTTGTCGATCATCAGCTCGCCGCCGCTGATGTCCTCCAGACCCGCGATCATGCGCATCAACGTCGATTTGCCGCAGCCCGACGGGCCCACGAACACGACGAACTCGCCGTCGTTGATATCGAGGTTGATGTTGCGCATCACCTCGGTCTCTTCATAACGCTTGGTGATGTTACGCAGTGTCAGGCTAGCCATGGTCTGTCTCCAGTCTTCATTGGCGACGCGTCGCGCGCCGTCGCTATCTGATTTCGAACGCCGCGTTCTGCAGCCATTGCTCGACGAGCGCCGGCAAGCGCGTCATGTCGTCGAATACCGCCTGCGCGCCCGCTCGCTGCAGCGCGCCGATCTGTCCTTCAGTGGCATGCCCGCCGCCGATGAAACCGAGCACCGGCATGCCCGCCGCCTTCGCCGCCGTCACGCCCGTCACGCTGTCCTCGACGACGAGGCAGCGCAGCGGATCGATACGCATCGCGCGCGCCGCCGCGAGATAGACGTCGGGCGCTGGCTTCGGATTCTCGACCATATCGGCGCAGAAACGCCGCTCGCCGAAGAAGCGCAGCAGGCCGGTGCGTTGCAGCACAGCATCGACATAGGTGGAAAAGCTGTTGCTCGCGCATGCCTTCGTGAAGGGCACGGCCGCGAGCGCCTCGGCGATGCCCGCCACGGTCGGCGCCTGCATCGCCGCGACTTCGACCGAACGCCGGATCGCGATGACCTGATCGTGCGTGAGCGTGCGGTTCACCGTATCGGCGGCGCTCGCGAGCACCGCCTCGATGCGCAGGCCGAGCAGCGGCATCACGACCGGCTCGACATCGACGCCCGGCCACAGCGCCTCCAGCTCGGTGACGAGCATGCGCGCCGCCACCGCTTCGCTGTCGATGAGCACGCCGTCGCAATCGCAGATCAGCAGGCGATCTTCGAGATTGGCTTCGTGGGATGGAGTGAGGTTCACGCTCGCATCCTCACTTCACCGCGCCAAACGTGAGACCGCGCACCAGTTGCTTCTGCGAGAGCCAGCCGACGATCAGGATCGGCGCGACCGCGAGCAGCGAGGCCGCCGAGAGCTTGGCCCAGAACAGGCCTTCCGGACTCGAATACGAAGCGATGAACACCGTGAGCGGCGCCGCATTCGAGCTCGACAGGTTGATGCTCCAGAACGCCTCGTTCCACGACAGAATGATGAGCAGGAGGCCCGTCGATGCGAGACCAGGCAGCGCCATCGGCATCAGCAGATAGACGATTTCCTGCCAGGTCGTCGCGCCGTCGATGCGGCCCGCCTCGAGGATGTCCTTCGGCACTTCGTTGAAGTACGTGTAGGCCATCCATACCGCGATCGGCAAGTTGATCAGCGTGTACACGATGACGAGGCCGGACACGGTATCGAGCAGGCCCGTGTTCTTCCACAGCAGGTAGATCGGCACGAGCACGCCGACCGACGGCATCATCTTCGTGGAGAGCATCCACAGCAGGACCGACTGCGTCTTCTTGGTGGGAAAGAAGGCCATCGCATAGGCGCACGGCACGGCGAGCAGCAGACAGATCACCGTGACGCCCAGCGAGATCAGCACCGAGTTCCACGCGAAGCCGAAGTAATTGCTGCGCGCGAACACTTCGCGGAAGCTGTCCAGCGTCGGCGTGAAAAAGAGCGAGGACGAATACGCCTGCTGCTCGGTCTTGAACGCGGTGATCGTCATCCAGAAGATCGGGAAGAACAGCAGGATCGACACGAGCCACGCGACGATGCCGGGCACGATGTTCTTCGCGTGACCGAGTGCGGTGGTCCGCGGCACGCCTGAAACCGGTTGGGTGCTCATGACTCGTACTCCCCTTTGAGGTTCTTCGCGAGCATTCTCACGAGGAAGAACGCGACGATGTTGGCGAGAATGACCGCGAGAATGCCGCCCGCCGACGCGAGACCGACGTCGAACTGCTGCAGGCCGAGCGCGTAGATCAGGTACGACAGATTGGTCGTCGCGGTGCCGGGGCCGCCGCCGGTCGTCGTATAGATCTCCGCGAAGATCGATAGCAGGAAGATGGTTTCCATCATCACGACCACGGCGACCGCGCGCTTCAGATGCGGCAGCGTGATGAAGAAGAACATCGCGAACGGACCCGCGCCGTCGATGCGCGCCGCTTCCTTCTGCTCCTGATCGAGCGACTGGATCGCGGTGAACAGAATCAGGAACGCGAACGGCAGCCATTGCCACGCGACGATCACGATCACCGCGAAGAGCGGATAGTCGGCGAACCAGTCGATCGGCTGCATGCCCATCGAGCGCATCAGGCTGGCGATCAGGCCATACACCGGATGCAGGATCATGTTCTTCCAGATGAGCGCGGACACGGTCGGCATCACGAAGAACGGCGCGATCACGAGCAGCCGCGCGATGCCTTGCCCGACGAACTTGCGGTCGAACAGCACGGCGAGCAGCACGCCGCCCACGACTGTGATCACGAGCACCGAAATGATCAGCGTCAGCGTATGGCCGATGGACGGACCGAAGGCCGGATCGGTGACGAGAAACTCGAAATTGTCGAAGCCCGCGAAGCCTTTGACATCGGGATTCAGCAGGTTGTAGCGCGAGAACGAAAACCAGATCGTCATCGCGAGCGGAATGGCCATCCACAGGAAGAGCAGTCCGGTCGATGGCGAGATCAGCCAGCGCACCGACTTCGCGCGCCGCTTGTCGCGCTCGGCGGCGGACTCCTCCAGAGGATGATCGGTGATGGGGGGATTCAGTTGACTCATCGTTTCACCTCTCGATGATGATGCCTGCGGGCCGTTTCATGATGAAACGGCCCGTGTACCGCGCGGATTTACTTCTGATAGCCAGCTTGCTTCACGGCGCGATCCGCGGCTGCGTTCGCCGCCTTCAGCGCCTGATCGACGCCCGTCTGACCCGCGACGACACCCGCGATCGACTGGCCGACCACCGTGCCGAACGACTGGAACTCCGGAATGCCGACGAACTGGATGCCGCTATACGGCACCTTCTTGAGCGTCGCATCGTTCGGGTCCGCGGTCTCGATCGCCTTGAGCACGAAGTCGCCGAACGGCGCGGCCTGCTTGTACTCGGGGCGCGCGTAGGTCGACTTGCGCGTGCCCGGCGGCACCGACGCCCAGCCTTCGTCCTTGCCGACCATCTCGATGTATTCCTTCGAGGTGGCCCACGCGGCGAACTTCTTCGCGGCGTCCTGCTGCTTCGAGGTCTTCGGAATCGCGAGCGACCACGACCACAGCCAGTGCGAGCCCTTCGGCGTGACAGCGATTGGCGCGGCCGCGAAGCCGATCTTGTCCGACACCTGCGACTGCGACTTGTTGTAGAGCATGCCCGCGGCGACGGTCGCGTCGATCCACATCGCGCACTTGCCGGAGGACATCAGCGTGAGGTTCTCGTTGAAGCCGTTCGAGCTCGCTCCCGGCGGCCCGTCGCTCTTCAGCAGATCCGCGTAGAAGCCGACCGCCTTCTTCCATTCGGGCGTGTCGAGCTGCGCCTGCCACTTCTCGTTGAACCATTCGCCGCCGAAGGTGTTCACGACCGTCGACACGAACGCCATGTTCTCGCCCCAACCCGCCTTGCCGCGCAAGCAGATGCCGTACTGGCCTTTGGACTTGTCGGTGAGCTTGTCGGCGAACTGCTTGATCTGGTCGTAGGTTGGCTGGTCGGGCATCTTGAGGCCCGCCGCCTGGAACAGATCCTTGCGGTAGTACGTCATCGAGCTTTCGACGTAGAACGGCAGCGCATAAAGCACGCCGCCGGACGAGAGGCCGTCGCGCGCGGTCTTCACCACGTCGTCGAGATCGTAGTTGGCGGGCAGGCCGGTCATCGGCGAGAGCCAGCCGCGCTTGCCCCATTGCGGTGCCTCATACGTGCCGATGGTGATCACGTCGAACTGGCCGCTGTTGGTGGTGATGTCGGTCGTCGCGCGCTGACGCAGCACGTTTTCTTCGAGGATCACCCACTTCAGCTGGATGTCGGGATTGGCCTTCTCGAACGCCGGCGCGAGCTTCTTCAGCTCGATCATGTCGGGGTTGTTCAGCGTGGCGATCGTGATGGTCGTCGCGGCATGCCCCGACAACGGCACGAGCGCGGCGGCGGCCAGCGCGGCCGACAGAACCGATACGGCGCGGCGCGCGCGCGGTTGTGCTCGAACGATGCGTTGAGTGCGTTTCATGGAAGTTCGTCTCCTTTTTGTTGGCACGGGCACAGCGGATGGTCTCGATGCATGACCGCACGTGCCGTGTATGCCGCTGCCTGCTTTTGAGGGTGCGCGATCGTGGATCGCGTGGTTGCCGGGTTTATCCTTCCTTCGTCACCATGGCGCCTTCGTCCT